>JALOQX010000427.1 GCA_025459265.1 Pirellulaceae bacterium | reverse complement strand
GCTGCGGCCACTGACGTCGGGTAATTGCCGCCGCTCCTGGCGAGAACCAGGAGCGGCGGTCTTCCCGTTCACGGAATCCGGCCGATGGTTCCCATCGCTTCCAACACTGCGCGCTCGGCGCTGTCCAGCGTGTGGAGGAAGGGCCCTCGCTCGGGGCGGAGATCGAAACAGCGTCGCGGCTCGTGATCCGCACCCTCGCGGCGACTGCCGTTGTGCAAGCACCAACCGGCCGCACCGCCCGCAACCCCACCGCGGAGATCGGTCAGGAAATCGTCAGGCTGCGGCTGCCACGCACCGTAATCGCGTCGGAAGGGTTCCTGCAAGTGCACCGGAACCGTCTGCCCCATCTCATTCATCCACCGCAGGTACCGCGCAACGCGCCCGTGAGTCCTGGCGGGATCGGCGGCGCCGCGCGGCAGGTGCGGTGTAATGAAGTCGAGCCGCGTCACGGTGAGGAAATCGCGCAGCTCCTCCGCTGAACCGAGATAGCTCGACGCGGTGACCAGGCGACGCGAATCGACTTCCCGGATCGCATCTCGCAGTTCGCGGCACTCTTGGGTGCTCACATACCGTGCGTCCCGCACGTCTCGTTCGTTCGCCACATCGATGTAGACATTGCGCCAGGGCAACAGCTCGCGCGCCAGCGTGCGGACTGCGGCGACGTGCGCTACGTGCGTCGTCAGCACACCGCCACGATGCAGTGTCACATCCACGACCAGTCCGCGATCGCTGGCCAGCCGCACTAACTCGCGCAGGTGGCTGATTGCCGGCTCTTGTGCGGCACCGTCCTCTCCGACCGCTGGCTGGGCATCGTACATGTCCCACGTGGCCCAGACGCGCACCCAGTTCACGCCGCGCTCACGCACATCGTCGAAGTCGCGCGCCATCAGCTCGGGTGACCGTGCGCAGCCGCCGTAGTAGCTCACTCCCAGCAGAAACACCCGCTGACCGTCGAGGGTAAAATGCGTGCCATCAATGCCCAATTCGCCGGCACGCGTTGCGCTAGCGATCAACAGGGCACAAACCACCGCCACCACGAAACCAAGTCCCGGCCAACATCGATTTATGTATGTCATCACGGGTTGGTCCAACTGCGACTGCAAACCACCCCAAGTTACCCACCTCGCCGCGGCAAATGTACCTGTCCCCATAGGGGGCGCACCTCGAGTTGTTCGAAAACCACGTCGCCGCCCTGGGCAAAAAGAAACAGGCGGTGACCGCCTGGGTCCGCGCGGCGAGCGATGAACGTGCGACGCTCAGCCAGGCAGACGTCCAGGATCCGGTCCGTCATGATGATATCGAGCGTCAGCGGTTCCTGCAGCCGATCGACGGGGGGCAGCGCGCCGGTGTCGCCGTCCATCAGCGTGACCACCGGTACGATCGGCGCCAATCCACCCGCGTGTGGGTGCGCAAATTGCACGTGGTTCATCGCCGGACGAAACGAGAGCTCACTGCCGGCCTGGTAGTCCCCCTCGCCACAGAGACACACGCCAAACACCTCGACGCCTGGCGCAGGACGCACCGTCACGCGAATGCGGCTGTCGTGCGGCACGTCGTCGACGGCCGCGTACGCCATCGTCGCCCCGGCGCGAACGTGGAGCGCGGTGAAATCGCCCTCGACCTGACCTCGGCTCGCTGCCATGCGCAGGCTCCGCGCGGGCCCGCTGGCGGGGATCATCTCGGGTACGAACGTCAAACCGAGATCTCCGTTGGACGACTGCACCAGCTCACGGACCACCAGATTGCCACCCCAGCCCGGGAAGGCGACCCAGCCGGCCGCCAGGGCTCGTCCATCCCGGAACTCATGCATCTTCGAGAAGAACAGTCCGTCGAAAATGTTCTTGGGTATCTCTTCCCAAGGGCCCAGCGGCTGGCGCGATTTGTAAATCCGGCTGGAACCGGCGGTGAAATAGTACCAGCCGTTCCAGGCGAGCGTGTCGGGGCAGATCCGGCTGACGTCGTCGCGCTCGGCCGTCTTGCGGAACTCACTGTCCGCTACTTCCGACCAGTTCGTCAAGTCGCCCGACTGATAGTGAGTTCGTCCACCTTCCGCAATCAGATGAAATGTCCGCGTCTCCGGTACGTAGAAGATGTCACTGTCGAAGCCCGGCAACACAGGTCGAAAGTCCTTCTGGAAATGGATCCCGTCGTCGCTCACGGCGCGGAAGAGCCACGCGCCGGGCTGCGGCTTGTCGACGAACTCGATGCGGCTGCCACAGTCGGTGTAGAAGGCGTACCACTTGCCGTCCAATTCGTTATAGATGACGTTGCCCGTCCCCATGGCGCATTCCCATTGGCGCTCGATGGGCACCGCCAGCGGATGGTGCGTCCAGTGCTTGAGATCGGTGGAAGAAAAGTGTCCGTATTGATGGGCGCCCAGTCCCCACTTGGCGGCGTGGTGCAGCCGGTCGTAGAGGTAAAACACGTGAAACTCGCCATCCTTGCAGGTCACCATGCAGTCGCCGGCATAGGCCTTCCCGCGCGGTCGCCAGTACTGCAGACTCGCTTGTGGCGTACCGAGGATCTCCCGATCGCGCCGAGCGACATGGTCTGCTCCGCCCGAGAGTACCTCAATCTCGCGCGGTGTCAGCGCGCGATTCCAGAGGGCGAGATGGTCGATCTCTCCGGAGAACGGCACCTGGCACTGACCGTCGGCGGTGTAACCTGACCCGATGACGAACGGACTGCGAAACTCGTGCAGGGCGCCGTGAGGCCACTCTTCGTCGACCAGCACGCCATCGACGTACAGCTCGATCACGGTGTCCGCGAACTGCACGATGACGTCATGCCAGCCGTCGCGGCCGATCCAGTCGATGGGCGCGCTAACCGGGAGCACGCCGTCGGTGAAATTCCCGGCGGCGTACTGAGGTGCAACACTGCCCTGCGCCAGGAGGGCGGCGCGCCGCCCGGTTTGTGCGCCCGGCGCATTCTGTTCGCAGATCACTTGGGAACCGTTCAGGTGGTCGCGGCGCCAGAGCGCCACGATCGTGAAACTGTCGTCCCCCGCGGCCAGGACGGCCGGTCCCTGCAGATACTGCCCGCGCTGAAACCGGAGCGCAGGACGCCCGCCCAGCACATCGTCGAGGCGCTGAGGTCGTCGCTCGGCGACCGGTTGCTGCACGTCGCGGGCCTGTCCCGAGCTGTCGCCGCATAGCGCCACACGGCCCTGTTCGTCCGTTTGCGCGTGAGCGGCATCGAGATGCAGGACGAGACCATCCGCGGGGATGGCAGCTGCGTCGTATGCGTCGGCTGCGCCCAGGTGCCACGACGTGAGCAACGTGTGGTGCAGCTGCCGCGACTCGTCGTCCGTCAGTGGACGGCGGTAGACCAGGATCTCGGCGATATCCCCCTCCAGGAATTCGGACGTCCCTGCCTTGGATCCAACGAAGAACGCCGCGTCGCTCAACGACTGCCGGCCGATGTCGATCGATCGTTCCGCCTGGCCACTCGCATCGCTCACCACCACCCGTCCGTCGTCGTGCACGCGCACGATCGAGCAGATCCATGTGTGTGCCTCGTAGGTGAGCAGATCATGCGCGTCATTGGACTCGCCGTTGAATCCATAGCTCCCGCGTTGCGCGTCGTTCCGTTCCTGCTCGGTTGGGGCACGCATCCCTTGCACACGCTCCCAGAGCGGCGTGGTGCGCCAGCGATAGACCAGGTCCTTGCCATCGCACGAGATCAAGTTGGCATGCCGATCCTGAGCGTCCGGCGTTGCCAGCAGCCCCCCGAGCCATTGCCTCGACGGATCGCGCACCCTCAGACAGAGCGACGCCTGCTTTCCGGTCAGTTCGAGCGAGGCGGCGGCGCTTGTGGTGACGTAGCCGCCCTGCAACCTCAGGACGCGGCCGTCTCCGCCGCGGGCCAGAGACGCGGCACGCTCGTCTCCGGTAAGCTCCACGCCCCACGCCACGTCGCCGTGGGGCTCCAGCACGTGCTGCGCGTCTGCCTCGGACATCGACCAGTACACCACGGCATCGCGCCATGGAGC
>JALOQX010000145.1 GCA_025459265.1 Pirellulaceae bacterium | reverse complement strand
CCATGGTCTGTGGCGCCGACGCTGCAAAACTGATCCCAAGATGTGGTAAAACCTAAGGGCGAGGCTCCTGCCGAGCCGGGAGGGCGACGCGGTAACGGGAGGGCGAGGCTCCTGCCGGGAGGGCGAGGCTCCTGCCGAGCCGCGACGGGAGGGCGAGGCTCCTGCCGAGCCGCAGGGCGGAGAGAATAGAGAGTGGTGAGGAGAGCATGAAGGGAGGGGGAGGGCGAGGCCTTAGGTTTTACCACATCTTGGGATCAGTTTTGCAGCGTCGGCGCCACAGACCATGGCCTGGAGTTCTTTCCAGCCCTCCCAGATGGTCTGCCAACCGGGCGGATGATCGCTGCGACGGTTCTGATGCCCACCAAGCCGAGCCAGGGCATAGTAGAACTCGTGGATCGACCAATCCATTCTCACCTTGCCATGCCGCCACACGCTCAGGACAGCCACGTAGTCTTCGCTGATGATGTCGGTGGCGGGACGTGTTTTGGCGTCTGGACGACGACTGGCGTCGCGCATGGCGAACAGCGTCAAGGTGATGATCGAGAGCAGGGCGATGGTGGGCTGGAGGCGCTCTTCCGTGGTAAATTGTGGACTTTCAATGCGGCACCCCGTCTTCATCCCTTTGTGATATTCCTCCACAATCCAGCGGCATTCATACCAGCCGACCACGCGGTACGCGTCGTCGAACGTGTTCGTCGGTTCGTTCGTGAGCAAGAACCATTCGAGCCGTTCCTGGCCTTCTGGCGGTTGGACCTCCCACACCCGAATCACCCACATTCGCAGCGGCTCACGACCATGTTGACCATTGCGGGTGCTGGGGGGCAGGATTTGCACCGGCGCATAGGCGACGGCCATTTCCGCTTCCCGCGCGGTCCGTTTGACGACGGCTTTCTGGCCTTTCTTCTTGGGGCTCTGGACCTCGACTTTGCTGGTCACCGAGAGGACCCAACGCCCCTGTTCGGGCAGTTGGGCGGCATAGGTGCGCAGGTGACTCCTCTGCGCCGTGGCGGCGTCGCCATGGCCGATCAGGATCGCCCGGTCGTAGGCCGCACGAATGACAAACACGCGTCCACTGTGCGCCTCATGTTCCAGAAACTCAAACGTGTCGGCACCTTGATCGCACACGTCGACCAGTTGTTTATTGGCAGGCAACGGCGCCGTGCCCTTCACCCAGAGCAGACTCTCCCGCGAGGCGCGCTGGCGCTTCTGAGCGAGCGTTTCGTCCGACCGCACGCGGGCGCGACGGTGCAACACCTGATTGCACAACCCCAGCACTTGCCGCGTTTGGGGATCCACGGCCAGGCTATTGTGAACGATGTAACCGCAGCGATGCCCATTGCCGATTTGCCCCAAACCCTTCAACGACCGGTGAGTGGTAAAGTCCATTTCCGTCGCATCGTGAAGCACCAAGACGGTCGAGTCCATCTCGGAGATGACGCGGTACGTGGCTTCCCGATGGGACGCCAGGATGGCTTGGTGCGTGACCTGTTCGCAATCCACCAACCGATAGAAGGCACGCAGATCCCGGGGGCTCCGCAGTTTCTGGGGCAAGCTGCCGCCCGGCCGACGACACATCAAATCCGCCGTGCGAACCAACCGGCGCGTGCGCCGGACATCCCCCAATTCCGCCTGCCCAAAATGGACCTCCCCGAAACTGCGAATCGCCGATGTCATACAGGACCCTCCGTGAAGCACCGAGCCAGTAACCTTTCCGTCACTGGCCATTCTTCCCGGAAGATCAAGGGGGACGTCTCGCTATGCTAGCAACGCCGGCCCAAAACGGACGTCAAAGTCGTCCACCTTTCCTCTATCTCGACAACCGCCAGGCCGCATCGCTTTGCACGTCCCCACATCTTGACATCCAACGCCCCCTCACCAGACACTCCGACATTCGCACAAAATGTGGTAAAACCTAAGGGCGAGGCTCCTGCCGAGCCGCGGCGCTGCAGGCAACGACGGACAACGGAGACAACGCAAACGAGGGACGAGTGACGAGCAAGGAGGGACGAGTCGCCAGGGGATTTCCCCTCTGAGCTCGTCCCTCCTTGCTCGTCACTCGTCCCTTCCTTGCTCGTTCCTTGGCGCGGCGGCGAGGGTTACTTCCGCGGCATGTAATGCGCACTGTGGCCGTGGTACACCTCGGCCGATTCCATGACCGTTTCCGAGAGCGTCGGGTGTGCGTGGACGGTCATCCGCAAGTCCGTGATCGTGCACCCCATCTCGATCGCCAGCGATCCCTCGGCGATCAGTTCGCCGGCACCCACGCCGACAATGCCGACCCCGAGGATCAGTTCGCTATTGGGGTCGACGATCATTTTGGTCAGTCCATCGTTGCGATCAAGTGACGTGGCACGACCCGCGGCAGACCAGGGGAAAGCCGCGATCTTGAAGGGGATGTTCCGGTTTCGCACTTCGGTTTCGGTCAGTCCGACCCAGGCGAGTTCCGGATCGGTGAACACGACGGCCGGGATGCACTTCGGGTCGTACGCAGTCGGCTTGCCCGCGAGAGCCTCGGCCGCCACGCGTCCCTCGTAGCTCGCCTTGTGCGCCAGCATCGGTTCCCCCGCGACATCGCCGATGGCAAAGATGTGCGGTTCCGCGGTCCGCCGCTGTTGATCGGTCTGGATGAACCCGTTCGCGTCGATCTCGATCGCGGTCTGCTCCAGGCCGATGTCGCGTGAGTTAGGACGGCGGCCCACCGAGACGAGGATCTTATCAAACACGCGGTTGGGTTCGGCGAGGTCGACGCCCAACAACTTGACGTGCATGCCATCGGGCTTCTGCACGACCTCCGTCACCTTCGTGTTGATCAGCACCTCGTGGAAACGTTTGCGCGCGGTGCTCAGCACGTAGGCGACGAGATCGGGGTCCGCCGCAGCGATGATGGACCCGAGCGATTCCACGACGGTGACCTGGGATCCGAGTGCGGCATACACTGTGCCGAGTTCCATCCCGATGTAGCCGCCGCCGATGACCAGCAGGCGCGGGGGAATTTCCCGCAGCTCCAGCGCCGCCGTCGAGTCCCACACGTGGGGGCTGTCGTAATCGATGAAGGGGAGCCGCGCAGGCGACGACCCGGTCGCGACGATCATCTGCTGGAACTCGATGACCTCGCGCTGCCCGTCCTGGCGTTCGACAGCCAGCGTGTGGGCGGATTCCAAGGTGCCGCGCCCGCGCACGAAGTCGACCTTCCGCTTGGTCTTGAGCGAGCCCAGGCCGCCGGTCAGCTTCTCCACCACGCCGTTTTTGAACCGTCGCAGCTGATCCAGATCCAGGGCCGGCGGCTGAAACGTCAGGCCCATCTTCTTCGCGTCGTCCAGTTCGTTAAGCAGCTTGGCCACGTGCAGCAGGGTTTTGGACGGGATGCAGCCTTCAAAGAGACAGATCCCGCCGGGATTCGGCTTGGCATCGACCAAGGTCACGTCCATCCCCAGGTCCGCGGCCAGAAAGGCCGCCGGATAGCCGCCCGGCCCACCCCCCAGAACGACCAACTGCGACGATCGGCGCGTGTCACTCATGAAATCTAACCCTCCATGGCCAACAGGAGCGGCTGTTCCGTGGCTTCCACAATCCACCGCAGGAACCGGGCCCCGTCGGCGCCGTCCACAATGCGATGGTCAAACGACAGACTCAAGGGCATCATCAGGCGCGGTCGAAACTCGCCATCAGTATACACCGGCTCGTAATTCGCGCGCCCGATCCCCAGGATCGCCACTTCGGGGTCGTTGATGATCGGTGTGAAGTGCCCGATCCCGATGCCCCCCAGATTCGTGATCGTGAACGTGCCGCCGCTCATTTCCTCCAGCGACAACTTGCCGGCGCGGGCGCGGGCCGCCATCTCCGTCAATTCGACGGAGAGCTGAGTCACCGATTTCTGGTCGGCATGGAGAATCACGGGCACGACCAGCCCGCGGGGCGTATCGGCCGCCACGCCGATGTTGACGTAGCGTTTGTAGATCACCTCCTGTTGCGCCAGGTCGATGCTGCAGTTCAGGGCCGGGAACTTGCGGAGGGCGGCCGAGACGATCCGCAGCAGCATGGCGGTGACGGTGAGTTTGCCTCCCGCCTCCTGCACGCGCGGCTGGTACTGCTGACGGAACTGTTCCAGCCCCGTGACGTCCGCCTTGTCGTGCAGCGTGACGTGCGGTGCCTGCCAGCCCGTTTCCATCTGGGCGGCGGTCTTCTTGCGCACGTTCGACATCGGCCGGCGTTCAATTTCGCCGTAGCGGCTGAAGTCGGGCAGCGCCTTGCGCGGCGTGCCCCGCGTGGCGCCGGCGGGCATCCGGCGGCTGAACGCCTTCACGTCCTCGACTGAGATCCGGCCGGCGGGCCCGGAGCCGGGCACCTGGCTGATGTCGACGCCGATTTCGCGCGCGAATTTGCGCACGGAGGGAGCCGCCGGGGCGGGCCGTCCATTGTCGACTGAGGATGCGACCTCCGGCACGGGAGCCGGCGTGTCGCCGACAGCGGCCGGCGCCAAGGGTGGTGGCGGGGTCGCCGCGATGGCGTCTGGAGTGGGCTCCACCGACGGGACCGCCGGCGCAGCGGTCGGTGCCGCTGGCTCGGCCGGGGCCGGCGATGCCGGCTCCGATCCCGCCGTGTCGGCCGCCGTCTCCTCGATCCGGGCAATGATGGCCCCGACCGTCAACTTGTCGCCGACCGCCACCGCCAGCTCGATCAGCTTGCCGGCCACGGGAGCCGGCACGTCGGTCACGGCCTTGTCCGTCTCCACTTCGATGAGGGTCTGATCGGCCTTGATATAGTCGCCCACGGCCGCCGCCACCGACACGACTTGAGCCGACTCAATGTTCTCGCCCAGGTCAGGCAGTTTGAACACCACCGCCATTGTTCAGGTTCCTCGCTCTGTCACACGTACCAAGGGTTGGGCTTCTGAGGGTTGATCTGCAGTTGGTCGATCGCCCGGGCCGGGAGATCACGGGGCACCTGTCCCCGCTGGGCCATGGCACCGAGCGTGGCCAGGACCACATGTTTCGCGTCGACCTCGAAGAAGTCGCGCAGGGCAGGACGCGTCTCGCTGCGGCCGAGTCCGTCCGTACCCAGTGCCACGAATTCGTCACCCAGCCACCGCCCCAACAGGGCGGGCAGCGCCTTCATGTAGTCGGAGGCCGCCACGATCACGCGTCCGTCCCGCGGCAGGCACTGGTGGACGTACGGCGTCCGCGGCTCCGCGTGCGGGTGCAGCATGTGATCCCGCTCAGCATCCACCGCGTCGCGATACAACTGCTTGTAGCTGGTGACCGAGTAGACGTCCGCCGCCACGCCGTACTGCTGCAGCAGGATCTGCTGCGCCTCGAGCACCTGGTTCAGGATGGACCCGCTGCCCAGCAGACGCGGAGGCGCGTCACCCGCCAGCGTCGCCGCGTCCCGGTCGCCGGCGCGAAACAGGTACATCCCCTGGAGAATGCCCGCTTCGACCCCGCTGGGCATCGGCGGCTGCACGTAGTTCTCGTTGCCCACCGTCAGATAATAGAACACATCTTCCTTGTTCACGTACATCCGCCGCAGCCCTTCGCGCACGATCACGGCGATCTCGTACGCAAACGCCGGGTCGTAGGTCTGCAGCGTGGGGATCGGCAGCGCCAGCAGGTGCGAGTGCCCATCCTGATGCTGCAGGCCTTCTCCGTTGAGCGTCGTGCGGCCGGCCGTGCCGCCGATCAGAAATCCCCGGCAGCGGAGATCGGCCGCCGCCCACATCAGGTCCCCCACGCGCTGGAACCCGAACATCGAATAGTAGATGTAAAACGGGATCGTGTAGACGCCCTGATTGGCGTAGGCGGTGCCGGAGGCGATGAACGAGCTCATCGAGCCCGCTTCGGTGATCCCTTCCTCCAGAATCTGCCCGTCCCGGGCCTCCTTGTAATACATCAGCTGATCCGCGTCGACCGGCTCGTACAATTGCCCGACGTGAGAATAGATGCCGCACTGCCGGAACAGCGCTTCCATGCCGAACGTCCGCGCTTCGTCCGGAACGATGGGAACGATGTGCCGACCGATGTGCTTGTCTTTAAGCAGTTTGGTCAGCACGCGGACAAAAGCCATGGTCGTCGAGACGGCTCGATCGCCACTCCCCGTGCCGAACTCGTCCCACAACGACGCGTCGTGCGCCGGCAGGTCGGGAGCGGCGGCGGCCCGGCGCTGCGGCAGATAGCCCCCCAGGAGCCGCCGGCGCTCGTGGATGTAGGCCATCTCCGGACCGTCGTCCGCCGGCCGGTAGAACGGGGCCTTGCGCACCTCGTCGTCGCTCAACGGGATGCGAAATCGGTCGCGGAAGTGGAGCATTTCCTCTTCGTTGAGCTTCTTCTGCTGGTGCGTGATGTTCTTGCCTTCGCCCGCTTCTCCCAACCCGTAGCCCTTGATCGTTCGCGCCAGGATTACGGTCGGTCGCCCCGTCGATTCCACGGCCGCCTTGTAGGCGGCATACACCTTCACCGGGTCGTGGCCACCCAGGTTCATCCGCCACAACTGATCGTCCGACATGTGCCGGACCATGTTGGCCAGCTTCGGATCGACTTCCCAGAAGTGCCGGCGGATGTACGCGCCACCTTCCACCGCGTATTTCTGGTATTCACCGTCGACGATCTCGCCCATGCGCCGGGCCAGGCGGCCATCCTCGTCCCGCGCTAACAGCTCGTCCCAGTCGCTCCCCCACAGCACCTTGATGACGTTCCAGCCGGCACCACGAAAGACGGCTTCCAGTTCCTGGACAATGCTGCCATTGCCGCGCACCGGGCCGTCAAGCCGTTGCAGGTTGCAGTTGACGACGAAAATCAGGTTGTCCAACCGCTCCCGACTGGCCAGCGTGATCGCGCCCAGCGTCTCCGGCTCGTCCGTCTCGCCGTCACCCAGAAAGGCCCACACCTTCTGGCCGTGGTACGGACGCAGCCCGCGATCATCCAGATACCGAATGAAGCGCGCCTGATAGATCGACATGATCGGGCCCAGGCCCATCGACACCGTGGGAAACTGCCAGAACTGGGGCATGAGCCAGGGATGCGGATAGGACGTGGTGCCGCCACCGGCCGCCAGATCGCGCCGGAAGTTGATCAGCTGCGTTTCGGTCAGCCTCCCCTCCAGATACGCCCGGGCGTAGATCCCGGGCGATGCATGCCCCTGAAAGAACACCAGGTCACCGCCGCAGGGGTGGTCCGGGCCACGGAAGAAGTGATTGAAGCCGACTTCATACAACGTGGCACACGAGGCGTACGACGAAATGTGCCCGCCGATGCCCGCATGTTCACTGTTGGCCCGCACCACCATCGCCATCGCGTTCCAGCGGTTGATGCTCTTGACCCGTCGCTCCAGCTCACGGTTGCCGGGAAACGGCGGCTGGCGATCGGCAAGGATCGTGTTGACGTACGGCGTCTGACTGGTCATCGGCAGCGCTACACCGCGCTTCTGCGCGTGGATCTGCAGTTCGCGCAGCACCTCGCGCACACGCTGATGTCCGCGGCTGTAGAGCAGTTCCTCCAACGACTCGAGCCAATCGCGTGTTTCCGCCGCATCAATCGCGTGCGTGTCGGCGTTGAGCTGGGCAAGGATCTCCGCCCGATCGTCTAACGTCTGGGGTCCCATACGCACCTTTTCCCATGGGTTGCTGCGTGCCGGCGCACTCCGGGAGCACGCAGAGTTTTCCTCAACGACATTTATCGTCTAACTCGCCATCTCACGCCAGTTTACGCAGAATCCCAGCATCTTCCGCACAACTGGTACGTTGGCCGCGCTGCTCGGGGGGTGACGCCACCTGCGGCACCCGCACGCTGTGACGGTTATGCCGGCCCGACCATGCCCCGGCAGCCCGACGCCTGATCCCTCCGCGTGCGGAAAGTGCAGCCGTCCGCCCAGGTATTCTAGTGCGTGGTGCGGCCTGCGGCACCCCGGGACCTCGGTCGAGAGCCCCGCGTCGGGCGTGAGCCGGGCACCCCAGTCTGGGTGAACGTGTCGCGGACACCAAGATCTCGCGGGACCGCGCGAATAGGCCCCACAGAGCATGCCCGCTCCGCCGCCGGCGGCCACCCCACGAAGGAAGACAAGATGAAAACCGCGAAATGGACCTGCCCGAAATGCGGCAACGCCGAGTACGACACGGATCAGGTCCGTGCCACCGGTGGGTTCTTGGCCAAGCTGTTCGACGTGCAGAACAAACGGTTCACGACCGTGACGTGCACGCAGTGCCGCTACACCGAACTGTACCGGGTCGCCTCGTCGAAGCTGGGCGACGTGTTTGACTTCTTCACGCGTTAGCCAGCGGCCGGGTGTCAGGCCGTACCCGACCTGATGCCAAACTGACGCAGGCAGTTGTGGGCAAAGCCACGCACATGGTCCCAGTCTGTGAACTCGTGATCCTGCGATGTATCGGTGGGACGTCCCGCCTTGCCGGCAATGGATCGCATGATCCACCGTTTCAGAAACCCATACTGCCGGTACATTAATCCGCCGGCGAGGGTTTCGGTCACATCGGGGTACCAGCCGGTTTCGTCGAGCAGCTCCGCGACATAGCGGCGCGCCTGCTCGCGTTCCTCTTCGGAACCGCTGGCCGAGAGGCTCACCGAGAAAAACCCGGTCGGCCATTGTTCGAGCCACGCCTTGTTCTGCCGCACGAAACTGACGAACCGCCGCGAGTGCTTTCCGAGATGGATCGACGCCCCGACGATCAACCCGTCCGGGTGGATCCCCCCAGGACCTTTCACAATCTCACCCAGATCGAGTACCTCCGCCTCGTGGCCGGCTTCACGAACGACCGACCCGAGAAACTCGGCGATTTTGCGCGTCTGCCCCTCGAGACTGTCATACGCCACCAACAACTGGGCCATGTCCCGCGTCCTTATTCCTGTGGGGCAATGCCGGGTCCGATCGGCTCGAGCTGAGTCACGTCCGTCGCTCGGAGAAACACCGACACCAGTTGCTCAAGTCCCCAACAATCTTGCTGGCTGAACCGGTCCCGCAGGGGGCTGTCCACGTCCAGCACCCCGACCACCCGTCCCTGGACGACCAGCGGCACGACGATCTCGGACCGGGACCGGTCGTCACAGGCGATGTGGCCGGGAAACGCATGCACGTCCGGCACCACCACGGTCCGCCCGCGGGCGGCGGCGGTGCCACACACGCCCTGCCCCAGCGCAATGCGCGCGCACGCGGGCCGGCCCTGAAACGGCCCGACGATCAGCTCGCCTGTGCGTACGAAGTAAAAGCCCACCCAGTTCACGTCCGCCAGGCGCTCCCGCAGCAAAGCCGACATATTCGCCGCATTGGCGATCACGTCGCGCTGGCCGTCCAACAGTGCCGCCAATTCGGCGAGCAGGGCGGAATAGTCGGGAGTGTGAGACGTCGACATGCCGGCAAGCCTCGACCTGCGCGCAGCGCGGCGTGATCCGGTACGACCCGGCGTGGCCGCGCCGCCGTTCAGACATCGCAAATGCGAATGCATCGTTCGAGCGACACGAGCGGATCGGGGTCGGCCGGCACAAATTCCTGGCCGACGAATCCCTGGTAGCCGGTAGCGACGATGGCCCGCATCACCGCCGGGTAGTTGATCTCCTGCCGCTCGTCAATCTCGTTCCGCCCCGGATTTCCCCCGGTGTGGTAATGCGCGATGTACTCGGCATGCTCGCGGATCGTCCGGATCAGATCCCCCTCCATGATCTGCATGTGGTAGATGTCGTACAGCAGCTTGAATCGTTCCGAACCTACACGCTTGCACAGCTCCACGCCCCAGACGGTGTGATCGCACATGTAGTCGGCATGGTCGACCTTGCTGTTGAGCAGCTCCATGACCAGGTTGACCTGATGCTTTTCACACAGACCCACAACGCGTTTGACGCCCGCTTCGCAGTTCTTCATTCCTTCGTCATCCGCCATCCCCTGCCGGTTGCCCGACATGCAGATGATGCTGGGCATCTTCGCCGCGGCGGCCAGCGGCACCAGACGTTCGAGATCCGCCACCAGCTGGTCGTGATACTCGCGGCGGTTGAAGCCCTTCTCGATCCCCAGCCCGGCGCTGGTCATGGCGCACGTCAGGCCGTACTTCTGGAGCGTCGGCCAATCCGTCTCGCGAACCAGCTCGACTGACTTGATGCCGATCCGCTGGCAAGCCCGACACAGGTCGTCCAGCGACAGCTTGCCGTAGCACCAGCGAGAGACGGAATGGTTGATGTTCCCTTGGAGCGGTTCAGCAGGCGCTGCCGGAGCCGCCGCCAGGCGCGAGGTCGCCCAGCCGGCAGCCGCGGCTCCCGCCAGTCCCAGCACCAGATCACGACGCGGTATGGTCAGACTCATGGCAGAGCTCCTTGTCGCAGGATTCTTCGGTCGGCGCAGCCATCGCCTTCGTCCCAGCCGATGCCGACTGTTATACCACGCCCCACCACGCGATGCGCCGGGGTGTGCCCCCGGTCAGGGACTGGGCACGGCCAGGGCAGGCTTGAGCTGAGCGACCACCTGCTGCACGATATCGGGCGGCAGGGCATACGTGGTCACGCGCAGCGCACGGGCAATGTTGATGCCCACCGCCTTGCCGTCGGTATCGACCAGCGGTCCGCCACACTGGTTGGGCGGGACGATCGTATCGTGCGGCACGACGCGGGGAAAGCCCTTGCGGCGCTCACTGAACGGTCCACCACCCCAGTGGTCCTCGGGCGTGAGATCCCGCGCCAGACCAGGCGGACGTTTGCCCAGCACTGCGGAGACGGTGAACTGCTCCGCCTGCCGCCGGAGCACAATCCGCAGCGTCTCGCCCGCGGCATGACTGCCGACCGTGTCGATCATCTGGTCGGTCGATCGCATGGCGACCCCGCCAATACTGCGCACTACGTCCCCGGCCTGGATGCCGGCCGCCGCCGCGGCACTCTCGGGTGACACTTGGGTGATGAGGACCCCGGTCGGGCTGTCGTCGAGCGACACTCCAAGGTAACCGTCGCGCGGCGCACGGCGAGAACCAGGGACGTCGCGTGCCTCGCCACTGACCACGCCAATACCAAGGGCTTCTCCATCGGGGTCCACCGCGGCGACCAACGTCCCGGGCGGTGCCGGCTCCGAACGCCACGCAATCGCCTGCAGCGCCTTCCCCTCCACCTTCAGCAACGCCAGGTCGTGGTCCTGACTCACGCCGACCAGCGTGGCCGGCCGCTCGTCGCCCGGCCCGAATCGGCAGACCAGGTCACCGCCCAACAGGCTCGCCTTGGTCACCAAGAAGCCGTCCGGATCCACCACCGTGGCCAGCGCGACAGACTGACCACCGGCGAGCACCTGGGCGGTTGCCCCGCCCGCTCGCGACGTCGCCGGTCGATAGGCCGCCTTGATGCTGGCGTGATTCTTCTGGTATTCACTGCTTCGCCGCCACCAGCCGCGCAGGCGATTGCCCCAATTCGGCACCTCCTCGGGCGTCTCCCGCTGCACCAGCAACGCCCCGCGTGACTCGTCGCCGCGTCGCTCCCCCGGACCCGCCGCGCGTAACGAGAGCGGCACGAGCGTCAGGACTCCCAGCAGAGTCCATAAGGACAACTTAATGTATCGACGGCTGCGCATCCGGAATCCCACCTCCCGTCCACCTCCCCTGAACATCAGTCTTCGCGCTGGCCCAAAACCGCGCGCAGCTTCATGATCTGGTCTCCACGCCGCACCTCCAACTCGACTTCGTCACCCGGCCGCCGCTGTTCAATCAGCGGCGGCAGGTCCCGGTAACGGGCCAAGGCCGTTCCTCCAAACGACAGCACCACGTCGCCAACCTGCACACCCGCTTTCTCCGCACCGCTGCCGGGAAATACCCGGCCGATCCGCGGTTCGTCCATGTCCTCCGTGCGATCGACGCCGAGATAGGCCACGACACGCCGCAGACTGTTAAAGTCCTCGCCTCGCAACAAACGGTCCCACTCCGCGCGGAAACAGTCCACCGGCACGTGGATATTGGTCGTCAGGCGGTCGTCGCAGCGACTGCTGATCCCGATCAGGTTCCCGTCCAGATCGAACAGCGGTCCGCCCGAATCGCCACCCATGATCGTGCAATCGGTCACCAGCATCGTCGGACGGTTGCCCAACACCCGCCCGATCCGCAAAACCGGAGCCTTGCCGCGCTCGAAGGACACGGGATATCCCAGCGCCAGGCACCAGGTCCCGACCGGAACGTCGGCCGACGTGGCCATCGGCACGAACGGGAACGGGCCCTCGCCGTCGATCTTCATCAGGCCCGCGTCGACACCCTGGTCGCTGCCCAGCGTTCGCCCGCGAACGACCCGACCATCCGCAAACGTAAGCGTGACTCGCCGACCGGGACGCACGCCGACATGGGCCGCAGTCAGGACGTAGCCGTCTTGGCTGACGACCACGCCGCAACCACCCGACACGGCGACGATCGACGGGACGACTTTCTGCAGGGTCTCTTGAGCGCGACGTTCCATGGCCTTGAGATCGACGGAGGCGTCGGCGCTGGCCGCAACGGGCACGTCCGGTGCCGCCGCGGTGGGCTGTCCTGTAATCCGCGTCCCGGCGCAGAATGTGAGAGAGACCACCACCGCGGCGCGGGCGACCCACAGCGCGAACGGCCTGGCCGGCCACGGGCGGCGACCAAGAACAAGTGTCCGGGAAACACTCTGACGCACGCGTACCTCCTTCTCTGCCACTCTCCATAACTGTAGGCATCAGCACGTGTGTTGCCCACACGAATTCTCGTCACTGCAGCCCTGGGGGCCCCACAACCTGGCCCTCCAACTGACGGCGGCGGTCGGGTTCGCGGTACGTGCCATAGAAAGGCACGTTGGCGTCGAGCCAGAGATAAATCCTTCGCAGATCGTCGTCCGGCAGCTGCACCTGACCGTGGTGATTCGCATCGTGGAGAACCTCCACGAGCGGACTTTCGTCGGCACCCCCACGTCCGGGTCGCGTCACGACCTGCGTGATGCTCGCGTCGCCCCATTCGTACCATCGCACGTAGGGACGCAGGTTCTCGTACGAACGCGTGAACGGTCCGGTCACGTCGCCCGTCAGCACGGGAGCGGCGGTTTCGCCACCGCCGTCGTCGTGGCAGCGCACGCAGTGCCGGTCAAGCACATCCTGCACCAGGAGCGGGTAACTCAACGGCCGCGTACCTGGCGGACCGGGCCGGATGTCGGACGGGGGTCGCTGCGTCGCAAGCAGCGCACGGGTTGGGGGTGCTGAGCCCGGTGTCTCATGACAGCCGACACATCCACGTCGTTCGCCCGGCTGCAGATACGTGACACTCCGCATGCTTTGGACAGCACGCCCCGCGTCATCCACCGACTGGAAATACAGCGGCCGGTTGGCCGGTGCGCGAAAATACGCCGACCCGTCCGCCTCGACGGGCACCGATCCCAACAACATGCGAGCCGATTCGGCATTGGCCAGACCGATCCGTGGCTGATTCGCGATGTGCGTCGTTTCCTTCGGCAGCACCTGGTAAATCCGCAGCTCGCGAATGGGCCGATCCGTAGGCGACGGCAGCAGCGACCAGTGGGCGTCGGCCAAAACGAACTCGCCCGTCTCGGCGCCCGTCGGCACATCTGTGGCGGGAATCGTCGGCGGGGCAGGGCGGGGCCCGAGCGGAATGGGGGCGACACTGCAGACACCCGCTTCGCGCAGCAACAACTCCAGGTTGCCGAACCGGTCGAAGTAGTAGATGCCCGTCTCCGAATCCTGCCCGATGTCTCCGCAAAGCACACCTCCGGCGTCAACCGCTCGAGCGACTCAAAACGATCCTCCCCCGTCTCGCCATCGAGACGGGCGCGCGCCGGGTCAAACAGTACCAGGGAGCCGCCTACATTCGCGTGATGTGCGCCAGCCACGAAGACGATCTTCCGCGAGCCGGGCACCGCACTCGGCTGGTAACACGCGCTGATGTCCTGCGTGTAGTTGCCGAAGAGAATCGACGGGTTCGACCCATCGGGATTGCTCACCCACAGTCCGTGATAATGCGCTGCCGAGCGGTCGACGTAGTCCCAGCGGCAGTAGACAATGCGACCGTCGCTGAGCAGTGCCGGGTGCCACTCGTTGGTTTCGTGCCAGGAGAGGGTCCTCACGGCACCGGTCCGCATATCGAGTCGATGCAGCGTGTGCGTCGGAATCGGTTCAAACGGGTTGTCGCAGCGACAGAAGCCGCCTCGGCGCGAGGACATGAAGATCAAATCGCCATCGGGTAGCGGACAGGGCCCGAAGTCGTCGTCCCTGCCGGCGGTCAGCCTCCGCAACTCACCCCCGTCCGCATCCACCGCGTACAGCTGGAACACCGCGCGCTGCGGCGTGTAGTAGTTGAACTCGGGCGGCACCTGGTCCGCAGGCGGCAGGATGTGCCACGTGTGGCCCACGCGATGGGAACGCGGCGTGTCGCGGACCTCGGAGAAGGCGAAATACGCCGTGCGGCCGTCGTACGACAAAGCCGGCGTCGCAAACGCACCACGCGGCAACCGGCCCGCCACCAGATCTCGCTTGGCAAACGAGTAGCCTGGTCGTTCCAGCACGTACACACCGCCTCCCGCGAGGTTGCCATAGTTGTAGTAATACCCGATGTACTCGTGCAGCATCTGGCAGATGAACCGCTTCCGCTGCAGGAACAGGATCGGCCGCTGGGCCCAGAGCGGGTTGAGCAGGGCCCAGTCGCGGGCCGCCCACCGCAGACGCAGGTAAAGCGCCTCGCGCCCGTGCGGTGACAACGCCTCAAGGTCCTCCACCGCGGCCGACAGCGTCAGCCAGGCTTGTTCGGCCGATTCGATCGTGGCCGGGTCGAGGAGCGGGCCGAGGCGGTCCAACAACTGGCGACTGCGCGACAGCGCCGCGGTAATCGCAGCCGGACTGCCCGGCTCGCGGCCCGCCCGTCGCTCCTGTGCCGCCCAGTCGGCTTCGACCGCCACCCGCACGTCCGGCTCCACCGGATCAACCGACGTCCGCTCGGCACCTCTGCCAACACCGCCCCACAACACAAGGACGGCCACGGCAAGTGGCACGTTGCAACGCCCCTGGCCGACAAGATCTCGCGCGCGAACCTGACCGTAGCGTGGCATCCACCCCATCCTTTGCGGCATCCCGCAACAGTCCCCTCGATCCCTCCAGCGGCCGCGCCGGACCGCCCGTCCAACCGCAGCCGGCACGCTCTGACCGCACCAACAACCAGGATACGAGATCACCGCACCCAAGGCTACAATCAGGCCGAACCAGAGAGCGGAGGGCGGAGGGCGGAGGACAGAGGGCGGAGGACAGAGGGCGGAGGACAGAGGGCAGGACAGAGGGTGGAGGGCGAGGCTCCTGCCGGGAGGGCGAGGCTCCTGCCGGGAGGGCGAGGCTCCTGCCGGGAGGGCGAGGCTCCTGCCGGGAGGGCGAGGCTCCTGCC
>JALOQX010000144.1 GCA_025459265.1 Pirellulaceae bacterium | reverse complement strand
AGACCGCAGGAGAGTGGAGAAAGGCGGAGCGAGTCTTCTCTGGCTCTCCTCTCTCCTTTCTCCACTCTCCTGCTCTATTGCCGCGAAGCGGCAATGGAGGCGGCCGCGAAGACGTAAAACGGGTATCAGAATTTCGCTCAAAGTCGTGGCCAAGACGTCCTAATGAACGGTAGTAAAGGGTAAACTGTTTTTGGTTTACGATTTATTACCGTTGGCTTCCGGCGGGAGATGCGAAAATGGATTTCGTTCTGACTACGTGCCGGTGCACAACAATACACGTCGAAAGTCGCGGGGCCCGTCTGCCCCTGTGTTCATTGCCGCTCCTTTCTCACGTCGTCGCGACCAGCTGTTGACCGAATGAGTATGCGGCAGGATAATGTGCGTATGGCAAAGACGATCGATCTCGAAAGCGATGTGTATGCCGTGGCCGAATCTTTGGCCCGCCAACAACACTGCACCGTGGGTGCGGTGGTGAACCAAACCCTGCGCCAGACATTAATAGGCCGCGTTCCCTTGGAGCCCGAGCCGCCGGAGCAAACTCCGCCGCACCTCACGATCGACCTGGAGACGGGTTTGCCATCGGTGAAGTGTAGCCAGACTTTCACCTCCGAAGATGTTCATCGTTGCGAGATGGACGTGGTATGACTTGGCTTTTCGACGGCAACGTGCTCACCGCTCTCGTGCTCGAGGGGCACGTGCACCATGCACGAGTCAAACAGTGGATGGCTGGTTGCAGCAGTACAGGTAATTCGTTTGCCACGTGTGCCACAACCCAAGGAACCCTGCTTCGGCTGCATATGATGTACGCATCCGACAAGAGTGCTGCCGCTGCATGGCGGACGCTCGCCATTCTCGAATCTCATCCGCGCCACGTCTTCTGGAACGATGCCTTCCCATACCGGCAGGTCGCGTATCAGTCGCTCAGCGGACCCAAACAGGTGACCGACGCTTGGCTCGCGGAATTAGCGCGACGCAACGGCGCAAAGCTACTCACGCTCGATGAGGGGCTCGTGGCCCTGCACAGCGATGTTGCAGTACAGCTGCCGGAGTGAAACGCCGTATCGGTAACGATGCACAACCATTCTCTGGTACTTTGGCGGTCCTGAAAAGTGGAATGACGGAATAGGACGAAGAAGTATCGCCAGCGCCGGTGGAAGTGCACCTTTCTCTCGCTGATGGGGATAGTCAGCATGTTTGCTGTACTTGATCGTGTGCCCGAAAGGCAACTGCCTCACGGTGTCGATCACGTCCGCCACATGACATGCGGCCGGCGAGAGTCGGGTATATTGGGGAATTTCGGATCATCCCCATGCCTGACGAAATCCATGAAGAAGAGGCCGAGTCCCTGCGCGTTCCCAGGAACTGGCACACGAGTGTCCGCAGCGCAGTGCTCCAGGTGATCGGCATCGTGCGGATCGCGATGCTCACAGGCCGCGAAGCGCTGATCAAGAACGGTAATTCACCAGACGCCCGCATCCATCAATTGGAATCAGAAGTGGCGATGCTGCGTGAAGAGTTGCGCATCCACGGCGCCCGCATGCGGCGAGTTCCGGCCCATCGGCGACCGCAGTACACCGGCCTGGAGCGTATGGCGATTCTGCAACTTCGCGCCATGCGAGGTTGGAACAAAGCGGGAACGAGTCGCCACTTCCTGGTCTCCGATGACACGATCCGAGACTGGCTGCGCCGAGTCGACGACGACACACTCGTGCAGACCTCAACCCCGGTCAATCGGTTTCCGGATGTCGTACGCTACGCCGTTCAGCAGATCAAACTCTTCTGCCCGACGCTCGGCAAGCTGAAGATCGCCGAGAAGCTGGCCCAAAGTGAGGAGAAAGTTGAGAGGAGACCGCAGGAGAGTGGAGAAAGGATGAGCGAGTTTCCTTCGAATCTACTCTCTCCTTTCTCCACTCTCCTGCTCTATTGCCGCGAAGCGGCAATGGAGGCGGCCGCGAAGACGCGAAACGGGTATCGGAATTTCGGCTGCTGCCGCGAGCAACTGCGTGCCTGTTCCGCTATGACTATCGCCGCGCGGCCCGACCGGTGACACTCGGATGTTACGCGATCTCTCCGCGTTCCACGACGCACTCAGCGCGCGTTTGCGATAGCCAATCAGTTCTTCAACTGCAGCCAGCGATACGCCGTCGGCCGAACGTGCGGTTGCGTGGCGCCTTCGCAGGCTACGCCGGTTTGACCGGCTGGCGCGGCGAATTTTTCGGCCCAAACCATCCTTCCCCGTCACAACCTGTGATTTCGCGCGCCTTGTAAGAGGTAGCAGGGCACCGATCGCCGGTGATCGTGTCGGCGATCGTATTCCCGGGGGGCCGTCTGGAGGCACTTGCCGCGCCGGGCGGCCCCGCCGGGGTCAGCGGCCCATCACGAGGACGAAGATCTCTTCTGTGGCGCGGGGGAAGCGGCGATGGCATGCAAAGCGGTCTTGCAGTGCGGCAGTGGTTTTGTGGCGGTCGACGCGCCGTACCTCGGACTGCCGGGCGTGGACCAGGACCCGCACGGCTGCTGTGACCAGCGCCCGCCGGGCGAACTGCAACCGCCCGTGCTGTCCCTGGCCGACGCGCCCCAGGGACCGGGCCCTCAGCCCGGCGTGCTGGGCGAAGTGGCCACAGCGTTGGTCGACGTGCGGCAGCGGCTGCGGCTGCGGATCCCCGGCATCCTGGACGGCCCGGCCCTGGTCAATCCGGCCAACCGCAACGTGGTGTTCCAGCTGGCCCTGCCCACGACCGGCCCGCTGGCGCCCCGCGCCGTCTTCACCTACAACTCTCTGGCGCGCTGCCAAGTGAGCCCCTACGGCGCCAAGTGGCGTCTGTCGTTTGAGCAACAGGTCGTCGCGCGGGGCGACGACGACGCGGTGGTCATCAAGGGGGACGGCTCCTGCTGGCGGTACACCGAGCTGGATCCGGAGTCGGGGCTCTATCTGGCCCCCGATGGCGCATGCAATGCGCTCGAGCGGACGGACGACGGCTGGCTCGAGACCCAGCCGGACGGCCTGGAGCTCCACTATGAGGAGTTGGCAGGCGGCATCGGACGCCTGGCCACGCTCGCACGTCACGACCAGGTCTGGACGCTCACCTATGACGACGAGTCCCTGCTCGAGTCAATTACCGATCCGTACGACCGGCTGACCACCTTCACCTACAGCGACGGCTATCTCACGCAGATCACCGACCACGCGGGACGCGAGACGCTGTTCCAGATCGACAGCTGCTGCCTGCGGGCCGTCACGCTGCCCGAGTCGACGGTCACTTCGTTCGTGTACGATTGCCGCGGGCGGGTGTTGGCCCACGTGGCCCCCGGCGGCAGTCGCACCAGCTACAGCTACGACTGCTGCGGCCGCGTGGCGACGATCACCACGCCCAAGGGAGAAGTGACGACCTTCACCCAAGCCGACGGTCTGCACACTCGCATCACCGATGCCCGCGGCCACATCACCACGCTCAGCTTCGACGAAGAAGACTGCCAGCTGCAGTCGGTGACCGATCCGCTGGGCCATGTGACCCGCTACACCTGGCACGGCAACCGCGTGTGCGGCGTGGTGGACGCCAATGGCCACGACACGCACCTCGACTTCACCGCGCTCTCCAACCGCACGCAGAACGTGTCGGCGCTCGTGTACGGCACCGGCGACACGTATACGATCACGTACGACGGCAACGACCGCGTGGGCGCGGTGATCAATCCCCGCGACTATGCCGCGACGCTCACCTGGGACGGCTACGACCGCACGGTGCTGCAGGATGCGACGGACCATAGCCTCACGTTCACCTACAACGCCGCCGGAGAGCTCGAGACGCAGCAGAACGAAGAAGGGCACACGACCACGCTCCTCTACGACGCGGCCGGTGACGTGCAGGCGCACGTCAACCCGCTGGGCGAGCGCACCACGTACACCTACAACCTTTACGAGCAGCGGCAGACGGTCCAGGACCCCGAAGGGCACGTCTGGACCACCACCTACGACGCCTTGAACCGGCCGACCACGATGACCACGCCGCTGGGATACGTGACAACCGTCCAGACGGACGCGGTGACACATTTCGGCTATCACGCCAACACGCTCCTGGAGGCGACGCGCGATCCCGAGGGGCACAGGACCACCAGCGTCTACGACGCCAACCACCGCGTCGAGGCCATCATTGATGCGCTGAATCAGCGGACCACCTACGCGTATGACGAGGTGGGCAACCGCGTCGCCGTGCAGAACCCGCTGGGCTCCGTGACCACGCACGTCTACGACGAGGCCAACCGCCAGACGGCGCGGATCAATCCGCTGGGCCTGGTGACCACCTTCGGCTACGACCCGGCCGGCAACCAACGGTCCGTGCAAGACCCGGCCGGACACATCGCCACCAGCGTCTACGACGCGCGGGACCGGGTGATCGCCCAGGTCGATCCGCTGGGCCACCGCACCTCGTTCACTTACGACGGTGCGAACAACCGCTTGAGCGAGACCGACCCCTGCGGGCACACCACCACGAGCGAGTATGATCCGCGCAACTTGCGCACGACGCTCACCAGTGCCGAGTCGGAGGTCACGCGCTTCGTCTACTACCCGGACTGGCAGCCGCAGCAGACGATCGATCCCCTCGCGCACACGACCAGTTACACGTACGACCAAGCCAATCGCCGCACGAGCGAGTCGAACCCGCTGGGCGAAACGACCGAGTCCCAGTACTGGCCCGACGGCCAGCTCCAGGCCACCATCAACCCGGCCGGCTATCGGACCACGTACCTGTACGATGCAGGCAACCGCCGCGTGGCGGTCGTCGACGCCGAAGGCGGCCTCACGACGACACTCTACGACGGCGACGACCTGGTGCGGGCGGTGATGGACCCGGCCGGGCTCGTGACCAGCTACGGTTACGACGCCCTGCACCGGCAGACATGGGTGCAAAACCCGGCCGGCGAGCTCACCATCACGCTGTACGATGCCGCCGGCCGCCAGACGGGCACGATCAACCCCGAAGGCCACTGCACCACACTCCTCTATGACGCGGCCGACCGCCGCTTCGCCGAAGTGAACCCGGAGTACGAGATCACCACGTCGCTCTACTACGACGACGACCTGCTCCGTCAGGTGATCGATCCGGAGGGGCATGTCACGAGCTACGTCTACGACGCGGCCCACCGCCGCACGCAGGAAACGGATGGGGCAGGCAATACGACGCAGCTCCTCTACTACGACGACAACCTGCTGCGGCAAGTGATCGATCCCGAGCTGCACGCCACCAGTTACGTCTACGACGGCGTCCATCGCCAGACGGCGGTCACCAACCCCAAGGGCAACACCACCACGACGCGCTACTATGACGATGGTCGGGTGTGGCAGGTGAACGATCCGAACGGCGACATGACGTCCTATTCCTATGACGCGGCGGGGCGGCAGACGTCGGTCACCAACGGTACGGGCCACACCACTTACAGTGCCTACTGGGTCACCGGACTCTTGAAGACCACGACCAATCCGCGCGGTTATGTGACCACCACGCTGCAGGACCAGGTGGGGCGCGAGACCGAGCGGATCGACGCCGAGGGCGAGAGCACCGAGCGCGTGTATCTCCGCAACGGCTGGCTGTGGGCTACGGTCAACGAACTGGGCAAGCGCACCACCTACACCTATGACGGCGCCGGCCGCCAGCGGGCGGTCATGGATCCGCTGGGACACGTCGTCACGTCCCTCTACTACGCGGACGGACAGCTGCGGGCCACCGTTAACGCCATCGGCTGCCGCACTACCTACCAATACGATCGGGCCAACCGGCAGACGGCGGTTGTCAACGCGTTGGGCGAGACTTCCCAGTCGGTCTACTACGAGGACGGGCAGTTGTGGGTGAGCATCGATCCACTCCTGCAGCGCACTACGTATGCCTATGACGCGGCTCATCGACGAACGTCAGTCACTGATGCCGAAAACAACACGACTACCACTCGTCATTACCCAGATGGCCCGGTGTGGCAGGTGAACGATCCGGAAGGCGGCATGACGTCCTACACCTACGACGCGGCGAACCGCAAAGTGACCGAGACCGATCCGCTGGGACGCGTCGTCACATTCAGCTACGACGGCGTGGGCAACGTGATCCGCCGGGTCAATGCGCGCGGACAAGGAGTCACCTACACGTACAACGGCAACCGGCAACTGACCGGCGAGCAGTACCCGGGCGGCCGCCGGCATACCTATACCTACGACGACGCGGGCAATCGCACGCGGATCGCCGACGCCACGGGCGTCACTACGCTGGTCTACGACAGTCGCGATCTGCTGATAGGGACGACCAATCCCGACGGCCAGACGGTCACGTACGGTTACAGTGGGACTCTGCGGCGCACGAGGATGATCGATCCGGAAGGAGGCATCACAACCTATTCGTATGACAACGCCGACCGCCTGGTCCGCATCACCAACCCGCAAGGCAAGCGCACGACGCTGGTCTACGACGCCAAAGGGCGGCGCGTGCGGAGCGAGCACGGCAGCGGCTCACTCACGACGCACGTCTACGACTGCGCGGATCGGGTCACCCGGATCGAACACCGCCAGAGCGATGGCACATTGCTCAACCTGACCACGTACACCTATGACGACGTGGGGAATCGCACCCGCGCCGCGGAATCGGGCGGCGTGGTGACCACGTGGAGCTACGACGCCACGTACCAACTCACGCGCGAGCGGCGCAGCGGCGGCAGTCCCAGCTTCGACGTGACATACACGTACGACGCGGCCGGCAACCGGCTCACGCAGAGCGAGTCCGGCGCGGTGACCACCTACACCTATGACGCCGCCAATGAGCTGCTCACGTCCGAGGATGTCTCGGGCGTGACCACCTACTCATACGACGCCGACGGCAACCGCACGTGCCAGGACGGGCCGAGCGAGACGATCTACTACACGTGGGACGAGGACAGCCGGCTGACCGTGGTCGAGCCGCCGGCCGGGAAGACGACCTTCACCTACCGGGGCGACGGGCAGAGAGTACAGAAAGAGACGCCCAGCGCCACGACCAAGTTCATCCACGACGGCCACCGACTCTTGGAAGAGACCGACGGGGATGATGAACTCCAGCGCCGGTACACGTCCACGCTTCAAGAGTGGGGCGACCTGGTGAGCGAGTACGACGGGAGCGACACAGCCTATCACCTCTGTGATGCGCTGGGCTCGACCGACGCGCTCTTGGACGACGACGAGGCGGCCACCGACCGCTATCAGTACCGGGCCTTCGGCCTCGAGAGCCAGCAGGGCACGCACCCGAGCCCGTTCACCTTCGTGGGATCGCAAAACTACTACCGCGAGAGCGATCTGGAGCTCTACTACGCGGCGGCCCGCTACTACGATCCGGCCGCCGGACGCTGGCTGAGTGAAGATCCCATCGGCCTGGCCGCCGGGGATGTGAACCTCTACCGCTACGTGCAGAACAATCCGGTCAACCAGACGGATGCGAGCGGGTTGCAGGACTGGCCGCGACAAAGCTCCACAAGATGTCACCAACCACGGCAAGACGATGGGCCCCCTGTTCCCCGACTGTCGATACTGACGGATCATGCTCCTGAGCCGGCCGCGGGCGCAGTTAACCCACTGGTGCTGGAGCATCAGCGCTGGTTTCAAGCCCACAGCGACCAGATGCGTCCACTTGAAAAGAAAAAACACGAAGATCTCTTCGAACACATCATGAGGCACGCTGACAGTGACCCAGAATTTGCGGACGAAGTGTCGACCATTGCCAAGGAACAGTTCTACGAGAAGCACTATGGCTGGGCAAAGCATGAGGAGGTTACTTTCTGGACCGGCAGGCTCTACGAACAGCAGGAGCACCCCAATTACGCCACCAGAGTGCTAAACACCGCATCGGCTTACGTGGATACGGTCATCAATGGGCCCTACGATGCCGTCATCTGGGGCATCGAGAAAGGGACGACGATCACGGAAAGCGAAATCGTTGGCGGAATAGTACTTGTCAAAGACTACAGCGACCGTCAGAATCCTGTCTTATACGAGTTACGGCACGGTTTTGGCTCGATGGAGGAATCACCTGATCTTGAGCATCATCCAGATCGCTGGCAGGGAGCCGTTGCGGCGCGGATCTTTTTCGACCCCTATACGTGGATCAGCTTCGGGGCTGCTGGCTCGGCAGATGACGCACTACGTTACACGGACGAAATCACAGGCGCCATTGGCAATGCACGCAGGATTGCCCCAGCAAACGCGGGTGGACTTACTCGGCTTGGTCGCCCAGGACGCGTGACATTTGACGGCATGGAGGTGCGCGCTGTACGTGACCTATCCCACTTGGACGAAGGCACGTTGCGGGCAATGCAGCAGCGTGGATTTGCCGCTACGGATATGAACGGACAACCGCTGCAACTGCATCATCTCGGGCAGAATCCTGCCGGGCCACTCGTCGAGATTCCGGCTCCCCGGCACAGCATCCACAATCCGGTGCAACATCCGCTGGGGAATCAACCGGGAGCTGGCCTTACTCCCGCCCAGCGCGCGGCGTACAACGAGTGGCGTACACGCTATTGGCAGGAACGAGCGGCAGAGGAACTAGGGCGGCGAGGTCTATAATGATGGCATCCACGTTCGACAGGCTCGACCAGGAGTTCGCGAAGTTCCCGATCATGAGGGCTTCGGACACGCCGAGTGATGAGGAGGTCGCACGCGCGGCTTCGGCGCTCGGTGTCACATTCCATGACGATTATGTAGCCTTTCTTCGACGTTACGGCGGAGCGATGGTTGGCTCGCTACCCGTGTTCGGACTTGGGCCGGTCAAAGTAATGGGGAATCGATGGTCTGTAGTGGACGTTACGGAGTGGTTTCGCGATGAAGGATGGCCTGGAACACACACCTGGTACGTTATCTCCGAGGATGGATTTGGCAATCCTATCGGCGTTACGCAGGACGGACGGGTAGTGCTGTTCGATCATGACGCTGGCCAAGAACAAGTTCTCGCCGCTGATTTTGAGCATTTCCTGACCGAACACTGCCTGCAAACTCGTTGAGAGAGCCGGCCAAGACCGCCTTCGGTGCCAATCACCTGCTTGCGTCATGGATGCCAACACTCTTTGTCCCATGCACCACAGCGGCTCGCAGGTAGCCGCGTCCGTCGAAATCGCAAGACGACTTTCGCCAGTCGATACAGCAACCGGGGATCATCGACACGAACCCCCGATTGCCCATCGCTGGTTTGACCCGCCCTCCCCGCACCCTCGCCACAGCCGGCGAGCTCGGCCCTCGGTGACGTCTGCTGAAGGGCGTGTGAACGACTCGTCCCAAGGCCTGTCTGCACCACTTGGAACCCCGCGCATTTTGCCTGCGGGCGGCGTGCTGGCTGAAGGGGTCAGGACTCAATACAACGTATTCAGTCGTGACCCCTGATAGATGCCGTGGTGCTCGACGCCGAGGGGCATCTGACCACGACGCTCTACGACGCGTTGGGCCGACCCTACGCGCAGACCGATGCCGAGGGACGCATCACGACCAGCGTCTACGACGCCGCGGGGCGCGTGTTGGCCGTGGTCAACCCGCGCGGCGACGCCACCAGCTTCAGTTACGACGGGGCGGGCCGCAAACTGACCGAGACCGATCCGCTGGGACGCGTCGTCACATTCAGCTACGACGGCGTGGGCAACGTGATCCGCCGGGTCAATGCGCGCGGACAATGAGTCACCTACACGTACAACGGCAACCGGCAACTGACCGGCGAGCACTACCCGGGTGGCCGCCGCCATACCTATACCTATGACGACGCGGAAAATCGCACGCGGATCGCCGACGCCACGGGCGTGACGACGCTCGCCTACGACACGCGCAACCTGCTCGAGTCGGTCACCAACCCCGACGGCCAGACGGTCACGTACCGCTACAACGCCCTGCGGCAGCGCACCGGGGACGGAGACCGCGCCGCGCGCGACGTGTTCCTGCAGGACGCAAGCCACAGCTCACCACTTGCTGGTGGCTGCCAGGGCCACTTGATCCGCGCGCTGTACGACGTGCCGAGCAACGTACTCCAGGTTGGCCCGCGACAGCGGGCAGGAGCGGCCTGGGTGTGGTCGGCCAGTGGCCTCCACATGACGGACCATGATCTGCCGTCTGTGCACGTCGAATCCCAAGAAACTTGCCGGCAGGTCTTCAGGCGTGCGCTATACTTATCCAGGCAAGATCCGCCGGTGATACGCGCACTAGCGCGTGGGTGGCGAAGCCTGATCCACGAGATCGTTATTGCTTCGCCCACGCCGGGGCACAGTTGGCAATTACCTCTTCGAGCTCAAGGCTCAACCGGGTGGGCCGCGGGGTGCTCAGTTACAACAGCGGGCTCGCTGCCCATAGGTATACTGGAGCGGCCCCTCGAATCACTCGGCCCTGCGGAACTTGCCTGCTTCTCGTTCTTGGCCCACCGAGGATTCAACCCGCAACCCAGTGCGCAAACGAAGCGCGCACTGGGCGGACTGTCAAATTGTGACGGATCGTGACGAATCTGACGGCACGTACGGCGGACAGTGCATCGGGGGCCGAGCGCCGGCCCCGGAGGCAACTTGTCGCCAGGCCTCAGCGTCCCAGCGTTCGCGGCACCGACGCCCTTCCGGACACCGCGGCGACCGTTCGTGTTTGGAGCATACCTGGTACGATGCCGCGGGCCGCAAACTGACCGAGACCGATCCGCTGGGGCGGGTCACCACGCTCACTCACGATACCGTGGGAAACCCGAAGCCGCGCGCCAGCAATCGCTCTCGTGAGTACAGTCAGCCAGCATTGGGTTGCTCTTGCACCCGCACACCTGGCGGCGTGCCGCACTCCAATCTCCCGCGCGTGGACAGTCCACCGCAAAACCGTCGCGCGCTGTCATAACGGACGTATTCGAGCGCCTTTACCAAGCAGGGGGCGCGAGCGCAGGCGGCCAGGCAGGCGAACCGGCGCTGGCGGATGCGATTCGCAAACCTGGGCGGCGCGTGCTCTGTCCCGCGCAGGATGACTTGGCATGACGACGGTCGATTCGTTCAACGCCAATCTGCTGGAAGACTACCGCGAATACCCTGGCGGGAAATGGTGGATTGCCGAACTTGTGCTCGACTGTCTCATTCGCAACGGTTTGCAGCGCCATCACCGTTTGGTGGACGTCGGTTGCGGCCCACTGCGGATCGGCAAGCACTTGATCGCCTTCCTCGACGCCCGTTGCTATACCGGCATCGAGCCCGAAGCGTCGATGCTCGAAGCAGGGTTGGCCAACGAACTGAGCGGTGAACTGCGAGCACTGCAGCATCCGTCGTTTCTTACCGAGCAACTCGGCACGACCCGACTCGCGGCCGATTGGGCTCTGGCGTGGGACGTGTTCAACCACCTGTCGGCCGATCAACTGCGGATGGCCTTGACCACGATCACGGCGGACAACTGGCTATTGAACGTGCATGTCGGTGAAGTCCATCGTACGATTCCGAAAGACGGTGAGGGCTGGTCCTATCGCTACGCCGACGCCAAAGCTCAAGTCTATACGCAAGCCTCTCTTGAGTCTCTCGTACGTGACGCCGGATACGAGTTGCGTGTACTGCTGACGTTCCCTTCGGGCTGGGAGGGATTCCCCTTTTCAGTCCTGCGACTGATGAGGCTAGCGCCATGATGATCATACCAGAACGGCAAGCGTGCTTCATTCACATTCCCCACACAGGCGGGACGGCATTACAGGCAGCAATCGAGCTGGCTTTCCCCAACGCCCGGCGGATGGGCGAGGGCTGGGAACACGTCTCTGCTCACGCGGCGCGGCGCATGCTGCCATCGCCGATCTACCGCATGTTCACCGTGATACGCAACCCGTGGGACATCTTTGCGAGTCACTGGCGATGGGTGCGGCAGCATCGAGATCATCGCGAACCCATCGGCCCGCCAGACATTCCACACGGCTTGTCGGCGGAAATCGCTTTGGCGTTTGCGGACATGGTGCGTACGTGGATCGCTCTGTCCGTTCTGGCTACAGACGGCGGATTCGCCGCCAGGTACTGCGACCCCGCGACAATCATCTTCCGCTACGAAGACAACCCGTGGCCGCAGATCGCCGCCTTACTGGATTGCAGGCTCGTCATTGCTCGCGAAGATGAAGGCAGTGACGAGACGCCGCCATGGGACGATGCATCAATTGAATTGGTCGGTCAGCACTGCCGTGACGACGTGCGGCGGTTTCGCTACGCACCGCCGTCAGCGGCCAATGAGCGGTCAATTGACGCTTCGGCAGCCTCCCCACTCGATCGACGATAGAGCGGACCGAGCGACCGTGCGAGGAAAGGGTCTATGAGATGATCACATCAGTTCCGACGAGAAGAGATCTTTACCAACAGTTCCTACCGCAGGGGGCGGTCGGCGCGGAGTTGGGCGTCTTCGAAGGAGCGAACGCGTACGAGCTCTTCGTACTCACGCACCCTTCGAAGCTCTACCTGGTCGACCCGTACGCATTCCCCGGCGCGGAAATCGCTCGCGAGAAGGCGACGGCCTTGATGCAACACACGACCAGCATCGGCGTCGAGTTCGTGTGTCAAAACGACTGGGATTGGATTCCGACACTACCCAAGGGGCACCTGGATTGGGTCTACCTGGACACGCGGCACCAACGGGAACCGACCGTCAGAGAGCTGGAGGTGCTGCTCGACCACATGGACCCGGGCGGTCTCATCGCTGGGCATGACTTCGCGATCAATCCGATGTGGGGAACGGGCGTGATCGGCCCGGTACTCGACGCGGTTCAGGAGAGAAGAATAGAGCTCCTGGCCCTCTCCGAGGAGTTTCCGTACCCCTCGTTCATCGCCAAGGTGCTTTAACACGATGCCTAAACGGTTCCTCATCTCGATCATTGGCCTAAACCGGCTCGACGCGACCAGGGCGTGCATCGAGGCCGTGTTTCGCCACAGCAAGAACTTCGATCTCGTTCTAACCAACAACGCGAGCACCGACGGCACCGGCGACTATTTTGACCAGCTCGCGCGCGATTATCCCAACGTCACGGTGTTCCATGAGCAGGAGAACACAGGGTTCATTCCGCCGAACAACCGGGGATTTGACTTGGCGATCAAGCGCAAGGCCACGTATTTCATCGCGCTGAACAACGACACTGTGCCACAAGGCCGTTGGCTGTAGCCAATCCAGCCGTCCGGGAATGGGCCGGGCGGTTGCTGCAGGAGTTCCTTCACCCAGGGGACGGGACTATCCGGCGTGAGATCCCAGTGGTTCGGCATAGAACATGGTTCTTTCATGTCGATGAATCATCACTTGCCGAGCGGACAATGTTCCGTGGCGAGCATGAGCCTGCAGAAGACGCGGTCGGTGCGCGCGAGGCGACAGCCGCCTTGGGCCACCACGAGAGGTCGTCGTCCTCCGCGGTCTCGCGATGTTCGCAGGGCACACACACGACGTCGTAGAGACGTGCGACTTCCGCCGCGTCGCGCAAGGACCGGCCCGCCACGTGCCACTTCGTGGTCGCGCGTCACCACCATGAGTCTTGTTCCTGTTTTCAATAGCATGTAGACACGACAATCTGTCCGTCGTAATCACCAAGTTGCTCGGGTGGCTCACACGGACAAATCACGCAGGCACTGCAAGGAGCCAACAGCAAGTACCAGAAGCTGTACTCCTCCATCCACATCCACGAGGACAAGCCGCAACCACCTGACCCGCTGCCGCTGCCTGAGCCAGTGCCTGGCAGTGTTCGGGACCATCCGGATTGACCGCCGCTGACTGAACCCGATGCGCCACCCGGACCTCATCGCGCGGACCTATCGCGGAATTCAGGACCGGGCCGCCATGGGCCCTGGCGAGGAGGCCGTGGCCCGACTGGCAGAACTTCGTCGGCGGCGGGACCGGACGCAGCAGTCGATTCGCGCCGCGCTCAGCGCCACGCAGCCGGATGTATCCCACGGTTCTGAGACTTCGGGGTCAGATCGAGACTTTTTGAGGCAGTTTGGCGTCGGGGTGTATCCCGCGATCTGGCCACCGCGCCGCGTGCGAAATCGTTCGGATGTTTTCGCCGCCGCGACAAAACGACGCGGCGTTTTCCGCGGAAAAGAGAGGAGAAAGTAGAGAGGAGACCGCAGGAGAGTGGAGAAAGGCGGAGCGAGTCTTCTCTGGCTCTCCTCTCTCCTTTCTCCACTCTCCTGCTCTATTGCCGCGAAGCGGCAATGGAG
>JALOQX010000143.1 GCA_025459265.1 Pirellulaceae bacterium | reverse complement strand
GCAGGGAGCGGCACAGGTAACCGCCACGTACGAGTTGGTGTTCGATCAGGAAGCCGGCGCGTACAGGGTCCAGGAGGCCGCTCGATGACTGTGGCCTCCTCTGAGTGGTGCAACAGATTGGCACTGTCTTGGCTGACCTTGCACGTGCGACAGACTCCACCACATGACTGACTGAGCGTACTTTGACTACAAGGAGCTGCATTGTGGACAATCCCCAGACCAACCACAGCGTGCCACCGATCGGACGGCACGAATCGGACGACGTTCGTCCGCCCGACCAGCCAGCCGATCCGAGGCACATCGAGATTGACGACTCCAAGATCCTGGCCGCCTACGCGAATTTCTGCCGCCTCTCTGGCACGCCCGAAGAACTGCTCATCGATTTCGGCTTCCAGCCGGTTCCGCACGGCGCGTCCAGCGAGCCGGTCGCAGTGACACAGCGGATCGTGACGAGCTGGCACACGGCGAAGCGATTGCTGCAAGTGCTTCAGATGTCGCTCCAGCGCCATGAATCGGCCTTCGGTCACCTGGAGACTGACGTGCAAACGCGCGCCGGCCAACAGCGGTGATGCCCGCAGCCGACGCTTGGTTGGCACGTTCGACCTGCTCCAGATACGCGTCGATCGGCTGCTGAAGGCTATTCAACAGCTCGCGCGCTTTCTCGGCCGTCAGCGTCTGCTGTCGACTGGCGTTCGCCCCGTTCCACGTGCCATCGACGTACAGTTCGGCCAGCTGGACCACGCCCGCCTGCTGCACCACCCGGATCAGGTCTCTCTGCATCTGCCGCAGGGCTGGCTCTTACTTCTGGCGAAACATCGCCCGCGTCGTGTGATCAATCCGCAAACGCAGCGGGTGATCCGCGGGAATCACATCGCCCAGACAGGTCGGAATCAGATGGATTTGATCGCGTGGGAGGGGGCGCTTCAGCAGATTCCATCCGTGATCCACCCACACGTGGTGTCGATGCGGAACAAGCGTGACCATCGCATCGCGCCAACCCGCCACCACTCAAGGGTAGGCAACCACGCCACCCGAATAAATCAACAGTCTCCTCGCTCGATGGGGAGCAACGATCATCGGCTACGTACCCCGCAACGCCGTGCACCCTCCGCTCCCCCATCGGCTCGCCCGATGGGGAGCCAAGATCATCGGCTACGTGGGGTGCCGCGCTCGTCGCGCTGCGGCTGTGGCGGCCTCGGCCAAGCACGGGCTTGTTGGAGGCGTTGGGACTCGGCCGCCGTGCGTGTGGTGGGGGTCGCCCAGAGAGTCGCCTTTCGCTCCGCGAAAGTGGCGCCACTTTCGCGAAAGGCGACTTTGGCGGCCCGTGAACGGTTACCGAGCACGGAGGGGCCGTTGTGCATCACGGGTTTGCGGGACAGACCAGCTCCGGGCCGCACAGCTCCGGGACTGTGTCGGGCGGACTTGTCATCGGGTCCTGCACAGCCTGCACCGCGCCGAGCGCATCGACCGTCCCCACTTCAAGCCAGTCGGCGGGCGGCGACAGGCGGACGGTCGTCTCAGGCGGATCGTGCGGCCTAAGATCCTCCTCACAGTCCTCGACCCAAGTGCCCGGCGGGCACGGTTCGGAGACGTCGAGTTCACCGCCGTCGGCCATCACATCCTCGCACGGGTCGCCCCACGGCTCGTCGTCCGCTTCCAGCAGATGCCGCCGCAAGATGCAGCGCATCTCGCGGATCGACTCCAAATCCTGGTGCAGTCCCGTGTGGTTCGCGTGGACCCGCTTCTCGGTCGACACCCACGGGTGCACGGCGCTGCTGGCCGCAACAACGCCGTCGCCATGCCCGCTCAGCGGCGAGAGACACGCCGTGCCCACGATGTTGTGCAGCTGCACATCCTGACCGGGACACAGTGTCTGAATCGCCCGCAGCAGACAGCTGTGGGGATCCAGCATGTCGATGCTCGTCGGAATCCGTTGAGCGAGCTCGGGCGAGAACACATCAGGATTTGCCTGGATCAACAGATGGTGTTCAATCATTTCGTCGGCCGGGTGTTCCACACAGCGCGACGTCAATCGACCGATCGAGCTGCTGGCCAGCCCAGCTCCGTCGTGCGGTGTACCGACGAACACCACGCGCCGCACAAACGGCAGCGGCTCGAAGTAGAACAGGTTCGCCAGTCGCTGTCGGCCTTCGTCGCTCACTTTGATGTCGCTCAGCGGACGCTTGGCGACGCTGTTCCACAATCGATCATCGCTGTGCGTGACGGTCAGTTTTGCGACCAGGCCGCCCATGCTGTGGCCAATGATGACCATGTTGGACATGGACGGATCCTGACCGTCAGCATCGTAAGTCTCCGCAAAGGCAGTCAGTTCACGCCGCAGGATCGCCGCCGATTCCAGAAACGGCCGACCGGTCGGGTAGCTGTAGGCCATCAGCTGGTAGCGATCTCGCAGATGCGGATCGGCGAGGATTTCGTTGGCGGCTTCGGCCCATACGCCGGGGGAGGAGAAGAACCCGTGCACGAACACGACGGGGACTTTTCCCGGCTGGCGCGGCTCGATCATGTTCAGCCTTTCCCGCCCCGCCTCGGCCGATCGCGGCTCCATGACACCGCGCCACGGGCTGACGTTGACGTTCCGCACGGCGTACTCGAGAGCCAGCGACGTGTCGGTGGCCATCGCCAGTTGTTGATCTCGCATGGCGACGGTCGACACGCGCAATGGATCGTAGAATTCCACCGGCCCGTGGGACGACTCAGCGCCCAGCGGCGGGGCTGTGCCCGCCAGCACCGCCAGGCTCGGGCGTAAGACCACCGTCGCGTTAAACGGAATGCGATCGTTGAAGAACCGCTCCGGCACGCTTCGTTCACGCACCACGACCAGTGGCACGCCCAGTCCGGCAGACCGATAGCGACAGGCCAGCTTCCGAGGCGTGGTCGCGGGCACCACTTCCACACGCGAAAAATCCTCGGGCTTCCAGACAAAACCCTGATAGGTCGTGGGTAAGGTAACTGCCCCCGCGGCCGTGGCCAGCCGCAGGCCACGACTCGGCTCGAGCCGGCCAAACCGCTGCGCCGCACTCATCAACCGTTCCAGTCCGTTGTGGTACAGCTGCCAAGCTGTCTCGTATTCCGGAAATGCTGACGCGTTGGGCTGCTTGAGGAAATTCCAGCTGAAAGCCACCGTCTCGAAATACAGATCGACGCTGGTCGACACCTGCGCGTTGTCCGCCTCGATACCAGCCGCCAGGGCGTATCCCGCCAGGGCAACGCCGGATCGCGGGTTGTGCAGCGCCGCCAGGGCGGCCTGACGCGGCCTGTCGGCCAGCGTGACACGCCGCGGTACGCGATTGATTCCCCAGCGATCCAGCAGCGTGTTGCACAAGCCGGGCTGGCTGGTCAACGGCTGCGGTGGCGGAAGCATCTGCGGCATCAGCGTCCGGTAGAAGACGTCGTTGGCCGGCAGGCTCTGCGGCGGCACTGCCGCCCAGCAGAACACGAGCAACAGACACCAACGCCACCTGCCCATCTGCCGCTCGGCACCGCCGCACTGGACCCGAGCCGGCTCCCGGCCGACAGCACCAGCACGGCCAATCCGACACGCCGAGGCACGCGCCACGGACCATTCGAAGTCAGGTCGCATCGCCACGCCGCTTCCCACCAGAACCTCCATTCGCTCAGCCGCCATGTTGAGAAAAGGCAACATGGCCATACTGGATGATCGGCGCAGAGAGTACGGAAGTTGCGATTTCCGTAAGACACGCAGATTCGCCGGGCAATTCGGGTCCGCTGGCGCGGGCTGTGACGATTGTGTCGGGCGCGGGTGCCTCAGCCGAATTCAACGAAGGCGAACACGAAATGCACGGCCAACACGTAGAGGGTTGACCACAGAATCGTGGAGGTGACGCCACGGCTGACCGCACGGCTGGAGTCCTTTGGCCGCGCACCGCGCGCGTAGGCGATCAGGGCGATCCCGGCCGCACAGGTCAAGGTCTTGGCCAGAAGCCAGGCGCTGCCCGCGTAGTACCACTGATCCGGCACGACCAGTTCGCGGTGAAAGTGGAGCTGCCAGAACCAGGGTCCGCGCGCAGGGTGCGTCGTGGTGAAGACGATGAGGCTGGTGAGCGCCGCGGTCGCGTAACCGATCGTCAGCAGCCAGGGGGTGCCCAGCAGGAACGCGTAGAGGATCCCGGTCAGCAGGTACCGTTTCGGATCGACGCCCAGTGTCCGCAGCGCATCCATCTGACGTCCGTAGCGTTTGCCGCCCACGTCCGCGGCCACGGCCGCGCCGCAGCGGGCGGCGATCAGGATCGTGGCCAGAATCGGGACGAGGATCCGGTAGAGGGCAAAGCCCATCGAGCGGAGCAGGTCTTCGATCACGAGTGGTTTGGTGTAATTCGCGCTGGGCAGAAAGCGAAACGTGAAATAGGTCGCCACGAAGCCGATGATGGCTCCCGCGATGGCGATGTAGAGCCAGGCAGAGGGGCTGGCCACGGCGCGCAGGTAGTGCAGCAGGAATCGCCCTCCCCACCGCGGGCTGTTCCACAGCGGAACCAGCCGCCACGCGGCGTCGGCACACGCCTCCAGGACGCGGGACGTTTCGGTCAGGAACGTCCGCAGCCGGCTTCCTGCGTGACGGAGCCAGGCCGGCGCGCGTCCGGTCTCGACCTGCAGCAGCTCCTCGCCGCTCGCGCGGCTTTGCGCGAGCAACTGGCTCAGGTGCGGCCACTGTTCGCGGGGAATCTGCCGCAGCGTACAGGTTTCGGTATCGATCAGGTAGACGGCCTGCGCGATCCGCGACAGGGATTCGTAGTCGTGGGTGACGATCATGGCGGTGCACGGATGCCGCACGTGGGTGGCTTCGATGACCCGGGTCACCTCGTCGGCTGTCGCGCTGTCGAGACCCGACGTCGGTTCGTCGTAGAGCATGATGTCCGGGTCGTAGGCCAGGGTGCGGGCAATCGCCAGCCGCTGCCGTTGCCCGCCGCTCAGCGCATGGGTCGGCACATCGTGGGGCACACCCAGCTCGTCGAGCAATCGTCGCGGTTCGAGCAAGGCGTCATCGCGCACGCGGCGCGGGCGATGGGCCCGCGCGAGCTGAACGTTTTCCAGCGGCGTGAGCTCGTCAAACAGCGCGAAGTCCTGAAACACCACCCCCACGGAATGACGCGTGGTACACGGCGACCCGTCCGCGTTGTTAACCTCGACGGCCCCCGACATCCGCAGCGCTTCGTCGCGTTCGTCCAGCAGGCCGGCGATCACTTTCAGCAGGGTTGATTTGCCGACACCGCTGCGGCCGACGATCAACGTGATCTCCCCGGCCGCGAACTGCGCGTCCGCGTTCTGCAGCAGGATACGCGAACCGGCCTGCAGGGTCAGGTCGCGGACGGCGACCTGCACGCGCGCCGGCCGCGCCGAGACGGGGAGTTCCGGGGACGCCGTCATTGCTCGACCCCCTGCAGTTGCACGGCGAAGGGATTCACCAACGGATACGCACCTGCCACAACCCGCAGCACGGGATCGCCGGAGATATCCTCCAGCGGCCGGGCGTGGGCAGGGGTTTCGAGCACCAGCCAGCGGCAGTCCTTGTCGAGAATCTGGTTGCGCAGGACCTGGGCGAACTCCGGCGTGATCCCGGCTTCGCGCGTGCCCAGGAGCAGATCACCGATGCGGCGCACACTGGGCTCGACATAATCCGCCGCCGTCTGCAGGGCCAGCCGTGCCTCGTCGCCACGCCAACGCTCTTCCAGCCGTTGCCGCAGCCGCGGATTGTCGATCAGCACCTCGCGGAAGATCTCCCACAGAACCTGGCGAAACTCCGGATCGTCCACCACCTGCGTCAGATTGCGCTGCAGCACCTCGCGCACCTCGGGACTTGCCGCCACCTCCTCGAAGACCTGCCGTTGCATCGCCAGGATGTCGCCCGCATACTGGCTGAAGACGGGCACACCCTCCTGCTGCAGAAACCGGTTCCACTCCGCGCGCGTCAGCTCCTTGTTCGGCAAAGGTGACATGTCGTACAGCATCCGCCAGCCGAAGCGCCACAATGAGGCGCGGGCGAACAAATCGGCGCCGATCTGGTTGGCCAACGGCTCGGCGTGCCGCCTCACGATCGGCCAGATCTCGTCGCGGATCAGCGGCAGCAGTTCCTGCTCCACGAGGCGCCCCTGATAGCGCCGGCCAAGATTCGTCAGCACATCGCGACGCAAGGTCACCGCGTCTGCCAGATCCTCTTCCACAATCTCCATCGCGTCCGCCAGGCCGCCCAGGATCACCGGCTTGAGCGCCTGGACGATGTCGGCCTGGTAGGTTTCATACGTGACGATGATCTCCCGCGCGATCTGCCAGCGCTTCTCGGGGGGGAGCATCGTTTCGAGCACCCACGTGAGCGACCGGGGCGTGGTGAAATAGGTCAGATACGACTCGCGACAGACCGGTGGGGCGTGCGGGTACAACAGGGCCTGAGCGATGAGCTGGGGCGGCGTCTCCGGGCCACCGCTCAACGGATCGGCCACAATCCGGCGAATCTCCCCCACCTGCTCGATCGCGTCCGGTCCGTCAATTCGATAGATGGGATCACCGACGGCCAACGGCCAGGGTCCATCGAACTCCAGGAGGATGATGCGGCGCGGCGCCGTGGCAAACTCCCACAGGTCGGCCAGAACGCGATGCCCCGGTTCCTGTGCGGGCACCAGGTACGCCGCGATCCACCAGGCCAGCAGGCTCCCGCCTGTCAACCAGGCGAGCGCACCGATCAGCAGTCGCACCCGATTCCTCATGGTTCCCACCCACCCTTGCGGCGAACGCCCCGTGCCGTCCGCTCAGTTCCCCATCAGTATACACCCTGGCGTTGGGATTCTCGAACCTCATGCATCAAGTCGCCGCCGTAGGTGGCGACTTGATGCAACTCGACTATCCACCATTCCCGCACCACCCCCGATGGCGAATTCATCGGCGGTCTGCTAAAGAATTCGCGTATGTCCAGCGCTTATCAGACCATTGTGCAGTCGCTGCGGTCCTCGTTCCCGCAGCCGGTGTCGGATCGCGTGCACGATGCCTACTTCGTGTTCTCCTGCCTGCGCGCCCTCGATCAGCTGGACGCCATGAAGTCGGTTTCCCCGCTGCTCGGTTCACCGGAGGAACTGGATTACGACGCCGCGCGGCGCCGACAGCTGGCCGACGCGCCACGGTCGCTCGAGGACGTCACGCGCGAGCTGGTGGAGCATTTCTCCGGGATGTTCATCTGGTCCCATCCGCGTTCGCAGATCAACGTCATTCCGCCGCCGACGATTGCCAGCATCATCGGGGGCCTGCTGCCGTCGATCTACAACCCGAACCTGTGCAGCGACGACACGGCGCGGAAGGTGGCGGTGGCGGAGGTCGAAGCGGTGTCGATGACCGCACATCTGGTGGGCTATGATCCGCTGCAGGCGGGCGGGTTGTTCACGTTCGGCGGCACCGGTGCACTGCTCTACGGCGTCAAACTCGGACTGGAGAAAGCCTGTCCCGGTGCGGGGCGCCGCGGCCTGAGCCAGCCGCCGGTCATCCTCTGCTCTCAACGTGCGCACTACGCCTGCCTGACCGTGGCGAACTGGCTGGGCATCGGCGAGGAGAACGTCGTGCGGGTCCCGGCCACGGCCGACAGCGACATCGTGGTGGAGGCATTCGAGGAGTCGCTGCGCACGGTGCTCCGCGATGGCCGGCCCGTCGCGGCCATCGTGGCCACCATGGGGACCACGGATGCGTTCGGCATTGACGATCTGGCCGCGCTGCATCGCATCCGCAGCGAACTGGCAGCCGAGTTTCAGCTCGCCACCCCTCCGCATCTGCACGCCGACGCGGTGATTGGCTGGGCGTGGAGCGTCTTCAACGATTACGACTGGGACGCGAATCCGCTCGGGTTTCGCCTCCGCACCATCCGCTGCCTGGCAGCTGCCCACAACCGCATTCGCCACCTGCACCTGGCGGATTCGCTGGGCGTCGACTTCCACAAGACCGGGTTTACTCCCTATATCTCCTCGGCGTTTCTCGTGCGCGACGCGCAGGATCTGCGGCGGCTCGCGCGCGGCGACCAGGACATGCCGTACCTGTTCCAGTCGGGCCATCACCACCCGGGCAAATACACGCTCGAGACGACGCGCGGCGGCTCCGGACCCATGGCGGCGCTGGCCAACCTGCTGCTGCTGGGTAAGGATGGCCTGCGGGCACTGCTGGGACATCTCGTGACGATGGCGGAAACGCTGCGTGAACACCTGGGCGGACATGTGTCGACCACCGTCTTCAACCGCAACAACGTCGGGCCGGTCACCTTGTTCCGCGTCTATCCGGATGGGATCGATACCTTCACCGTGCCAAAACGCGAGGAGTCGGACCCCCAGTATCGCCCGCAGTTGCTCGCGCACAACGCCTATAACCGCCGCATCTATCAGATCGTGCATCAGGACGCGCTGCGCGGCGAAGGAGCGGTCCTGTCCATGACCGACTGCTACCGCGAAACGGACTACGGCGAACCGATCGTCGCGTTGAAGTCGTACATCATGAGCCCGTTTTCCGACGAGGCCAGCATCGATGCGATTCTCAACTCGATCTGGAAAGCCCGCCGGATCGTCGCGGAGGAAAGCGCGGCAGGCTGACCGCTCGATGGGGTCGAGCAGCACCCGCGCGGAGCGGTACAATAGCGATGTCCCACGCATGTCGCGGCCACGAGATGCGCCGTCAGCGCTGGATGAGGCGCTGGTGGATGGCTGAGCGAATGGCGTCGGGGGTGAGCTCGTGCAGCTCGCGCACGATGCGCTGCGCGTGCGCGAACTGGCTCGCATCGCGCCCCGGAGCCACCAGCGCGATGCTGTAGGTCCCGGCGCGATTGGCCGCTTCAATGCCGACCACGGCATCGTCAATCACGGCACAGGCCGCTGGCGACGCGGCGAGCCGTTGGGCACACGTCGTGAAAACCTCCGGATCCGGCTTGCCGCGCGTGACATCGGTCGCGGTCACCACGACGTCGAACAGGTCCCGCACCTCGAGCTGGTCCAACGTCAGATACACGTTCTCCGGCGGACCGGACGAACCAGCCGCGATGCCGAACCCGGCCTGCTTGAGCAGGACGATCAGCTCGCGCGCGCCGGATATCGGCCGGAAGTCGGTCTGCAGCAGCTGGCGATAGAGCGCTTCCTTGCGGTCATCCAGCGCCGCTACCTCGGCCGGCGTGAGCGAGTGGCTGGGCCAGAGCTGCCGAATGATTTCCCGGGATACCTGACCGAACGTGGCGCGAAATTCATCTTCCGTCATGCGGCGGCAGCCGCATTCATCCGCCAGTGCCAGCCAACTGTGAAAATGCGCAATGTAGGAGTCGACGAGCACACCGTCGACGTCGAAGATCACGTGGGGCCGTGGCATAGCTGTCCCGAGTCGACGATCACTTCTGCTGCTGCGACTGCGAGGCGGGGCGCGGAGACGCTGGAGTCGTCTCCTCTTCCGGCAATTCATCCATCAACGCGGACGGACATACTTCTTTCTCGCCGCACTCGTGGCAGATGATATGGATCAGGTCTGCTCCGGCGAGCTTCAACTCGTGCGTCTGGCACAACTCGTACAATTTTCGCAGGTGCACACAGGTCATGATCGTTTGCTCCTTTGCCGGCGGCCCCTTCGTCCCACCCTCCGAATGATCCGGTCCCACCTGCTAATCCTATCCCGCCGACCCGGTCCGGGGATACCCCCGGGGAAGCCCCGGGAGCGCCCTGCCGCCAGCTGTCGCCCGGGCTCCATGGCAGCGCGTGATTAAGTGAAACGGTCCGGGTGGCTGGGGACGAACGAAGTGAGCCCCCAGCCTTCGGCGTGCCGGAGGGATGACCCATCATACCTACCGCGCAGCGGCGTCAGGTTTGCCCCGGGCGGCCTGGCGGACGATCGGTGCCAGCTTTTCCCGGAGCTGCTTGGGCGTCTGGTATCCACTGATCGACTCGACGACGTCCCCGTTGGGCTGGATCACGACCAGCGTGGGAAAGGTCCGCACGCGCAATGTCTTGATGAATTCTGGTTCGTCCTTGACGTTGAGGGCGACCGGAATGAAGCGTTCCTTCAGATCGCTCTGCACCGCGGCGTCCTTGAGGGTGGTCTGCTTCATTTTCTGGCAGTGCACACACGTGTCCATGGTGACAAACAGCAGCAACGGTCGTTGCTGTTCGCGCGCGGCACGCCAGGCAGTGGTAAGACTGCCGCTCCACGCGATCTCCCCTTCCTTGCTGACCGCATCCGCGGCGCGCGCGTGGCTCTCCCCGACCACGATCAGCGTGACCACCAGCAACCCGATCCATCCTGGTGTTCTGAACAATGTCGTCGCTCCTTGCGCATTGCCCATGCAGCCGGCAGCCGGTCGGCTCTTCTCCAGTATCGACACGCGGCACGGGAGGCTCTCCAGCGCCGATCGGGAAAGAGACAGCCTCCGGCCGGACCACGTCGTTACGAGCGACCACAACCGGCAAGGTTTGTCTGACCTGATCGAAGAAGGGGTAATCTACCGCCGGCATGGCGTGGGAACCTTTGTCTCACGACCGCATGTCATCCGCGACCACAATGGGCTGACCAATTTTTTTGAAAGCGCCACAGAAAAAGGAATCGCAGCCAGCATGCACGTGCTGATTGCTGATATTCTACCTGCCCGCTTAAAAGTAGCCAATGCCTTAACCCTGCTTGAAGGCGAGCTGGCGTTACATATAAAAACCTTACGCTATGCAAATGGCATCCCGGTTACCTTGCACGATGCCTACGTACCCTATAAATTATTCCACCAGCTATTACAAGAAGATCTTGAATCCCGTCACCTTTGGGATTTCATGGAAGCTTATGGCTACCCCGTCAAGCGCGCAGTTCAAAAACTCGAAGCGCGTGAAGCCGACGAGGAGTTGGCGCAATTGCTTGAAGTCGAGGTTGGTTCGCCCATCCTGTATAAAGAACGGACGGTATATATCGCTGACGGCACGCCGGTGGAATTTACCCACTGCTACAACCGAGGAGATTGTTATTCACTGACTGTCACCCTGAATCGATAAATTTCCTCAAGCCATCGTTCGGAGTACATCCTGTCCCTTCGACGACGCTGTGCCAGCGGCGAAAACTCCGACGAATTAACAAAAAAGTTGAGATCGAGTACGACCCGATCTCAACAAAAGGAGATAGCGGCTCACCCCAAACAACTCTGCTGTGCCAGCAACAGAGACGTCCTCCAATTACGTTTATTTTTTCCCACCGACAAACCCGTGGGAAATCAAAATAATTGGATAAGTGGGCCCCTACAAGGAATTTTACCAAGAATTTTTGATACCAGCAAGAGGTTGCCTGACAACTGGCGCCAATTCTGGAAAGCAAGAAAAGGAGGCTGCTGGAAAATTATAACGGATCGAGTTTCTATCTTTGCACCAGAAAATCAAGTTCGCAGATCGTATATACCATTCAGGTTGCCAGGCTGTTAACCTTTTCTCAGCCCCATAAACAGCAGCAACCGCCATAACGACACTTACAAAAGAAATTTCGGAGGAAAAAATGGCATTCGATTGGTTATTTCTCTTAGCTTCATTCGGCGCAGGCATCTTAGGCGCCGCAATTGGCGGTCTTCCCTCATTCATTATATGTGGGTTCGCCGCAATGATCGGTGCTGGCATCGGCGCGCTCGATCCGAACTATTTGGGCGGCGTTGCCTTTGGCTTGATCCTGGGACCGCAGATTTCGTTCGCTGGCGGCGCAGCCGCGGCAGTCTATGCCGCTAAGCGCGGTAAACTGGCCGGTGGGCGTGATATTGCTTCAGCGTTAATGGGCCTGAAGAGCCCCGATGTCTTGCTGGTCGGCGGCCTGTTTGGCGTACTGGGTTACCTCCTTTGGTGGGGCATCGCACAAATCCCGCTGGGAACGACTGGTTTCACCAACCCGATCGCGCTCTCCATCATCATCAATGCGATCATTGCCCGCCTGGTGTTCGGCAAGACCGGCGTCTTCGGCAAAGTGCCCGCTGGCGACAACCGCTGGCGCGCCAGCAAAGTCCACTCCTGGCTGCCCTGGCAGAACTCCGCCATGGAACTGCTGGTGCTCGGCCTGGGCTTTGGTATTGCAATCTCTTACGCCACCAAGCTCTACCCGCAGTTCTTCGGCCTGTGGTTTGGTGTCGCAGCCGCCAGCCTGATCTGGCTGCAGTTCGGCTCGACCGCTCCAGTCTGGCATCACATCGCCCTGGCAGCCGAGCAGGTCATGGTTATCGCCGGCGGCGACCTGTGGTGGGGCGTGGCCTTCGCCGTCCTGGGCTCTTTCCTGGGCGATTTCTATGGACAGCTCTTCACTGCACACGGCGACAGCCATATCGATCCTCCGTCGGCCTCCCTCTTTACGACCTTCACCATTATGGCAGTGATGAAGTATTTCGGCGTCTTCGATGCAGTCAGCGGCATCGCCTCGTTGATCGTGGCGATCGTTTTGTCAGCGGTATTGTATTTCATTGCAGCCGCAATGAAGCGCAAACCGAATGCTTCTGACGCCCAGGTTGCTCCCGCTGCTGGCGACTAAACCTGAGCTTACCTGGTTCTAACGCTATTTGATCCAAACAAGCTGCGGTTGTATTCAATCGAACGAATACAACCGCAGCCACCCCAGCAAATTGCTCGATCAGAGCATTCACAGCCAACCTGCACCGGGTGGGTCTGGCAGGGAGGACGATAGGATAAACCGATGAAATGGACTGTTGATACCATCGTTTTTGATTTCGATGGCGTTTTGGTGGACACCGGGCTGGATATTGCCAACGCAGCTAACCACATGCTAAAGAGCCTGGGGCTGCAAGAACAACCTGTAGACACGATCATCAGCTTTATCGGCGGCGGCGCAGAACCGCTGGTGCGAAAATGCCTGGGAGCGCAAGCAGAAACGCTTTACGACCAGGGATTGGATATCTTTAAAAAACGTTACGCAGAATTTTATTTTGTCGAAACTAGACCATACCCAGGGGCGCGTCAAATCCTGGATCACTATCATGGTTTACAGAAAAACATGGGCATTGCCACCAACAAAGTCCAGCGCCTCACCCAGGGTATCCTGAAGGGGTTGGACATGCAGCAATACTTTCCAGTGATCATCGGCCCCGAGTCGATTACGCGACGAAAGCCTGATCCTGAAGCGGTTATAAAAGTCTTAGAATTCTTCGGCTCACCACCTGACCGGGCTCTCATGATCGGCGATACACCCGAGGATCTGCTGGCCGGTAAATCGGCTGGCGCTCTGACTTGCGGCGTCACCTACGGGTTTGGCAGTCTAGCAAGCATTCAATCAGCCAAACCAGATATCATCATTGATGAAATCAGTAAGCTGGTTGATTATTTTGAATAAAACAGAAACAATAGCCAAGCAAATTTAAAAGAAAGGAGTTCGATTGATGATCAAAACAATGATTTTCCCCGGTCGTTATGTTCAAGGCGCTGGAGCCCTAGACGAAACCGGCAAGTTCGTTGCACCGCTCGGGAAAAAGGCGTTGGTGGTATGGGATGCTGTCGTTTACGACCTGATTGCCGATCGCGTCCGCGCCAGCCTGGAAAACAACGGCGTTGAAATGATTTCGTTCGTCTTCTCCGGCGAGTGCAGCAAAAACCAACGGCAAATCGGCATCGATAAAGCTACCGAGGCGCA
>JALOQX010000142.1 GCA_025459265.1 Pirellulaceae bacterium | reverse complement strand
AAACATCGCCACCGACAGCGCCGTGCCGATCGCCAGCCGCTGCACCCAGGCCCGCTGCACCATCGCCAGCAGATCCAGGTTGGCGTACAGATACCAGCCCACCGCAAAGAAGAGCCAGTACAGCAGCAGCCCCTGCCAGTCGGGCCGGAACCAGATCGGGTACGCCTCGATCCCGCTCCAGAACTTTGACCCCATCAACAGCAGCGCGGAGGGCACCGTCAGGAACACGAGCAGATAAGGCGACTGCATCAGCCGACGAAAACCGCGGTTCAGCCGGTCGCGCCAGAGGCCCTGACGGTCAAGCCCATAGCGAAACGCGAAAATGACGAGCAGCGTCAGGCCGTACAACAGGAGCAGGTCGTAAAGGAACCACAGGTGGAACGTGTCCAGAACCTCGTGATACGAGCGGCCCATCTGAGTCTGGAAAACCGACCAGAAGCTCTCGGAGGTCTGAATCCGGCCGCGCAGCCTCCCGGCCCAAGTGTCCTGCGAGAACCAGATCGGATAGATGACCAGCACGCCGACCAGCAGCGGAATGCCGATCCGCGTCAGACGATGCCGGATGAAACCGACCGCACCCTGCCGCCGAAAGACCAGGTGCGCAAACAGACCGGCGATCAGAAAGAACGCCTGCAGCCGAAACATGTGGATAAACCAGACAATCCACTGTGGGACGAGGCCGCCATCCACGTCGTGGATCGGCGCTCCCCAGTTCACAGGCGTCATCATCCATGCCGCGTGCAACACCACACCCAGCAGCATGGCCCAGGCACGCAGCGCATCGAGATCGTGGAGCCGTTCACCCTGCACCCGCTGCTGCATCACAGGCTTCTCCTTCGTTTCGTTACCTGCTTCGCGATGGAACACGGCAAGATCGTAACAAGTCGCCTGGTGCTCGCACAGCACACCCCCCGTTGGCGATCCAGTCGCCAGGAAGTGCGCGGCGGGAGGTCCAACTGGAACGGCGTGATTCCGCGCGATTTCCGGGTGCCTGCTGTGTGCCGAGCCTGTTGGTGCCAAGGGGTCGAACCTCCTGGTATCATGCTTGGAATACTGACCCGCCGACGAAAGAGGAAAGCCCAAAATGCCTGCACGTCTCATACTGCCCGTTGTTGTCGGCGTCCTGATGGCTCTCGTCGGTCAGGCGTCCGATGCGGACGCTCAGATCAGCGACACTCTTTCACGCCCGAAGCCCGACGCATCCAAGCCGATGCTGGCATGCTCATCGGGCGAATATGCAGGTCGCACGTGGCGCATCGATGAGAATCACCTGATGTTCTGGGACAATGAACCCTATGTGCGGTTCGGCTTCACCGGCAACGGTGATGTGACGCGGCTGTTCGAGGCCGGCTTCCGACATTTCACGCTGATGCCAGACGAGAAGTGGCCGATTGTCGGGCCTGAACTCAAGTATGTCCAAGCGGTGAACGATACGTCCGACCGTTTGGAAGCGGCGGGCGGCACCTACTATGGCACGTTGAACGCCTTCTGGCCGTGGCGCCACGGCAATCTGATTGCTGAGTCCGACAAGGCCGCGGTGTTTGTCCGCGATGTCCGCGACGTGACCCAATACGCAGGGCGGCACACGGCTTTGGACCTCGAGATTCATCTGCCCATTCCTCCGGCCGAGCGGAGCCGGGTGGAGGTGGGACGCGTGCAAGCCGTCCTGTTCGATCTGGACCACGCGACTCGGCAGGATCTCAGCGGGCACGTGGACAGTCTGATGCCTGTGGTGAGTGAATCCGCAGAAGGGCGCGAAGGCGATGACGAACGCGAAGGCGGACAGGCGTTTCGCGTACGGTTCCTGCCGATTTCCATTCCGGAATCCCAATCAGTCCGCGTGGTGGTTGCCGCGGAGATCGGCCTGGCGGAAGTGCCCGGCGCACACGGACTTCCGCCGTTGTGGAAGCCTGGCATTCAGCAGTTCTATCGGAGCAGCCTCGAGTCCTTCCGCGCTGCCTACGCGAAACCGGGTCTGCGCGGACTGCAGTTTGGTGACGAGATCAATACTTTTCCACTCTCGCTGCTGACCGCGCGGATCTACCCGGATCATCGCCGCGATGCCGAGGCGCTGCGAGCTTACCGCCAGTGGCTGATCCGACGATTCGGCAGCATCGACGACTTGAATCGCGAGTTGGGGACCAGCCATGCGTCGTTCGACCGCGTGGATTGGCTCGTCCCACTGCATCCGTTTGCTCCCGGGTTGGCTCGCACGGACGAAGCGGCGGAGCAGGAGGAACAGTGGACCGGGGCGACGAGCCTGTGGGGGCTGGCCCACACGGTGGAGCAATTGCGGACCATCAGTCGGCTGCAGCAGGAGTTCTGCGACTGGTTCTACGGACACTGGCTGGCGGCATACGCCAGGCTGGCCAAGGAGGTTATCGGTCCGGTGCCCGTTTTCGTCTGCTCGGCCTGCATCGGGGGTCCTGCGGACCGTTATCTGGCGCTGCATCGCTGGGCGCTGCGTGAAGGCGTGGATGGACTGATCCGCAATCATTACGGCCACGGGGGGGAGGACGAGCGGGACACGCTGGAGAGCCTTGGTCGGTGGATGGCCAGGACACAGCAGGAAAGCGGCTGCACCAAGCATCTGTGGGCCAATGAGGTGGGATACGTCCGGCCCGGCATGACGGATGCCGAGTGGCGTGCCACGGAAGCGGCTGCGCTGGCGGCCCCGGATTCGTTTGGCAGCCAATGGGCTTTTCCCTCGCAGCAGTCGCTGCACGAGATGCTGGTGTTGCTGGCACGGTCGGGATATCGGGGCTTCAACCGGTTCCTGATCAATCCGTCCTCCGCCCAGGCCACTCGGGAGGTCGAGTGGATGGCCGCGTTACGACCTGAGATCGTGTCTCTTGCTGCCGAGACGACGGTGTCCTCGTCTGCCAGCGAACCGCTCACGGCAGACCAGGCGGTTGCCGCAGCCCGAGCGGACCGTCGGGTTCACGAGATGCTGCGAGGCGTCTCGGCCTCCCGCTTCCAGGCGGAGTTCTCGCGACGTTGGCACGTCTGGCTGGTGCACTTCTCTGCCGGCGACCGCCCGCTCGGCTGGGCATCGATCAGCGCCCAGGGCACGGTCCTGGAGGTCAGCGGAGCGGACGCCCCTCGCGAAGACGACCGCCACGCCGATGACTCACAGCGATCTCGCTCCTTCTCGTTCCCTCGCAACGCGCGCATGCACGTGCCGGATGCCGCAAATGCGGCTACGTTGGTGACGCTTGACACGGTAGCGAGAGAGCCCTACCGGCGGCGATTGAGCTATCAGTTCGTGCTGGTCGAGGACGCAGACAGTTGGACGCTGATCAGTCATCGCTCCGCTGTGCCGGAAGATCCTTTCCCCTCCGTGGACATCCGCGCGACCGACGCCGCGCTAATCCTCACGCTGCGCGATGCCTGGCCGCAAGCGGTCGAACGAACGACGTTTGCTACGATGGAGGCGGCGATCGCCGACTACCAGCGCTGGCTGGAGGACGCCTATCGCATCGGCAGGATTGGCTCGCATCCGAATAAGCCGGCGTGGCTGCACGGCATCAAACGAGTCTTCACCATGGACCTGTGGCGCCCGCACGGAGAGATTACGCAAGGTTTCGCCGACGTCACGCGGTTCGTGGAAGAATTGCAGCGGGCCGGCGATGCCAGCGGTGCACTGCTTTACCTATGCGGCTGGAGCGGGCCCTATGACGCTCGCTACCCGGAATACCAGCCGGCCGAGGAGTTGGGTGGGGCGGTCGAATTCCGGCGGTTGGTGGAGACCGCGCACGGCTGTGGCTGCCGGGTGATGATTCACACCTGCCCGGTGGCGTTCGATCCCTGGTTGCCTTCCTTCGAGCAGTTTCGAGACTGCGCCCTCAGGGGGAACGATTTCCCGGGCGGTTATCGCGGTTGGCCGGGTGGCTACCGAAGCCGGGAACTGGATCTCGACAGCGGTCCACGCGCGGCCGACGGCGAGACGGCGACATTCAGGGCCGCCCGCGCGTGCGAAGCCTGCATGACCGTGGGTGGATTTGGCCTGACGCCGCCAACGGTTACCGTGCGCGATCGGTCGCTGGCGGTCCCTGCCGGTGCCCCGGATCCTCTCACTATGCCTTTCACATTCTTTTTCGGTCAGGGCGAGAATACGATCCGCTTCTCGCGTGTCTCGGAAGGACTGTGGTATCGCATTCACGACGCCCGAGAGTTTGTCCACGTCTGGACCTATCCGTTTGTTGCCATGGATCCGCGGTCAGCCGTGTGGCAAGACCATTTCACCCGAAAAGTTGCAGCGGTGGTCCAGGAATTCAAACTGGATGCCGTCCATCTGGATGCCCACTCGATCGGCGGCAGTATGTGGGACTGTTTGCCATTGTTCGAGCGAGTGCTGCAGGCATTGCCGGGTGTCGCGTTCTCAGCAGAAGAGGGGGTGGGGGAGGTAGGGTTCGCGGTCTTCGGGTTGTCGCAGGGCAGCCGGGTCGGAGACGTGGAAATGGCGTCCCACTCGGCCGTCTGTGCCAGGCTGATCCAGCCGTACATTCGCCACTACTGGCACCTGGTCGGCGCCCGCTCGTGTGTTCCAGTTGGTGTGGTCTGGAACATCGACGCACCGGCGCCGATATCGGACGAGGACCGACGGGAGTTGCGACGGGACTTGGCGCGGGCAGAGCAGTTGGGGGTCATTCGGACGCTGCGAGTCAATGCCCGCAGTTCCGGGCTGGACCCTGAGACGAGACGAGCGCTCGACGCCGAGGGGCCGTGAGAGCTGCACACAAGTGCGCACGAACAACGTGCGGACCAGCACGCGGCGGAGCTCCCATCAGTTGGGGCCATCGGCGCTCGTGCTGAAACGGCTCTGTATCGGAATTCGGCGCCCACAGCAGGCCCGTCTCGGGGTCCGCCGTGACGATGACCAAGGTCGCGTCCCGACTGCCCTGGGCTTCGATCGCTACCCAGCTCTCTGTGCCGCCGACGTACTTGCATTCCGTGTCCTGTCGCTGGTCCGGATGGGACACGTGGACATGGCTACAGCCGGCGGGGGTGGCGTGCGACCATTCCACGGACGTGACCACACCTGCCGCCCGGCCCAGCGACTTGGCCAGTGCGCTGATCGTGGGCTTGATCGGTTGATCGAGATTGTTCCAAGGGGCGACCCTGTTGTTTGCCACCCGTGCGCGATTATACTGGCCGACGGAATCACCGACCGTGTTTTTGCCTGGTGGAGTAGATCGCACTGACTTTGGCCAAAGGCATTTCACTTCGTGACTATTGGCCGCCTCCCTGGGGGCCGGTGCCGCATCTCTGCTGCTGCCGGGACGGCTCTGTTCGGCACATGCCCCGATCGATTCGAACCGATTTGCGCCACTCGCCGACATGCACGTTGGCGAAGGCAGCAAGACCGGAACTTGCCTGGCGCTAGACCAGGAACAAACGAAATCCCAAGTTCTTTTGACAGGTGTCAGACATCATGGACCGAAGAGCCTTCGTCAAGATTTCCGGCGCGCTGGCGGCCCAAGCGACCGTGTTTCCCGTGCTGCAAGCCACGGCGCATTTGCGACCGACTGCTCCAGGGCGAAGCCTCACTAATCCTTTTACACAAGCGGGGCAGTGGTACAGGGTGGCCCTGCACGTCCACACGACGACATCCGACGGCGACGTGGACGTGGCAACGCGACTGGCACAGTACCGGGAAGCGAACTACCAGGTCGTGGCTGTCACCGACCACTGGAAGACGAACGACCTGAGCGGCTGCTCCGATGACAGATTCCTCGCCATCAACGGAATGGAAGCTCACCCCGCGACCGGCACGGGCGCGCCGGCGCACCACTTCGTCTGCCTGGATCTTCCGCATCCCTTCGAGTTGGCTCGCGACTTGCCGGCCCAGGCGCTGATCGACCAGGTGATCGAGGCGGGTGGCAAGGTGATTTACGCCCATCCCTACTGGACGGCGCACTCATTGGAGGAGATGACGGAGGTGAGCGGGTATGTCGGCGTGGAGGTCTTCAACGCGGTGTGTCACTTGCGGTGGAACAAAGGGTGCGGGTCGGTGCATTGGGACCAGTTGCTCAACAAAGGCCGCTTGTTGCCGGCGGTAGCAACCGACGACGTTCACGCGACCGCCGAGATCAACCGGGCGTGGACGATGGTTAAGGCCCCTTCGCTCGACAAGGCCGCCATCCTCAGCGCGATCACAAGCGGCTGCTCCTACAGTTCCTGTGGGCCGGTGATCGAGGACTGCCGCATCGAAGGGGACGCGATCCGCATTGCCACCAGCCCCGTCAAGCAGATCACGTTCTACTTTGACGGTGCGGCGGGAGGTCATGTCGTTCGGGCGGAAGCAGGCAGGACTCTGGCCGAGGCGCGGTGGTCTTTCGGCAGCGGGAGTCGCCGCTGCCGTTGGATTCGGATCGAAGTAGTGGATCCGGATGGCAACTGCGCCTGGACCAATCCGCTGGTGACCGAGTCCAACGTCTGAGGGCCCCGCGATGCATCCGGCAGAGGATGTGGTTCCGCCCCCATCCTGTTCATCCCGACAATTTCTGTCCGGAGTCCCAACGGCCGATTTCAATCGCCTTGCGCGGCTGGGTGGGACAGGCGACCTGGCAGGCGCCACAGCCGTTGCAGCGCTGCAGGTCCACCCGTGGCGTGAGCGTATACTCCGCTTCGTCGAACACAAGTCGGATCGCGTCGTAGGGGCAGCGGTTGCGGCAGATCGCGCATTCGCGGTCGTCGCCCAACAGGCAGATATTCATATCCACCTGCGGGACGCCGATGCGCGTGTGTGGCTTCTGTGCCAGAGTGACCGGCGAAATCGCGCCGCTCGGGCAGACCAGCGTGCAGCGGTTGCACGACTCCCAGCAGTAGTCGTCGTCAAAGGAGAGGAGCGGGGCCAGGAGCCCGCCGACTCCGTGCCGCCCGGTGTCCGATTGGACGATGCCGGCGGGGCACGCGCGCACGCAGTTCCCGCAGCGCAGACAGAGGCTTGGAAATCGCTCGTCCTCGGCGGCACCCGGCGGACGCAGCGGCCGGGGGCGCTGGGGATTCCAGCGCGCCAGGAGGGCGGCCCACGCCAGGCCGACGGCGCCGCCCAGGAATGCGCGGCGCGGCAGACCCGTCACCGACCGCGCGGGAGATGCGGATGGCCAAGGCCTTCCCCGAATGGAACTCGAACCGACTGCACGCCGCATGGTGGCGGCCAGCACATCCTGGAGCCCGCCGAGCGGACACAGCCGTCTGCACCATACGTGCGGCCAGAGCAGACTCATCATCAGCACGAGCCCCAATCCCAACGCTCCCCAGCTCGGGCTGAAGTTCAGATGACCGCTGTGCACACCCGCCGCGCCGCTTAGCAGCGCCAGCGGATCAAGCCACAGGAGCACCGGGTAGCCGAGGGCAGCTCCGGCCAAGACGACAACCGCCAGGACCTGGCCGATACGCGGGCTCCGGCGCGGTCGGCGCCCGCAGCGCCGTCCCACCCACGACGCGCCGTCGGCACAACAGCCGGTCGGGCAGAGCCAGCGGCAGAACCCGCGGTGCCACCAACACGCGACGAGCCCGATGACCCATCCCGGCACCGCGAATGCCGAAACGGTCCAGGTGGAAAACCAGGTCGCAGCCGCCACCAGCGGACTCGTGGCCGGGACGAGGATCGGCCATGGTTCGGCGGCGGCGCAGAGCAGCATCACGGCGATCGCCAGGGCGGCGAGCCGCGGCAGTTGACGCAACAGGACGCGCGCCGGTGCACGCCAAGCGGCCTCCCCCTGCGTATCTGCAGGTTGCTCGTTCACCCGAGATACGCCCCCTGGTCCCGCAGGACCTGCTGGACTTTGGTCACTTCGACGTTGCGCACGAGGCATCCATCCTGCACGGCGACCGCCGCCGCCACGCCCGCCGCGTGCCCTGTGACGAAGCAGTTGGGGATCAGACGGACCAGGTCCGCCATGCGGATCTCGGCACTGATACACCGGCCGGCAGCCAAGACGTTGTCAGTTCTCTCCGGCACGAGCGCGCCGTAGGGGATCTGCCATGGGCCGTGTTCGCCGTTGGAGGCGCCTCCCACGCCGATCACATCGGGGTACCGCGTCCCGTTCTTGAGATCGTCCAGCGTGACGGTCTGCAGCCCTCGCAGCACGCGCGTGATGCGCACACCCAGCTGCGGCGCGGTCTCGACCAGATACACCTGCTCGTAGCCGGGCGTGTGACGCGTCTTCATGACATTGTTCCAGATGAACTTGCGATGGTTCAATTCCATGCGGGTCAGGACCTCGACGTCCAGGCCATCAACTTCGGGACCGTGCATGTTCACCCACCGGACGCCGGGCACGGGCGTGATGCTGCCGAGGTGCCGCGGCTCGGTCGCTCCCGCAGCCCGCCCGCGGTCGACGCGGTCCAGGTTGCCGATCCGCGAGACGAGTCCCACGTTGTGCGAGCGTCGTTCATAGGTGGCACCGGCTGCGGCGAACAGGTCCCCGTCACCTGTCGCATCGATCACGGTCCTGGCCAGAATCGCCTGGCGGCCGGACTTGCTTTCGAACACGGCGCCCTGCACTTGATCCCCCTTGACGATGGCGTCCACACCCCAGCAATGCAGCAGCACCTTGACACCCGCCTCCTCAATCATCTCAACCATGAGGTACTTCACGGCCTCGGCATCGACCGTCGGCGCGACACCCGGTCGACGATCGACAATGGCACCTTCCATGCCGTCCAGACGTCGCATCATCTCTTCACCGATTCCCTGGCAGACCTGCTGGCCACCTTTCACGATATGGCCGATCACCAGCAGCACAAGGCCGCCTGTCCAGAGGCCGCCGAAGTGCCCGTAACGTTCGACGAGCGTGGCATCCACGCCGGTTCTCCGCGCGGCGATCGCGGCACAGACGCCGGCCGGCCCGCCGCCGACCACCAGGACGTCGGTGGTGTGCAGCACGGGCAATTCGCGCGCGGGCTGGAGCACCCGCCCGTTCTCGACTGACGGATTACATCGTTGGGCCTGGACCTCGCGCGGATTGATCACGCTGCTCTGAAAACCGCTCTGCTCGCCCGGGTTCTGCGCGGCGGTGACGCGGGCTGCGGACGCGCCCAGGCCGGCCGCCGCTCCGGAAATTGTCAGCTTGCGGAGCCAGTCACGACGGTTCATCGCGTCGTCCATGTCACGTCTCCCCTTGGAAGCGGCTATAGCAGTGCACGCTCCATACATAACACGACTCGCAGTCCGTGGCTACCAGCTGGGGAGGTGAAAGAGCGGGCGAGTATGAGTCGGTTGCAGCTGTAGATTCTGTTCTGTTGCTGGGCCATCGCACATCGACGGTCCACCTCTTTGCTGCGCAGCGGTTGCACTCCGCAGCCCCAGGACCGACGCGCTGCGCGATGCCCCCAGGGTTCCAGGGCCAGCACGAGCCGACCATTGTTCTCTCTCACGATCGTACCATGGGACGGACGGCAACATCGGACGGACCGAGCCGCAGTGACTTGGTGCTTTGTCCAGGCATGATCTTCGGACTGGGTGGCTGGGGTCGAGCGTCAGCTCGCCCCCAGCTTGTTGCGGTTGGGGGCTCACTGCGTTCGTCCCCCACCACCCGACACGGGAAAATCCCCGGAAGCACGCCATTCCATTCGGACTCTTACGGTGTTTGACGGCGACCGCGCTGGCCATCAACATGCGAAGCGCCCAGGCCACCCACGCGGCGGCCGGTATGGTGGATTTACCATTCCATATCTACCATTGCGGTCCGACAAAGTCGCCTTTCCCTCCGCGAAAGTAGCGCCACTTTCGCGAGCGAAAGGCGACTCTCTGGGCCAAATCGCGGCTAACATGGCGCCGGCCTTCTTTGTATGAACCTGTTGACCTCGAGGCTGAAAAGGAAAAGTAGTCCATGGCTGATATCTGCTTCCGTACACAGGCGTTCGCCACCGACCCGGAGGGCGATCTCGAGTACTGCAACGGCATGCCGGGCAGCCGGTTGGCCAATTGGATTCGCGACGGGCTGCTGAAGAAGGGCTATTCGTGTCGTGAACCGCTCCAGGAGGATTACGGCTGGGGATTCTGGCTCGACGCGGACGATTGTTCCGTCTGGGTCTCGGCCAGCTATGCTGCACCGGACGAGGAGGATGCCGCGGGTGTACCGGAGTGGCATGTGGGAGTTGACTATGGTTTCGCGCCCTGGGCGGTGCGGCAATGGTTCCGGAAGCGTCGGGGACGGGAGTTGTCGCGGGAGGTCTACGCCCATGTCAAGGAGATGATCGCCTCTCTGTCGGAAGCAACGATAGTGGAGGAGGATTAGCCCGTTCAACCGATTACGGTACGTACGACGTCCCAGACGCGTCGGCCGCCTCCGCCGCGGAGCAAACCGGAGGCCGCGAACCTGCTTGGGTCACATCCCTTGCGCCAAGCAAGCTTGGGAACAGAAGCCAAGACGTAGTCTGCAACGTAATCTGTAATTCTGAACCCATCCATCCAAACCTTGCGGGTGGAAAGGCCGTCCGGTCGAGCCTGACCGGCAACTGGAAGCGAATCTCACGTCGAGTTGTGGGTACTCGCCATTACGGCGTCATGGGAATACACTTGCAGCTTGTCTCGGTCAGTTCGTCGGCGCGGGCCCATGCCCGATGGTACTGCTTCTTGACCGCGGCAGCTTCTTCGATTCTGCCCTGCAACTCCAGAGCGCGGCTCAGGCCGCACAGCGACCAGCCGTTGTCCGGCCACTTGGCGAGATCTTCGCGATAGACCCGTTCGGCCTTTTCGTACAGTCGGCTCTGGAGATAGACCGCACCCAACGTGTGACGGATCGGCTGCAGCCACTGCGGCGGTTCCCCGTAGGAGAGGGAGTCCTCGATTTCGGCACCCTCCTCGAGGAGCTTGGCCGCCTCCTTCCAACGCTCCTGCTGGAGCGCGATCTCACCGGTGATGAAATAGTCGCTCACCTCGAGAATCCGGTGCGACAAGTCGGTGATCGCCACGTGATCCTCGGGCAGGGCGGCCTTCGCCTGCCGGAATTGCTCCAGCTCGCGGCGGGCGTTTTCGAAGTCCTTCTTCGCGGCGTAGGCTATCGCCCGGTGGGCCCGCCAGATGGCCGTGGTGACCGGGAGGAATGGCGGGGGCGGATCTTCGGCCAGGATGTCGTCCCATCGCCCAAAGCGCTTCTGAACGTCGTAGACGGAACACATCCACAGATCGAAAATGGGACCGACCTCGCGGAGGGCGTCGTCCGGGATGTTCTTCCACATGGCGCGGGCCGCTGCGAGGGCCTCCCTCTCACGGCCGCTCATCATCGCGGCGTAGGCCAGCATATGTGCGTTATGAACCATGTACATGTGCTGAAAGCCTTGCTTCGGCGAAAGCGACCGGTATGTCGCATCCGCCCGCATGGCCTTCTCGTTCTGGATGATGGCCTCGTTCCAGTGGCCCGTCTGGACATAGATGTGCGAAGGCATGTGCAGAAGATGCCCGCTGGCGGAGACCAGATCGCTCAGGCGTTTCGCCGCCGTCAGACCATGCTCGGGCGTCGCGCTGGCCTCCACGGCATGGATGTAGAGATGGTTGGCGCCCGGATGGAGCGGTTCCAGCTCGAGGACACGCTGCAGAACGGCAACGATCTTGTCCGTGCCTTCAGCCGGCTTCTGGTCGAGCGTGTAGAGTTGCCATGGCTTGAGGACCATCATCGCGTCGGCGTAGAGCGTGCCGATGTCTGGATCCTCCGGATACGCCGCCCAGACGCCCGCCATCGCCTCGGCGTAGGCCCGGTCGAGCTGAGCGCGATCCTCAGGCCACGGCTTGGCATAGCGGTGTCCCAGCGCTCCGATCAACGCCCGTTCCACGGGGGACGCGTTGTCGATGTGGGCCCGGGCCCTTTCAAGCGCATCCCAGGCGGCGGCGGAGCGCTCGTCGGTCATGACCGGATCGTTGTAGTTCGGCCCTTCGCAGAGGGCCACACCCCACCAGGCAATCGCGCAGTCCTGGTCGAGTTTGGCAGCCTGCTTGAACGATCGGATGGCCTCGTCGTGGTTGAACGCGTACGTCCAGGTCAGGGCTTGATCGAAGAAATGCTGTGCCTCCGGCGAGTTCGTTGTAATCGTGCGCCGGTGGGCTCCCATGCCATCGAAGATCTGAGCCCGGGGACCAGCTGCCACGCCGTCGGCCACGGCCGTCTCGACCGCTGCCGTCTCTTCGGTTGCCACCTCGTCCGAGCGGGCGACACGCCATCCGACCAGCACGCTCGAGCACAGCAACAGACAACAGGCAATTGCGACTTTCATTTCGTTCTCCCTGGAATGTGACTCCCGATGTCACGGATGGGCCGAGTGGTCCTTGCGCACCAGTGACGGTTGCTCGCTGGCTGACCCGGCCCCTCGCGCAGGATCGTTCCCTCCTCGCCCGGGACGACGCCCGGGACGATCCGCCGCTCGCGCCCCGCCCAGGGCTTCAGGGTCCGGCCGTACTTGCCGGCCAGGAATCCGCCTTGTTTCTTGGTGCGCGTCTCCGATCGGTCGCACCCACGCCTTGAATCGTCACGTCCTGCTGACTCGATCCCGCACCGGCGTGTCCGGCGATTGGTCAGCCAGGCCGGACCGGCGTTCAAACCATCAATGCTAGGAGGCCGGTCCGTCGCCGAGAAGAGATGGGCTGTGATCCCCGCGTGACAGTCGCGCGATCCATAGTGGACACTCTGCCATGAGGGTGGTCGCCCGGCACAAGTTGCGATGGGACGACGAGGTGGCGCCGTTTCGCAGCGATATGCGCTTTGCTTGAGGGGAGTTGGAATTTCCCCACTGGGAGCTCGCCTGTGAGCATCTCGTAGAACACGACTCCCAGCGAGTAGATATCGGCGCGGTGATCAACGGCATGGGACGCCTTCAGCTGTTCGGGCGCCATATACTGTGGCGTCCCCATCACTTGTTCGGTGGCGGTGAGCGTGAAGCGTTCGCGTTTCACGCCAAGAACTTTGGCCAGGCCGAAGTCCGCGATTTTCACACGCCCCTTTTTGTCCACCAGGATGTTCTCGGGCTTGATGTCCCGGTGGACGACGCCTTCGTCGTGGCCGAAATCGGTAGACGGCCACTTTGACAGCCGTCACCGACCGGCCGCTCTGGGCGGCAGTGGTGGCATAGGAGGCCACTCGGCTGCCGGCGAGAAAGGGCCGCAACCGGGCAAACAGGTCGGCTTGACCTTGTTGATGGTACTGTTGCTGCAGTCGCTCGAGAGCCTCCCGCGCCTGGCCGTCTGCGTGCCGACCTGCGGCAACCACCACACTCCAGCGTGTGGTGGCGAACCGACTACCGGCAGCTGCTGTTCGTGATGTTGGATGGGGGTCGGCAGCGGACATCGGAGTCATTGTACCGCACCAAGCACGCTCGACGAACGTGCGCGGTTCCGGGAATTTCGGTGGCATTGTCTCGCCGGTCCCGGCCTCGGAGAGCCGTCAGCTGGGTGAGGGAGCGCGCGCGATGATGATCACCTGCGGCACGCATCTCACGAAACCTCTCCAGGACATCGTCGGTGTTGGCTTCCCGCGTGGCCGTCATCATGGCCGCGTTATGTCGGTGTAACCGTTCACAGGGCGGCGCCATGTTAACCGCGATTTGGCCCAGAGAGTCGCCTTTCGCTCCGCGAAAGTGGCGCTACTTTCGCGGAGCGAAAGGCGACTTTGGCGGCCCGTGAACGGTTACCAGCAACGGGGCAGTGGCCCAGACCTCGGCCAGCGTCGGCTCAAAGGCGTGCAGCCGACTCTATCCCCAAGGGGCCGTGATGGATCAGCCAATGGTCGGAGGCATGGCGCCAAGTCACTTGCGTCACGCGGCATTCGCATCGCGAGTGTGTGAGTGATCAGCCGTTCGGTCAAGGCGCGGGCGCCGAGGCAGTCGGCGGGGAACTCCTCGCCGGTCAGGTGCACCAGCCAGACATCGCAACCGAGTTTCCCCTGGCGGCTCATCGCGAGAAAAATCGGCGCCGCCAACATCATGGCGGCCGTTGCTCAATGGTTGTCATCCGCTCCGCAGGCCGACATCCGCGCACCGCCGCCCGGCGAGTCCTTCTTGTACTTGTCTTCCATATAGGCCGTGTCGTAGTGATCGGCCATGATGACTGCTTCGCGGCGATTGCGGCCGGGGATCACCACCAGCAGATTCCGCTCGGCCTCGGCTTCCTGGCTCTTCCGCCAGCCTCCCATCCAGGAGTAGTCCAGGTCGGTGCGCCAGCGGAAAGGCATCTCGCCCACCAGGGCCTGGCCGGCCATTTTGGCTGCCGCAATCTTCTTCTCGTAGTACGCCAGCAGCACATCGCCCAGGCGCTCGAGGTGTCCAGCCCCATGCTGCGGCGGGCGAAACTGACGGGAAGTGACTTGGCTCGGAACAGGGCATACGCCTGTGCCAGCTTGCGGACATTGCGAACTTGCAGGGGCACCTGACGTGTGCGGGTGTAATCCTGGTCGGCCAGCGCCGCCAGCAGCATGGGGCGCCGCTGCAGGCGCGGCCACAGTCCGATGGCGCGATCGAGACGCGGTTTGTCGGCGTGATAGGCCGTCAAGTAACCGAGCGGCGCCTCGGGCAGCACGGCGACCTCGCCGTCCGCATCCCGATACGCCACCAGCGGTCGATGCCAGTACACCTCGTGTTGGCCCACGCACATGGCCGGGAACAGGAACCGGTATCCAAACACCCCGCCGGCCTGCAGGGTGCGCATCGCGCGTTTGATCTCGGCGGGCGAGGCGTGCGGACCGTCGAGCAACACGTCACCGCGTTCGTTCCACAGCTGAACGTTGCGGGCCATCGGTTTGCCGTAAAGCTCGACATCGTCCGGAAGGGTACCGAACAGCACGTTCACCAACGACGCTTCTTTGCCGAGCAATTCCACCTGGTCCTGATCGCGCAGGATTTTCTCCCAGCGGTGCGTCCGTTTGTACGCGTTGCGCAAGTGTCCGTCCGCCGTCGCGTAGGTGGGCTGATCGGCATGCAGCTGATGGACCACGCCGGCTTGCGGCACGCGGATTCCGATCGGCGATTCATGACGATCGACGTTGGCCAGCAGTGGGATCTGGAGAGCCTGCGGCAACTGCTGATAGGCACGCCGGGCCCGCTCGACGCCCCAGAAGACCAGGCTCCCGGGAAACGGCAGCAATCGCGGGCGGCCGCCGAGGTAGCCTTCTTGCGCGGCCGCAGGCAGCCGCCCAAACGGACGGAACGTCACCAGGTCCTTGGCGATCTGGAGCAGGCCCGGCTGCAATTCGAGCGATTCATCGAATTCGTGGACCATCCAGCCGAACGGATCGTCCGGTGCAAACAGGTACGGATTGACACGCACGGGCCCGTACGGCTTCCAGCCGACACGGGGCGCCGGCATGAACTCCGAATACGCGTCGATGCGAACTTTCGTGGAGCCACGAAGCCAATCGTCACGGGGAATCAAAGCCGACCAGCCGGCGCGAGCGATAAGTAACCTCCCGGCCACAAAGAGCCTCGCGGACGGGGACGCAGCACGTTGCCCTTCCCGCCCTGCGTCTCGTACCAGCCCAGACTTGTTCCGCACACTGGCATGGCCTCGCGGGCCGTCAGCGCAAAGGGATGACCCGCGTTTGCCTTGGGCGCAGTGCACGCTAAGATTCCTCCGATTTGCCGCGCTGCAGCTGCAACCAGACGTGGCAACAGACGTGGCATGGTTCGGCGGGAGATCCAGTGTGAAGGCGAATCAGCACTCCGACGTGGGCGGGGCGGCAAGCCAGCGACCGGATGCCGCGTCGAACGTGGACACGCAGGCTGCAGGCGTGCCGTCTCCGGCCGAAACGCTGGCTCCAGGTGTGTCGTCTCCGGCCCAGACCATCGCCCCGACCGACACCGGCACGGGGGCCTTGGCGCGCAGCCAGCCCGACACAACCGGGCCCGACGTCACACGCGTCGCGGTCCCGTCGGCGACCGCGGCATCCTCCCACGCGGTTGCAGACGGCTTCGACGTCACGCGGGGCCCTGTCCAGGTCGAGCCTGGAAGTACTCCCGCGCCGCCCGCCGATGGAGCCACGCGACAGTTCGACGACTATGAGATCCTGGGCGAACTGGGACGCGGCGGGATGGGAGTGGTGTACCGGGCCCGGGAGATCAGCACGCAGCGGATCGTCTGTGTCAAAATGATGCTTGGCGGGTTCTACGCCTCGCTGGAAGCCCGCAACCGCTTCCGCATCGAAACGGAAGCGGCGGCGCAGCTGGATCATCCGAACATCGTACCGATCTATCGGGCTGGCGAGGTGGATGGCATCCCGTATTTCGTTATGAAGTACGTCGATGGGCAGGGACTGGATCAGGTGCCCCGCGACCACTTCCGGAACAACCCGCGCGAGGCGGTGGCGCTGATGTCCAAACTCTGTCGGGCCGTGCACTTCGCGCACGCCCGCGGCATCCTGCATCGCGACCTGAAACCGGCCAACGTCCTGGTGGACGCCGACGGCCAGCCGCATGTCACCGATTTCGGGCTGGCCAAGCGGATCGACGACGACACGAGCCAGACCCGCACCGGCGTGATCATGGGCACACCCGATTACATGTCGCCGGAACAAGCCATCGGGCGCAACGACCTGGTCACGGTGACCAGTGACGTGTACTCGCTCGGATCGATGCTCTTCGACTTGCTTACCGGCCAGCCGCCGTTCAAATCGGCGACCGTAATCGAGACCCTGACGCGCGTGACGAAGGAGCCGGCGCGGATGCCCACGGTCTGTAACGCCCGCATTGGCCGGGACCTCGAGACGATCTGTCTGAAGTGTCTGGAGAAGGACCCGAACAAGCGGTTTCGTTCAGCGGCATCCCTGGCGGATGAACTCGATCGTTACCTGCGTGGCGAGCCGATCGAGAGTCGGCCGGTAAGTTCTGCCGAACGATTGTGGAGATGGTGCGGACGCAATCCCGTCCTGGCAGGACTCAGTGCGGCGCTCCTGGCACTGCTGGTGATCTCCGCGATCGGGTCCTCCGTGGCGGCCTATCAATTCAACCTGCGCCGGAAAGACGCGGTATCGGCTCGGGCCAAGGCCGAGCAGGCTCAGCAGCTGGCCGATCAGAATGCCGTCATTGCCGATCAACAGCGTACCTTGGCGCTCGACACGTTGCACGCGTTGGTAACCCAGGTGGAAACCAAGCTGCGTGATCGCGCCGATCTGGCGGACCTGCAAGCGGAGATCCTCAGCGATGCGCTCGAAGGACTCCAGGAGGTGTCACGCACGGCCGCGAACGCGGGCCGCGCGGACCGCACGATCGGCGTGGCCTACCAGCGGATGGCCGATATCCTCGAGAAGCTGGGAAAGTCCGACGAGGCAGTGCAGCAGCACCGCCAGGCGCTGGCCATTTTCGAGCGCCTGCTGGCCGACGATCCGACGGCGGAATGGGCGAGGTGGAACGCAGCGATCTCCTATGACAAGCTGGGCGACCGGAGTCTGGGGACGGACGCGGCAGAGGCGGGACGCTGGTATCGCAAAGCCACGGCGCTGCGCGAAGACCTGGCGGCAGGTGGAACGGAGGAGGCCATTACCCCCGTGATGCGGCAGCACGCGCTGGCCATTTCGGCTGCCCGCGTGGGCGGACTGGCACTGTCCCAGGGCGATCCCACGGAGGCACGTACCTATTTCCGCAAGGCGCTCGAGCAAAGCGAAGCCATGCTGCGTGCGGATGCGAACAACCGGCAGGCACAGATGGCCGTCGCGGGTTCCTGCTCGCTGTTGGGCAACGTCAGCTTCCGCCTCGGGGCGCAGGAAGACGCGCATCAGTATTTTCACCGTGCTCTGGAAATGCGGCAGGCCATTTACCAGCAGGATCCCCAAAGCGTTAACGCCAAGGACCTGCTGGCCAAATCGTACGATGCGCTGGGTGATTTCGAACTGCAGACAGGCCAGACACGGGATGCGCACGACTGCTACCAGGACGCCGTCAAGCTGCTGGAGGAACTGTTGGCTCAAGATCCCAGCAATGCAGCGGTCAAGGGGAGCCTGGCCACACTGCAGTACAAACTCGCCACGGCCCTGCTGCGCATGGACCGGGGCCCCGAGGCGAACGCGATTTACGCCCAGTGCCTGACGCTGCGCGAGGAGCTGTCCGCTGCCGATCCAGAGGATCCGCAGTCGCAGATCGCTCTGATGCTGGCCCACGCGCGCTGCGGCCACCATCAGCAGGCTGCCGCACTGGCCGGTCGCCTGCAGCAGCAGGCGGCGGATAATCCCGGCACGTTGTTCTACGTGGCCTGTGGCTATGCGTTGAGTGCCGGGGCCGTGCGGCAGGCCGCGGAAGCAGCGGCATCGCCGAGTGACGATCTGCGGCAGCTGCCCGACCAGTACGCCGCATCCGCGCTGGAGGCGCTTACCACGGCGGTGCGCCTCGGCTATCGCGATGTGGTCGCCCTGGAAACGGACCCGGATCTCGAACCGATCCGGCAACTGCCCGCCTTCACGCAGCTCATCGCCGGACTCAAGTCCTAAAGCCGTGTCACGCGATCGCGATCGCCATTGCCCGCCAGGTCCGTGATCACGTCGTCGGCGCCGACGACGAACCAGTCCGGACCCGTGCCGCCGGTCAGCACGTCGCGGGCGGCATCGTCCGGACCCCACAGCGACTCGTCGTCCGTGGTCGCGTCCGGGTCAAAGCCCGCCGACCACCAGAGGCTCAACGCACGCAGGAGTTCGTAATTGTTCCACCAATCCCAATCCGCGCCGTTGTAGTTGGCAGGCCGCAGATCGCCCTCAGCCGTCCCCTGCAGTTCGCCGGCGAACAGGATATCAGCCCCCGCCGAGGCGGCCAGCCGATCCACGCCGTAGCCGCCAATCAACACGTCGTCACCGGACGAACCGGTGATGTCGTCGTCGCCGGCATGCCCGATGAGGACGTCATCTCCGGAAGCTCCGACGATTTTGTCATTTCCGCCTCGCAGCGGATCCAAACCCGGGTCGCCCACCAGGAAATTGTCGAGCGAGTTGCCGATCAGCTGATCGTCCGCCAGCGTGCCGATGATGTCTTCCAAGTCCTCGTGCGGCAAGCGGAGGAACTGCGTGCCACCGAGGTTCTGCGCCGAGCCTGTATCGGCCAGACTGATGTTGATGCCCGCTGTGCGCATCGAGAAGTCGAGCCGGTCGCGTCCTGTACCTCCCTCGACCGTGTCGAGATCCTGCAGCGAGCGATCGTCGAAGAGGAACTTATCGCTGCCGGCACCACCGATGAGCACATCATTGCCCGCAAACCCGGCCAGCACGTCGTTTCCACTGCGGCCATCGATCGCATCGCCGCCGTCCATGGCGTTGCCGGCGTCGAATCGGAAGAGGAAGAGCTCGTACGCGCCGGTATCGGTATCTTTCACAATCTCGCTGTCCGGGTTTTCGGCCACGAAACCGTCGACGCTGAAACCCGGCGGCAGATAGCCCGGACCGCCCGCCGTACCGAGAAACTCGGGCAGTCGAATGTGAAACGTGTCCACTTCGACGTAGTACACGCCATCGGCGGGGAGCACGAAATCGATGATCTGCGCATCGCTGGATTCAAATTGATCATCATTGAACGCAAGCGTGCCGGCTCCGGACGGAATGAGTGTGCCGTCTGCGCCGTACAACCGCAGGATGGCATCGATGGCATTGCCTGCAAAACGCGTCTGACTGGCCGACATCATTTCGATGTTGATCACATCACCGACGCGTCCAGCGAACGAATACCAGTCGCTCTCGGATTTGCCCGTGGCGGGGTCGATGTCGATCGATCCCACCACGTCGATGGCGGCAACCGCCAGATCGCGATGCGCGTTCAGTCCACGGCGGATCGTGTTAGGCACGAGCAGGCCGGGCAATTCGCCGAGGGCTTGACCGCCGGGGGACTGCGTGGCGGCGGCATCCTCCTGGACCACCACGCCCTGTTCAGCAAACGCGAGCACAATCGCGGTCCGTTCGCTGAAGAAGAGTGATTCGACCGCCTGCGAGAGACTCGAACCCACTGACGCGGGTGACGCCATGACATGCAGCGTCGTCTCCAGTGCCGCGACAAGTCCCGGATAGGATGGTTTGTAGGCGTCAGGACCCGGCGGCACGTGGATCCCGAATCCGATCGGGCCGGACGCGTAAAAGTGGCGGGCGCCGGCCGAGTGCCCGACCTCATGGGCCGCGATCGTGATCGACAGCGCGGCAAAATTCTCGCCGGTCGCCGCCGGCTGGCCGGGTCCCCCCAGCAACCCGTTGACATCCACGTACACCCGCGTGTCGCGATTCAGGTTCCGGAAGTCAATTTCCTCGGACAGTCCTCCGGCCGCCTCATTGTCCGGCGTTCGATTGAACAACACGGTGACATACGTGCTGCTGGCCGGCGGCGTCAACACGAACTGGAAGTCGAACCACGGATGGGCCGGGTCGGGCCCGCGATAGTACTCATTAAGCCTCGCACGGATCGTCTCGCGTTCCGAAGGCGAGTAAAGGTATTCGCCAGAGTTCGTTTCCGAGTCGAAGTCGAGGTAGACATATTGAGTGCTCACGGCTCGCCGCGGAGGGAGCATGGCACGCGATTCCAGCGGATCCGAGCCGAAAAGTTGATTATCCCGGTCGTTGCCCGCGATCGTGTCCGCCCACCTGGTGCCGACCACATCTTCCCATCCGGTCCCGCTCGACAGCGTCAGCCAAAGCGCGCCTTGATGCACGGTCTGCTCGCTCGCTTGCGCCAAGTCGACCCGTGCCGCACCGCCACCAAACCCGGACAGATCGATCGTGTCGCGGCTCGTGTCGGTCCCCACTTCAGCGGCTTCCACCAGCTTCAGATGCCCGAGTAATTCTCCGATCAAGTAGTACGTATCATCACCTGCGCCGCCGTTGAGAACGGCACCCGAGACCGCCAGCGACGCGTATGCGGTCGGCAAGCTGAATCCTGCATCGACCAGTGCGTTGATGAGAAACGACGCGTCAGTCGTGCCGGCAAACAGGATGTCGTCCCCGGCGTGGGTACGGAAGGTCGTCAACACGACACCACTCACGACGTCGTCCCCCGGACCGGTCGAGATGGTCGCCCGTAACGCCGCGAGCAGCGCGGCGAGTCCCGCCGCCTTGTCGGAATCGACGAAGCCAGCCAGCAGATTTCCCAGCTTCTCGGGCTGCAGCGTCGTCGCGAACCCAGCCAGTGCCTGACCGAGTTGCATCGGTGAAAGGTCGCCAGTAAGCGTGTCGAGCACCGTCTCGAGCTCCTCGGGCGAGAACTGCGCAGCCAGTTCAGCCAGTTGCACGTCGAGCTGTGCTCGATTGATCAGACCATCCGCATAGGACCTGATCACAGCGCTCAACGTGCCGAATACCTCGGCACTCAGGTCGGCGCTGCTGGCAGCCAGCACCGCGTCCAGCTCGGCCCGGCCTTGCACAGCCACGAACCCGCCCAGCAAGTGCCCTACGTCATCGAGCTGCAGGGAGTCCGCGAAGCCGCCGAAGCCTCCCAGCAGCTGGCCGAGGGCGGCCAGCTGCGTCGGGTCGGCGGCGTTGCCGAAGCCGCCCACTAGCCCGCCCAGCTGGGCCAGGTTCGTGGTCCCTGCGCCAAACCCGCCCAGCAATGTCCCCAACACGACCAGTGTGCCGGTGTTGAGCGCACTGCCCGTCCCCAAACCAAACCCGCCCAGGACGCTGCCCAACTGCACGCTGTTGGAGGCAGCGCCGCCAAAGGCCTCGGCGACCTCGGTCAAGCTCGCCAGCGGCGTCCCGGTTGCGGTACGGAAGGCCGCCAACAATGCGTCGATGTCGGTCGTGGTCAATGCTGCCGCACTGAAGCCACCCAGCACCGCGCCCAGCGCGGGCGGTGTGACCGCGCCGCCAAAGCCCCCGATGAGCGTACCCAGCTGCGCCGAGGTCAGGCCCGCACCAAAGCCTCCCAGCAACCGCCCCAGATCCTGCGCCGCGACGGCACCGCCAAAGCTGCCCAGCAACGTGCCCAGCTGACTGGCCGAAACCGCGCCGCCGAAGCCGCCCAGCACCGCGCCCAAGGCGTCGGTCGCACTGGCTGCGCCGAAGCCACCCAGCAGCGTGCCCAGCTGCGACGCCGTCAACGAGCCACCAAACCCTGCCAGCACAGCGCCCAGCTCTGGCTGCGCTGCCGCCGGCACCGCATTCCCGAAGCCACCCAGCACCGCGCCCAGCTCCGCCAGATTCCCGCTGCCCGTGCCAAAACCACTCAGCAAGGTGCTCAGTACCACCAGCGCACCGGTCCCGAGCGCGTCCTGATAGCTGCCCAGGACGGAACCCAGTTGCGTGCTGGTGAGCTGCGCACTGCCGAAGGCCTGGGCCACGTCCTCCAACGCGGGAACGGGCGTGCCGAGCACCGCGCTGAAGGCCCCCAGCAACGACCCCAGGTCGTCCGGGTGGAGTGCCACGCTGCCGAATCCCCCCAGCACCGCGCCCAGATCCGCACTGCGTACCGCGCCGCCAAAGCCACCCAGAAGTGACCCCAGCTGCGTGGCCGAGAGGCCGGTACCAAACCCGCCCAGTAACCGTCCCAGCTGCTCCGCCGTCACGGAGGTGCCGAAGCCACCGACGAGGGCGCCGAGCTGACTGGCCGTCACCGCGCTGCCAAACCCGCCCAGCACCGGTCCCAGCGCTGCGGGGGACGCCGCCGCCCCGAAGCCCCCCAACAACGACCCCAACTGCGGACCGGTCAAGGAGCCGCCGAAGCCTCCCAGCAGCTGGCCGAGGGCGGCCAGCTGCGTCGGGTCGGCGGCGTTGCCGAAGCCGCCCACTAGCCCGCCCAGCTGGGCCAGGTTCGTG
>JALOQX010000141.1 GCA_025459265.1 Pirellulaceae bacterium | reverse complement strand
CAAGGATGACCAGATCGGCTGGCCGGGCGTGCAGTCGCTCGATGGCCGCCTCTGCACGTGGCGCGGTCGCCACCTCATGCTCCAGACCGCCGAGGAGTTCCTCAAAAGCGGCTAACATGGCAGGGTCGTCGTCCACCACCAGAACCTCACTCATCGTGCGCCTCCCCTGCTGCTGGAAGTCGAATCGCGAAGGTGGTGCCGTCAACCGTGGACGATTCCAGCACGAGGTGCCCCTGATGTGCCGCCAAGATATTGGCCGCGATGCAGAGCCCGAGTCCCGTCCCCTCGCGTTTCGTGGTGAAAAACGGCTCGAACAGGCGGGACTGAATCTCCTTGGGAATGCCGTGTCCGGTATCCCGAACCCGCACAACGACGCACACGGCACCGTCGGCATCGACGTCGGCAACCGTCGAAATCGACAGCTCTCCTCCTCCGGGCATCGCCTCGGCGGCATTGTTCAACAGATTGACAAGCACCTGTTTCAATTGCTCCGAGTCCGCCCTGATGTGGGGCAGTCCGGCGGCGTGACTCTCGACCACTCGGATCTTCTTCGTTTCGAGCCACGGGCGCACGATCACCAGCGTGTCGCCGATTACGCGGGTAATGCAGAGCGGCTGAGATTTCAAGGAAGGGGACCGAGAGAACTCCAAGACGCTGCGGACGATGCCGTCCAGTCGATTGATCTCATCCGACAGAATCCGGCACTTGTGATCGAGAGTTGGGTCCGCACCAGCCGCTTTCTGGATGGAGTACAACCACATCTTCATCGAACTCAGCGGATTTCGCATCTCGTGGGCCACAGAGGCCGCGAGTTTCCCCACGGCCGCCAGCTTTTCCGCGTTCCACATGCGGCTCTGGCTTTCCGCGAGCGCCGTGTGCGCGTTCGCGGAATCGGCCATGATGGCTCGAAAGTAGCTGCCGACCAACCGGATTTCATCATCGATCGTTTCGTCCGCCGCGTCCAGTTCGTAGCCGATGCGAATCCGCGCGTCGGCAGCCATGTGACGCAACGGAAGGAGCACACGTTGAACGAGAAGCCACGCCAGCGCTACAGCCAGGCCAGTGATGACGGTCAAGCCGAGCGACACGTACCAGGAGACGAGGACGCTTGACCGTTGAGCGTTTTCCGCCGCGGACTGCAGTCTGCCATCAATTATGTCGATGAGCTCTTCGCCGTGATGGTATGCCCTGTGGTAAGCTGGCCAGACGTCATTTCGAACGGTCGAGACGGCTTCGTCTCGTTGGCCGCGATCGAACTGAAGTATCGCCTTTTCGCGTCTTGCGTCGTATTCCGCGTAAGCCTTGGCGAGTCTGCCAAGGACCTCCTTCTCGTCCGTGGTGCGCGCGTCCGCGCCCGCGCGGGCCGACCACTCGCTGAACGCGGCCTTCGCCGTCCGCAACTGCTCCAACCAGGAGCGATCCCCTTCGCTCAGGATATACGACGAGACCACGCCCCGCTGGTCCGACAGAGCGATCTGCATTTCTCCTGCGGCCTTGAGCGTTGGTAGACTGTCGCGCGCCACGGAGCGAGCGTCGGTCCCAATCCTGTGCAGGAGCACTATCGCGGTGACGGCGACCACGATGGACAGGGCCGCGATGGCCGCCATCGCGAGAACAAGCCTGGTTCCCAGCGTCAGACGCATTCCGATGTCCTCTACAAGGTGGGAGCATGCCGATCTCCGCGGCCGTTCCCGCCTATCCGTCGGGAGCGCTCCCTGCCGTCGCACATCATACATGCTTGCGAAAGCGCTGAGCATACGCTAAGCGCTGCGGCGGCCCGGTACTTGCTGAGGGCGATCACGATATCCGAGCCCGATGATCGACGGGCACAGGATCGCGGGACACCAGACGCAAGTAGCGACGGCCCAACGTCTTCGTTCGCCACGATGCGCGAGGACGTGCGTCCCACGAGCGTGTTCAGCGGCGCAGCGGGTCCTGCGGGCGATCGAGTCGGCTCCACTCGAGGAGGACTTGCTCCGTACGTGGCGAGATGCGCGGGGACGGTCGGGCACCGCCCTGTGGCGGCGCACCGGGTGGCGGCACCGTGGGACGCAGATCCACGGATCGTGAGGGATCCTGCCGCTGCGGCTGCGCGGCATCCCGCTGCTGTTCGTACCAGCTCGCGTCCGGGTCCAGCGGGGCGATCGCAACGGGGAGTACGGACGCCTCGCGCAGCGGTGCAGCTGAGGGTTGACGCGGCCAGACGGCCGTCGGCAGCGGCACCAGCGCATCGAGGCCCGCCGTCGACTCAACACTGCCCAGCTGCTGCAGACCCACGGTATCCGCGGGCGGCGCGTCCTGGCCGCGCGGCAGCGGATCGCCAGCCACAGCTGCATCGGCCGCTGGCTGCGACACCCGCGGCGGCGCGGATGCACTGTCCGCCGGGCTGCCGCGGCGGACCCATTCCAGCCAGTTGATCTGCAGCTCCGACAGGCTCCGGATCCCGTAGTGCTGCTGCGTCGCGGCGGTCCAGTTGTTCCATTGCATGCCGTCCCCGACATAGTCGACGAACTTCCGCTTGCCGCCGCGCGCGATCAGGTAGCGCGCCAGGCTGTAGCCCTGCGAGTAAAGAGGCAAGATGTCGGGCGGGTAATCCTTCATGGCGAACATGTGGTTGAAAGCGATGCCACGGTTGGTGGTCAGGAACTGGATCAGCAGGTGATCCTGCTTTAAGCGTTCGCTCGCATGTTCGACGCTGGTGCAGGCGCCCTCATCCGCCCACCGCGGCAGAGGCCGTCCGAAATGCGTGGCGAAGACCGTATGCGTGATCTCGTGGGGCAGCACGCTGTCCAGGATCCGCTCCTGGCTCCCCTGGATCTCCATGTGCCACTCGCGCGGCTGACCGTTGATGAACGTGAACGTCGTCGCGCCGCCGGCACCCAGCTGGGGACTCACCTTGACATAGATCGGGCACACGTCCTGCCACGGCGGCAGCTCGGCACCCAGCCACTCGATCGCCAGATCGCGGCGAAACTGCTCGGCAGCGTCGCACACCTGCCGTGCAAAGGCCGGCGTCGGCGCCGTCACGATGAAGTGCTGCGAGCGGCAGCTGCCGCCCGACATGGCCATCCCGCGCGATCCATTCGGACGGTTGGCCCCCAATGCACAAACGACCGCCACCAGAACGGCGGCGCGGAAGAGTCGAGCATCCATGCCGTTTTCACTCCCTGAAAGGCCCGCAGAGACTACCCGATCCGCCGACGGCGACCTAGACCGATTTTTCCCGGGCGTCTCGGCTGCCTGCTAGCACGCTACTGCAAGAGGTAGTCAAGCAGAGGACGATTCCCTGCGGGGAAGTCGAGCCGCGCGAGCTCATCACGCGGCACCCAGCGGAATGGGGCGCGCGGCTCGCACGCCCCGTGGGCCGGCCGGCAGGCAAAGAAGTGCAGCCTGATCATGCCGTGCGGATACGCCTGTTGGTGAACCATCAATCGCTGCGTGACGACGACGCGCAGACCGGTTTCCTCGTGGCATTCCCGTGCCGCGGCCGCGTGCGGCGATTCGTGCTCTTGGACCTTGCCGCCGGGGAATTCCCAGAGACCGCCCAGTGGCTGGTCCGATGGTCGCTGGCCCACCAGGAAGCAACCTGCGTGTTGGACAACGGCCACGGCGACGGATGTGCATTCGACCATGCCAGAACTCGGCTCACGCCGTGGCGGTGCGGATCAGATCCAGCAGGCGGCCGGGCGAGCCCATCGCGTTGTAGCCGCCATCGATGTGGAGAATCTCGCCGGTGATTCCGTCCGAGAGATCGGAGAGCAGGAACGCCCCCGTCTTACCCACTTCCTCATGCGTGACGTTGCGCCCCAACGGGGCCATGTGGGCGTAGAGGCCCAGCATGTCGCCCACGCCGGCCGCAGAGCCGGCCAATGTCTTGAGTGGACCGGCGCTGAGTGCGTTGACGCGAATCCCCCGCGGGCCGAGGTCAAAGGCCAGATAACGGACAATCGCATCCAAGGCCGCCTTGCAGACGCCCATGATGTTGTACCCCGGCACGCACTTCTCGCCCCCGAAATACGTCATCGTCGCGATCGCCGAACGAGGGCTCAGGATCTCCTTGGCGGCGTTGGACACCGCGATCAGGCTGTAGGCACTGATCTCCATCGCCAGCGTGAACCCGTCCCGACTCGTCTCGACCGTGTCACGCTTGAGATCCTCGCGATCGGCATACGCGATCGAATGCAGCAGAAAGTCGATCGTGCCGAACGTGTCTGCCGTCTGCTCCATGACAGCGGCAATGTTGCTGTCGTCGCGTACGTCCAGCGGTACCAGGAACCGCGCCTGCTGGTACTGCTCAGTACACTGCGCGACGCGACGCCGGTTCTTGCGTTTCGGGTCGTCCGGGCGATCCGGCAGGTGCGTGAATCCGCACTCCCCCCCCTCCTTCATGATGAACTCGGCAATCGCCCAGGCGATCGAGCGATCGTTCGCTACGCCCAGGATCAGCCCCTTCTTGCCGTCAAATAGGCCCATGCACGTCTCTCCAGCGTCACGATGGCGGCCGCCTCGGACTTCGCAAGACCCACAGTGTGCTGTGTACGCTCCCCCCTGACAAGGCTCCGTGACTTCTGACCGGTGGACCACCGTGTGGCCTTGTCAATTGCATCGCACGCGTTTGGTAGAAACACGTTGTCGGCCGTCCGATCCCAGCCCACCACCACATTGCAGCCCGACCCCCATCTCCGACCATGACCAGGCACCAGCGGCACCGGCGCTCCAGCGGCCGCATTGGCAGCGGTCCGGATGGCCTGTTACGATAGCATATCCACATGACGACAGTCTGCAATGTTGGGTGTCGTCAGAATGATCTCATCGCAGGGGTCGGGCCATGTCGTACGATGCGACCGTGATGTTGGAAAACCTGCTGGAATTGGCGGCGGCCAGCGAGGAACCGGCGCAGTTCTGGGAGCAGGCCTTTCGCGGGTTGTGCGCGCGACTGGATGTAACCGGGGCCGTGCTGGCGGTGTTCGAACGCGGCCGGTGGCGGAGCGAAGCGAGTTGTGGACCCCAGGCCGCGTTGCCCGTGGACCTGTTGTCGGACGCGTTGGACGAAGGGCGCACGCTGCGGCGCGACGAGTGGGTGGCGACACCCCTGCTGCAACGGCCGGGCACGGCGGCCGTGCTGGCGCTGCGCGCCACGCCGAGGCCCAGTGCCGGCGTAGCGCAGCGTGTTGAGCAGCTGGCCGCGTGGCTGGCGGCCGGCTGGCGGGTCGTCAGCGGCCGTGCCCGGCGGCAGCATCGGATCGAGCGGCTCGAGACAATCCTCGGCCTGTCGGTGCCGTGGGGCCCGTCGCTCGAGATGGACACGCTGCTCGAGAAGATCGCCGAGGCTTCCACCCGGCTACTGGGCGCCGAGCGTGCCAGCGTGTTCCTGTGGGACCGCGATTCGAAGACACTCGTCGGGCGGCCCGCCCTGGGCGTCGAGGGAGGCGAGTTGCGGATCCCGGACGATACCGGGATCGTCGGGCAGGTGATTCACACCGGCGAGCCGCGGCGTGTGGATCGCGATGCCGGCCAGCAGGACATCGACCGGCGCGTGGACCAGCAACTGGGATTTCAGACGCGGACACTGTTGTGTGTTCCGCTGCGCGGACGTGCCGGAACGCTGTTCGGTGCGTTTGAGCTGATCAACAAGCGGGTCGGCAACTTTACAGACGACGACCAGACGGCGTTGATCGAGCTGGCTGCGCACGCCGCGGTGCTGCTGGAGAACACACGGGAGTACGAGCAGCTGCTCAAGTCGCGCAACCAGATGGCGGACCAGGCGGCGGCCGGCGTGCAATTGATCGGCACGTGTCCCGCCATGGACGCCCTGCGGTCGACCATCGCGCGCGTGGCCGGGACCGAGCTGGCCGTGTTGATCCTGGGCGAGCATGGGACGGGCAAGGAGGTCGTTGCGCGGAGCATTCACTACGGGAGTCGTCGCCGGCGCGAGCCGTTCATTGCGGTCAACTGCGCGGCGCTGCCGGAGACGCTCCTGGAGAGTGAGCTCTTTGGACACGAAAAGGGGGCCTTTACCGATGCCCGCGAGCGGCGGATCGGCAAGTTCGAACTGGCGTCGGGCGGCACGTTGTTTCTTGACGAGATTGGCGACATGAGTCTGGGCGGGCAGGCCAAGCTGCTACGCGTGCTTGAGGAAAAACTCGTCGTCCGCGTCGGCGGGTCCACCTCCGTCGCCACCAATGCGCGCGTGCTGGCGGCCACCAACCAGCAGCTGGCCGAGCTCGTGCGGCAGCACCGATTCCGCGAAGACCTGTATTTTCGACTCAACGTCGTCGTGCTCGAACTGCCTCCGCTGCGCCAGCGGGGGGACGATGTCCTGCTGCTGGCCGACCAGTTCCTGGCGGACTTCGCGCGCCAGGCCCGCCGCAAACCGCCGCGACTCACCGCCGCGGCCCGGAAACGACTGCTCAGCCATCCCTGGCCCGGAAACGTGCGCGAACTGCGCAACCTGATGGAACGTATCGTGTACCTCACCCAGGACGACAAGGTCGACGCCAACGACCTGGCTTTCACCCTCTCGCCGCGCGGCACCGACCCCGCCTGGATGGCCGGACAGCTGAACCTGGGCGAGGCGACGCGGGAGTTCCAGATCCAGTACATCCAGCAGCATATTCAGCAGGCACAAGGGAATATGACGAGTGCCGCCGAACGGCTGGGCTTGCACCGCGCCAACCTGTATCGCAAGATGCGGCAGCTGGAGATGGACGTCGGAGAATGATCATGCACCGCCCCGCAGGGGACGGTCCTCAGCGTGGTGCGCCGAGTCGAAGGAGGTCCGGATGTTGAGGCAACGTTTGGTGCTGGCCCCACTGCTTTGTTGTGCAGTCATGGTGCCCGGGCCGTGGGCGAGGGCCCAGGAGGCGGCGCCGCTCCGCGTGTATTTCATCGGCAACAGCGTCACAGACACGATCAATTACCGCGGTCTGGCTCAGCTGGCCGAAACGCGTGGTCTGCCCTTGGTGTGGGGGAGGCACATGATCCCGGGCGCGCCACTGGAGTGGATTCGCGATCATCCGGAGGACGGGTTTCAGGAGGCGCCCTTTGGTTACTACCCGCAGGCGCTGCGCGATCACACGTGGGATGTGCTGGTCCTGCAGCCGTTTGACCGTCATCTGGAGGGAGCCGGTGGCGATCTGGCATGCGTGAAGCAACTGGTCGGCCCGGCGCTCGAACGCAATCCGCAGCTGCGCGTGTACATTTACGCGCGTTGGCCGCGGCGACTGGCTCGGGACGCCGCTTTCGACTATCCGCAACTGTGGCAGCGCGAGTACACCGGGCAGTGGGACGGGACCAATGAGACGCGGGATTACTTCCAGCGGCTGGTCCAGGCGGTGCGCCGCGAGCTGCCTGGTGCCGCACAGCGCGTATTCCTGGTGCCGGTGGGTGACGTGATGTTCGAGCTGGACCGTCGGTGGAAGACGCAGCCCGTGGCAGGGCTGACGGGCATCGCGCCGGTCTATACCGACGAGATTCACCTGAACAACATCGGTTCGTACATCGTGGGCTGCACGTTCTACGCGACGCTGTGGCGGGACTCGCCCCTTGGCCTGCCGGTCGCCGCGTATGAGCCGGTCGCGGACGACGTGGCACGCGTGATTCAGGAGACGGTGTGGCAGGTGGTGGCCGATCACCCGTGGTCGGGTGTGGAGGCGTCACCTGCGACACCTCGCGTGTCCCCAACGCCGCCTGCCCAACCGGCGCGTCCGGCGGCGGCCAAGCCCAAGGGACCGGCCGAGACGGCGAACGAGGTGGATGAGCGGATGAACCGGCTGGTGGTCGGAACCTGGGCGGACGATTACCAGGGGAAGCGCACGATGGTGTTGAACGCGGACGGCACGGGGAGCATGGTGGTGGAGCTGAGCGGTATGAAGGCCGCGCTGTTCGCCTCACGGCTTGAGTTCGACATGGTCTGGGCGCTGCGTCAGGGCCGGCTGGAAAAGCGGACCATCCGCGGCCGGCCGGAGCGGCGCGTCAATATGATCCTCAAGACCATGGGCGACCGAGTCAACGAGGAAATCCTGGAACTCGACGAAAAACGGCTCCTGTTGCTGGATCAGGATGGCTCGACGCGCTACGACTGGCGGCGGGTGAGGTGAAAATCTGTCCAGTTTGCGGGTGGTGGAGCAGCGTTCCACCCGTAGCAGGCATACGCAGCGGTGCCGCATACCTTATAATTGCCACCGTGGGAAAGGGGTATTTGGAATCGGGGCGAATATCGCTCAGACATATAGAGGAGCATGTAATGCCGAATTTTGCTGCCGCGATCAAACAAGAAATCTTGCGGTTGGCGCGGAAGGAAGTGAAGTCAGAAACCTCGGCGACCAAGCAGGCGGTGGCGCAGTACCGTCGAGATATTGCCAATCTGAAGCGACAACTGCGCGATCAGGAGAAGAAGATCTCGTTTCTCCAAGCGCAGGAAAAGAAGCGGTTGGCGGACACGTCGCAGGTGGAGGAGCCGGCCGAGAGTGTGCGGTTCTCCGCCCGCTCGGTGCGGGCGCAGCGCGAGCGCCTGGGATTGTCGGCGGCCGACTACGCCCGGCTGGTGGGCGTCTCGTCGCTGACCATCTACAACTGGGAGCATGGCAAGACGCGTCCGCGCGCCGAGCAGTTGGCGTCGCTTGTGGCCCTGCGCGGGATCGGCAAGCGGGAGGCGCAGCGTCGGCTGGAGCTGCTGGAGTCGTGACGGAGCGGCGAGCCGGCGTGGGGAATCGTGCGAGAGGGCTTGCCCCAACAACGATTCCTGGTACGCTTACGGACCGGCGCGTGGGGGCGCCTCGTGCACGCATGCTGGCGCGCCTTGCGCAGCCGGCAGCGCACGGCCGCCCCGAGGCGCCGCACAGCCCCCCTAGCTCAATTGGCAGAGCATCTGACTCTTAATCAGAGGGTTATTGGTTCGAGTCCAATGGGGGGCACTTTTGCCTGGTCTCGCCACATCTCGCCGCGCGTCGCCTAATTCTCTATCTGGCGAGATGTTACGTTCACACTGGTTCTGAGTTTGTGCGTCGGCCGTGTTGCCGCGCTTCGCCACGTGATGACATGCTTCGCCGCGTAACTGCTGGCGATTTGCTGGCAAGAACGCGGACGTAACTCCTTTGCCGTCCGTCCCGGTCGCGTGCAGCGCAGGGGATGGCGCGCCGAACATGCCGGGGAGTCGACCGACTGCGTCGGCCTCATGCCCCGGAAACAGGTGGCCGTAGGTATCCATCGTGAGCGTGATGGCCGAGTGCCGCATGACGGTCTGCACGACCTTGGGGTGCACGCCCGACATGGCCAACCACGCCCCGCAGGTGTGCCGCAGCGCGTGGAAGTCGAACTGCTCGCCTTCGTGGTTCGTTTCTCTCAGGAAGTCGGAGTCGTTCCGCGCCGTGCGCTCCTCGGGGCCCTGTGCTGCTCTGAGCCACGCGCGCCGGGCGTCGCTCAGGTCGGACTTCAGCATGCGCGACACATTCGAAATGTTGGGCATGGCAAACACCTTGGCTCCCGGAGCCTTGGTGGCGATGTGCTGCTTGAGCAGCGTGGCCAGCTCGGTCTGGATATATAGGCGGGCGTCTTGCTTGTTCTTCGTGGTGTGGGCACCCACGGTCACATAGGGCTGATCCTGGTCGAGGAACAGACGTCCGCGGGTGAGACTGGCCAGTTCGCTCGCGCGCAGTCCGGTCTGGATCGCGGTCGCGTAGAGCAACATCCTCTCGTGGCCCGTCATGTTGAACCGCTGTGGCCCCGCAGCGGTCGTCACACGCAGCCAGTCCCACTCCTCGGGCAGGAGCATCCTGCGCTCCCGACGGCGGTCCTGCTGAGGGCTCGGCTTGGCGACGGCCGTCAGGGGGTCGGCCGGGAGCTTACCGTGGCGCGCCAGCCAGCGGGTGAACGTCTTGGCCGCCGTCAACACCGCCTGGACGGTTCGGGCTGATTTGCCCTTCGCCTGAAGGTCCGCGGCGTAGGTGATTACGACATCGGCCGTGATGTGGGCGGCTGTGGGTAGGCCGGCCGTCACGACTTGGATGTACTTGATGGTCGTGTCGATATGTTTCTTGTCGCGACCCGCAGCTTCCAGCATGGACCGGAACGTGGCGATGTGGTCGGCCACCGGCTTGCGGCTTTCCTGGCTCACACGTTCCTGTGTGGCGTCGATCACGCCGCGTTTGCGTAGCGCCACGTCGGCCTCCAGCTTCCGGGCGATTTGCTCGGCCGCGTCCCGATCGGTGGTCTCGCTATTGACGACCTCACGTTTGCCCTGCGCGTTCCAGATGCTGATCAGATAGCTGCCGCTCTCGACCACCACGCGGTCGCCGGCGGCGTTCAGGACGCCCCGGCGCTTGCGGCCCTTCCCGTCCGTCCATTTGACGATCCGCTCGACGACCGTGCGGGCTGCCGGCGCCTGCTGGAGTTCGGCGGCCGTTGCTTTGCGCGCGCGCTCCGTGATGTCGGCGCCAGCGGGCAGCGGATAGGATCGGGTGCGTCGGTAGATGCTGGCCACGTGTTCTGCTCCTCTGCGGTCGGTGCGTTCCCGGCGACGCACCCAGGCACCGCGCCGCGGTGAGCGGGCGGTGGGCATGTCGCTGTATTGTAGACGGACACTTCGTGCCGTACGAGAGTTCGTTGACGCACGGTCGGGCACACAAGCTCCTCGAGCTAGCTCGGTTGGGGGGCTAGCTGTCGGCGCCAAGGTCGTCTCGTCCTGCAGGTGACGCGAGTCATCGTTTCGCGCGCGGTCATTTCGTCATCGGCGGACAGCCGTCCGAGACCCAGGCCAGGATGTCCGCCGCGCGGAATCGGACCGTGCCATCCGCAATGATCACCGGTGCCGGCATCTTGCCCGACCGCGACCAGCGCCACAGGGTGCGGGTCCCGATCGAGAGCATGCGGGCGACCTCCGTGCTCTTGAGCAACTCTCGGTCGACCGTCGGGGCGTCAGCCGGGGGTGCGTGACGTGTCATCGTAGTCTCCTTACGTCAGGATGCAGGGAACAGAACCGTGCCATCACGCGAGGGGTCAGGACGATCTCAGTCGGGTTCCTTTCCAGAGTGGTCCCACTCCGGGGAACGCACGGGGCACCTTCTTTCTTCTTTCACCCCCCATCACACGCGGACACACCCCAACGTGCCTGTGGGACGGCGCATGAGGAGTGGGAGGAAAGAAGAGAAAGAAGAAGAAAGTGTGTTGTTGTATCAAGACTTACGGTCTGCACTTCATTCACCTACTTTCACCCTCTTTCCCCCACTTTCACCATGTTGGACGTACCGGCACCAGGGACTACTTTCCCACTCATCGTGTTTTCTTCCTCCCGTGACGACTCGCTTCCGTATCTTCCAGCAGCTCGTATTCTTTGCCCGGTCGACCGGGCGTGGCGGTGGTATGGATCGCGATGTCGCCCTGCTGTTCGAGCGTGGTGACGATGCTCTCGAGCGCGCGCGCGTCGGTTTTCATGCGTTTGAGGAGCACACTATGGGGGAGTCTGCGGTCCGGAGCCCGCCGCAGCTGCTCCTTGAACTTCAGGCATTCCGCATGAAACGGGCTGTCGGCCACGTAACGCTGGACCATGAACAGCATCTGGCGCGTGCCGTGCAGGACAAACTGCGCGGCCCATTCGGCAGCCGCACGGTCAATGCAAGGAGCCCGATGGTTGGCGCTGATCGCGTACAGGAGCGCCAGTTTCCGGACGTGTTCGTTGACGCGGCCCCACACGGTCGTGCCGACCGAGTCGTCGTCAGCTTCGGCCTTCGCGTAGCCCGCGTCGGCCGCCCTACGCGCCGCGATCAGGATCTCCCGAGCCTCCTCGTTCTGGCTGACCGTCAGCGGCTGCGGATGACGCGATGCTGGGTCGCCGCCGCTCGGCTGGAAGTCTGCCCACCAGCGGGCGATCTCCAGCAACGAGGCGGGCAGGTCACGGGACTCCGGCTCCTGTCCGTCACCGCGGGAATGACTCTCGAGGATCAGCATGCGGGCGAAGAACCCGTTGGTGAGCATCCGCTCCGACAGCGCCCGGTAGTAGTGATTCGGGATCGCGGTCCCGAAGATCGTCAGGCACGGCTGGTCAATGACGCCGGGTGCATCTTGGCCGGCCTTGCGACGCATGGGGTACACGGTGTTCGCGCGCGAGTACATTGTCAAGAGCGTACTCATGATGTTCTCGTACCGCGATTCCGACGACTTGTTGATGGACTGGAGGATGCCATCGATTTCGTCGGTCTGAAAGAGCAGACACGGGCGCCGGTGGAGGGCATCCTCGATCCCTTCACCGCTCGCAAACCGCTCGCCCAGGCAGTCCACCAGCCCAATGGCTTGCAGGATGCGTGTGTTGAGCTTGCGAGGCCAGTCTTTGCCCGCCGACGAGTGGGCCAGGCCCAGTAGGTACAGGTTGGTCCGATTGTCCCCCGGATCCCGCACCTTCCGACCCGCCAGAAACGCCTGCAGGGCCAGCGCCCCGGCAAATGCCATGACGATATTCGGGTAGGGCGCCGTCGCCAGGCACTCGTCCATGACCCGCTCGATGAATCCCGGTACCCGCAAATACTCGGTCGGGATGGGGCCCGGATCGCAGATCCGACGACTGGCATCATCCGGCGGCTGCTTACCGTTGGACGGACGCAGCCGGGAGGGGCCCCTGTCGCGTACCGGCTCCGTCAACAACGTGGAGGATTTTCGATCTCGCAAGACGCGAACTCCTTGAGTTGGTGTTTGATACCGGCGTACCTGGAGCGTCGACGCCGCCGTCTCTTCTTGGAAGGTCGCCCGTTTGTCTCGGTGGGCGACGTGGCGATCGACGGCGCACCACGACGGGCGCGCTTATCTCGCGGACGTTCTCTCCCGCGGTGGAACCTGCGTCTCAGCCAATCCATGAGGCCCTTGTTATGGAGACTCGTGTTGGAATCCTGGGGGCGATACATATTGGTCCTACGTCGTGCAGCAAGAGCAGAGTCAACACAAGGTCAGGTCGTGTCCGCCCACCGGTGAGCGATCACGTGCTCCCTGCCACCGAGTGACACAAGCGCCGTTCCGCGCACCCCGGTGAGACTTGGCGGGGCTCCCGGTGAGCCATCCTCCGGGCGGATTCGACACCCACCGGAGCCCCGCCTTCCCACCACCCACACCACCTCGTTCCACATAGCCTCGGGTTGTGACGATTTCGTCGTAACAACGGACACCGTGTCCCAGAGCCCAGCCGCTCAGTCCCGGCCGCCACCGGGGCGTTGGCATGACCCCGGCAGCGCCGCGGTCGAGTTGGCGCGCGTGCTCACCGCCGAACGTTGATCCGGACAGGCAGCCCACCTTCGATCTCGATGGATGCGATCTCGCAGTTCGCCGCCTCATCGAAGTAGTCCAGCAGACGCTGGACTTCCTCATGCGTCAGATACTCCGACTCCGGAAGGGGTTCGGGAGTCTGGATGAGACTAGACCAGCTGCGGAAGTCAATCGTCGCGATGTGAGCGGAGGAGGAGTACTCGAACGGCTCGCCGGCCCTCACTCGAATGTTTTCGATTCGGCCATCGTAGATGTGCTGTATCCACAGCAGTAACAGCCTTCGTTTATCGGAGACACTCTCGCACGACGGGGACGCACCTCGCGGACGTGTGGCGCAGCGCTTCTGTGTATGATAGGACATGGCTTTTCTCCATGGACACGGTGACGTAGGGTGTGCCACGCTGGCTACCCCAACA
>JALOQX010000140.1 GCA_025459265.1 Pirellulaceae bacterium | reverse complement strand
CACGGCCGGCACAATGGATCTGGCGTGCCGCCAGGCCGCGCGAGGGATCGACGCCGTGCTCATCTCATCGGCCTTCGCCGGCGGCGGGTTCATCGCACCGCACCAGTACGAGGAATTCGTGCTGCCGTACGAAGCCCGCGTGGTCGACGCGGTCCGGCAGACCGGCGCGGTGGTCTATACGCACACCTGCGGCAAGATCGGCGACCGGCTGGAACTGATGGTGGCCACCGGGCTGGACGGCATCGACACGCTCGATCCGCCACCGCTGGGCACGGTGGATCTGGCCGATGCCAAGCGGCGCGTGGGCGACCGCATCTTCTTCAAGGGCAACATCGACCCCGTTCATACGTTGCTCGCCAAAACCCCCGAAGAAGTCCGGCAGGATGCGGTGTGGCGGTTGAGCGTCGGCAGTCCGGGCGGCGGATACATCCTCTCGAGCGCCTGTTCCGTGCCGCCGCGCGTCCGCCCGGAGAACCTGGGCGTGCTGGTCGAAGCCGCCGAGCGCTGCGCTTGAACATTGAACATTGAACATTGAACATCGAACGTTGAATGGGAGGTCGGCAGGCGTCTCGCCCTCCCGGCTCGGCAGGAGCCTCGCCCTCCCGGCTCGGCAGGCGTCTCGCCCTCCCGGCTCGGCAGGAGCCTCGCCCTCCCGGCTCGGCAGGAGCCTCGCCCTCCCAACATCGCCTCGCCCTCCCTTCCCCCTTCCCCCTTCCCCCTTCCTTCAATGTTCAATGTTCAATGTTCAATGTTCAATGTTCGATCTTCAAGCGACGCGCTTATTCCCAGCGGCGTGCGGCGGCGACGTAGGCTGGGGGCACGAAGACCATGAGCGGGAGCCAGGCGGCCAACGCCGGGCTGACCAGGACCGTGTTGCCAATCGTCTGGCAGGTCAGCACGACGACCACGAAGGCCAGCATCAGCAGCAGGCACTGGGCAGCCGCCACGAAAAGATTGCGGCTCGAGCGTGCCAGGACCAGGGGCAGGCCCAAGAACAGCAGCGTGACATCCAGCAGGGGTTGGACGAACCGGCGGTGGAGTTCGACGCGTGTGTCGGCGCCGTAGTCGAGGCTGGGATTACGGACCGCGCCGAGCAACTCCTTCGTGGACGCGTACTGGCGCCATGCTGCATCGCTGCCCAGGTGTTCGAACGTCACGTCGCTGACCACGAAACACTGGTCGGGTGCCAGCCACGAATGGTCGCGCGGCGTGAGGATCACCGGCTGGTCGTCGGCGTAACCGGTGGGCAGGTCCGCGATATTGGCCGGCTGCGTGACACCATCGAGTCGGTAGCCACCGGGATGTTCGGGCCCGGCTGGCTGATAGGACGCTTCGCGCGCCACGAGCTGTCGTCCGAAGGGGGCGAAGGCCGCCGGGAGCCGGAAGCTCGGCTGCACGATCTGACGCCCGGCGGCCACGGTCGCGCGTCCCGCAATCAGGATGCGCGTCCGGTTGTCGCGGCGCGGGGTGAGTCGCTGGGCGCGTTCGCCCAACCAGTCCTGAGCATTGCGTCCCAGCTTGTCGCGCACCGGGGGCAGTCCCAGCTCGCGATTCGCGGCCGCCAGTACCGCGACCGCGACCGAGGCGGCGATCAGGGGCCGGACAATGCGGCACTTGGGAATCCCGGCGGCCATCACGGCCGTCAGTTCGTTGCTTCGCTGAAACCACGTGATCGTGAAGATGGCGGCCAGCAAGGCCAGCAGGCCGCTGGTCCGATCGAAGAAGGATAGCACACGCGCGCCGTAGTAGCTGGCCACGACCTGCAGCAGGCTCCCTTCCCGCTCGGCATACGCCAGCAACTCCTCCAGGTTCCCGAACAGGTCGATGATAATGTAGAGCCCCGTGAGGCTGATGAAACTGACCAGCAGCACGCGCAAGAACGTGCGCAGCAGGTATCGATCGAAGAGTGTCATCGCACCGATCCGTCAGTTGGACTGGTCACTCGTCATGGCCGAGTAGTCGTGCACGGCGCTGTCGTGCAAGGCCCGGGCCAAGGCGGCCACGCCGCGGTCGAGTTGGTTGAGGGCCTGCACTCCGAAGCTCAGGCGGAGCGTGTTCTCGCACGCCGGTTCACCCAGATTCGGATAGAAGAACTCTCCCGGGACATACAGCACGCCTTCCTGCAGGGCCGCGTCAAACAGCCCGCCGCTCGGCCCGGTCGAGATGCCCGGCGGCAACTGCAGCCACACGTACAAACCGCCCGCCGGCACCCGCCACTGCACGTCGTCCAACGCGCCGAAATGCGTCTCCAAGGCACGCAGCAGGGCGTCTCGCTTCTCCCGGTACACGGGCCGGATCCGCTCCAGGTGCGCGGCGAACAGCCCCCGCGTCAGCAATGCCTGCATCAGGTGCTGGTTGAAGTTGGGCGAGCCAAAGTCGTTGTTGCCCTTCTGGCTGCACACGGGCTCAACGAGTGCTCGCGGCAGGATTCCCCAGCCCACGCGCAGGCCGGGTGAAAAGGACTTCGAAAACGTCCCGGTGACAATGACGGTGTCCCCGTCCTCATCGACCGTGAGCATGCTGGCGACGTCGGCCGCTTCGTACCGGAGGTCACGATACGCTTCATCCGCAATCACGTGAATCTGCTGCACAGTCGACCAGCGTTTGGCGATCTCGACCACCTCACGACGGCGTGCCAGCGGCATCGTCACCCCGCAGGGGTTGTCGAAGTAGGGGACCAGATAGATTGCTTTGACGCGCGACAGCTCGCCCCGCGCCGCACACTGCTGCAGCGTCTCGTGCAGCGCCTCGGGCACCACGCCGTCCTGATCCACGGCGACACCGACCGAGCGGACGCCGAGATTGCTCAGCGTCCCCAGATACACGAGGTACGTGGGAGCCGCACAGAGGACGATGTCGCCGGGATTCAACAGCGTGTCGCTCACCAAATGCAGCAACTGGTTGCTGCCCGCCGTGATGATCACCTGGTCCAGCGCAATGTCCGGACAGTCCGCGTCACGAGCGCGCAAGTCGGCGACGATCGCCTCGCGCAACGGACGATAGCCCAAGGTGGTGCCGTACTGCAACGCCGCCCGCGCCGCCGATTCCTCCGCACAGAGACCGGCCAGCGCTTCGCGCGTGGCGGCGACCGGCAGCGACTGCTGGTCCACAAAACCGGCAGCCAGGGAAATCAGCGTCGGGTCGGCCAGCGCCCGCGCCATCAAGTCGCTGATCGGCTGGCCAGCGGCCCACAGCGCGCGCTGGCTCAAACGCACAGGGGAAGTCATCGAGCGTTTCCCGTAGGGACCGGAAAAGGGCAATACTGGGCAATGTGCGTACGATAGGCCAGTTCACCGATTGCATCAAGATCATTCCGTCAGGCCCTGAGCCAGGCGAATGACCTCACCACGGCGCAGTCGCTCCCGCATGGGGGTAAGGGAAAGGAAAATGCGCGACAGAAAAATGGGGGACAGAAAAATCCCTCAAAATCCATTTTTCTGTCCCCCATGTTTCTGTCCCCCCCGGGATCATACAAACGGCGCGGTGCGCTCGTCAGGCCAGCAGCGCCAGCACCGGCTGGTGCTCTTCCACGCCGGTGAGCCGGAAGTCGAGCCCGCGGAATTTGAACGTCAGCCGGCGATGATCCAGGCCCAGGCAGTGCAGGATCGTGGCCTGCAGGTCGGCGACGGGCACGGGGTGCTCCACGATGTGGAATCCGAAGTCGTCCGTCGCCCCGTACGTCATGCCGCCGCGCACGCCGCCGCCGGCCAGCCACATGGTGAACGCTTGCGGGTGGTGGTCGCGTCCCAGGCTGCGGCCGAGCGCCGGGTTCGTCTCGACCATCGGCGTGCGGCCGAATTCGCCACCCCAGATGACCAGTGTCGAGTCCAGCAGGCCGCGGCGACGGAGGTCCTGGACCAGCGCCGCGCTGCCGCGATCGGTGGCTCGGCAGTTGTTCGTGTGGTTCCCGACCACGTCGCTGTGGGCGTCCCATCCCTCGTGGTAGATGTTGATGAACCGCACGCCGCGTTCCACCATCCGGCGCGCGATGAGGCAGGCCCGGGCGAACGAGGGCGTCGCCGGGTCGCAGCCGTAGAGATCGAGCGTTTCCTGCGTTTCGCTGCCGAGGTCCATCAACTCGGGCGCGCTCCGCTGCAGCCGATAGGCCATCTCGTAGGAATTGATCCGCGTGGCGATTTCCGGATCGCCCAGCTGTGTCAGCTGTTGTTCGTTCAGTTCGCGGACCAGATCAATCGTGTCGCGCTGCAGCGCATCATCCACACCGGCGGGATTGGCCAGATTCAGGATCGGGTCACCCTGGTTGCGCAGCCGCACACCGGTATACACCGTGGGGAGAAAACCGCTGGACCAGTTGGCGGTCCCGCCGCTGATGCCGGCCCCGGTGCTCATCACGACGAACGCCGGCAAGTCCCGCGACTCGGCCCCGAGCGCGTAGGTCACCCACGAACCGATGCTCGGTCGGCCGGGCTGGGAGAAGCCGGTGTTGAAGAAGATCTGGGCCGGCGCGTGATTGAACTGATCCGTCGTGACCGATTTCACGACGCAGATGTCGTCCGCGACCTGGCCGAGTTGCGGGAGCACCTCGCCAAGTTCCAGGCCGCATTGCCCGTGTCGCGTAAAGGCAAAGCGCGGCGCCATCACGGCCGCGTCGGGCCGGATGAAGGCGTAACGCTGGTCGCCAATGATCGAGGCCGGCAGGGGTTTGCCGTCGTGCGCGACCAGCGCCGGTTTGTAGTCGAACAGGTCGAGCTGCGAGGGCGCGCCGGCCATGAACAGGTGAATGACCGCCTTCGCGCGACCGGCGAAGTGTGGCGGCCGTGGCGCGAACGGGTCGCGCCGCGGCGCATCGTCCGCGGCCAGCGCGCACTGCTCCGCCAGCAGGGTGGCCAGGGCAATCCGGCCCACGCCCACGGAGCATTGGCCCAGGAACCACCGTCGTGACGCGGCTGCGCCGCGGTGACGCATCCAGTGTGCCTGACAGTTCATCAACGTCCTGCCTCCCGCTCAGTTACGCGTGATCGTCTCGTCCAGATTCAGCACCACCCGGGCCAACATCGTCCACACCGCCTGCTCGCCCAAGGCTTGGGTGTTCAGCGCCGGATCCGGGGCGTTTTCGGCCGGCCCAGGCCGCGTGGCCAGCAGCGGGCCCGCTGCAAGCTCGCCGGCGGCCAGTCGTGCCCGCTGGCGCGCCGCGAACGCCCGCATGCTTGTCAGCTCGGCCGGCCGCGGGTCCCGCGTCAGGCAGCGCTGAAACAACTGCCGCACCCGCTCTTCATCCCCCCCCGCGACTTGGGCCAATTGCATTCCCAGATGCTCAGCCGCCTCCAGGAACACGGCATCGTTGAGCAGTGCCAACGACTGGAGGGGCGTATTGGACGCCTCGCGCTGCGCCAGGCAGACTTCTCCGGACGGTGCGTCAAAGGTGTTGTACATCGCGTACGGCGCGGTCCGCTTGAGGAACGTGTAAATGCCGCGTCGATAGCGGTCGGGGCCGGAACTGGTCGGCCACTCGGCACCGCCGTAGGCCGTCTCCGTGGCTCCTTCCGGCTGCGGCGGGTACACCGGCGGCCCGTAGAGCGTGGGCACCAACAGCCCGCTGGCGCGCAGCGCAATGTCCCGCACCAACTCGGCGTCGACCCGCACGCGCGAGAAACGGCTCAGCCAGCGGTTCTGCGGATCGCGCGCCAGCTGGTCGGGCGTGACCTGGGCCGACTGGCGATAGGTGGCACTGCACACCAGGAGTCGATGCAGTTGCTTGACGGACCAGCCCCGCTCGATGAACTCCACGGCCAGATAGTCGAGCAACTCGGGGTGCGTGGGGGGTTCGCCCTGCACGCCGAAATCACCTTCCGTCCGAACCAGTCCGCGTCCGAAGAGCGCCGCCCAGTGGCGATTCACTTGCACGCGGGCCGTCAACGGATGGTCCGGCGACACCAGCGCGCGGGCGAAGGCAAGCCGATTGTGCGGCGTGTCCGCGGGCAGCGGCGGCAGGAAGGCCGGTACGCCCCCGGTGACTTCCTCCGTGGCCTGCAGGAATTCGCCGCGCCGATGTACGTGCGTTGGTCGCGGATGCTCGGGCGGACGCTCGCGCAGGATCAGCGCCGCCGGGACCGTCGGCCGCCGCAGCAGCGCGTGGATCCGCGCCGCGGGTTCCTTCAGTTCGGGTGCGGACAACAGGAAGGTCTCCCACACCTGATCGCGCTGCGCCGCGGTCCAGTGACGGTCCTCAACCGTCAAGACCTGCTCCACTTCCCGCGGGAGCGACCGGGCCTCGGCCCCACGCGGATCCGTGGTCACCGCCAGCCGGAAACGGCCCAGCGACGCAGGAAAGTGGCGTCCGAACCGCATCGTCACACGCAGCGGGCCCGCCGCCGCCAACGGCTCCTGCAGCACGAACACCGCCTGGTGCGGCTCACCGTAGCGGTCCGCACACGACCAGCCGGTTTGCGGATCCCCGTCGGTCGCCAGCTGCGCCGAGACCGGCAGGGCGCCGAAATGGTTCTTGGCATAACTTTCCGTCGCGCGCGAGATGGGCAGCGTCTGGTCCTCGCGCAGCACGCGAAACTCGCCCAGGAAAAAATCGCCTTTGGGACCTTCGAAGTAGGTCAGGCCGGGGCCGCGGGCCGGCAGCCGTGCGTCGGGCAGCACTTCCAGCCGCACGGCCGTGATGCCCGCCGGCACGTCGGTGAAGTCCAGTTCGTACGTGTCATCCTTCGTGATATCGCCGGACACGAACACCGACTGATCCGCCTGGACGGTCAACAGCGGCAGGTTCGATGTCGCCCGGTCCGGGCACAGCTCGATCCACTGCCGCGTGGCCGCTCGCTCGCGGGCAACCCACGCTTCGAACGCCCGCTGCACCACGTCGTGGCGATCGGCCGGGTTCGCCCCGTCGGGCAGCGGCCACTGTTGCGGGAGCTGGGCCAGCAGGTCCGCGGCTTCCTCGCGCTGCCGCTGGTACACCTGCTCCTCCGCCGCGTCCCAGAGCTCCAGATCCGGCTCGTCGGCATTATTCAACAGCGCCATGACCTGGTAATACTCGCGGTGCGTGATCGGGTCGTACTTGTGCGTGTGACATTGCGCGCAGCCCATCGTCAACCCCATCCACGTCGTGGCGGTCGTCGCGACGCGATCGGTCATGGCGTAGAAGCGGAACTCCAGCGGGTCGATGCCCCCTTCTTCGTTGAGCATGGTGTTGCGGTGGAAGCCGGTCGCGATCAGCTGATCGGTGGTAGCGTCCGGCAGCATGTCGCCCGCCAGCTGCTGGATCGTGAACTCATCGAACGGCATGTCGGCATTCAGCGCGCGGATGACCCAGTCGCGGTAGGGCCACATCGTGCGCGGGCGATCTTTTTCGTAGCCATTGGTGTCGGCGTAGCGAGCCAGATCGAGCCACTTGCGGGCCCAGCGTTCTCCATAGTGCGGTGAGCCCAGCAAGTGATCGACCAGCTGCTGATAGCCTTCTTCCATCACGCCGCCCTCCGTCGCCTGCGCCTCGCGCAGCCGGAGGCGCCAGGACTGCGCTTCCTCGACCGTGGGGGGTAAACCGATCAGATCCAGAAACAGGCGGCGGATCAGGGTATCCACGTCCGCCTCGGGGTTCGGCGTGAGTCCTTCGCGCAGCATGCGCTCCAGGATGAAGCGGTCGACCGCGGTGCGGGACCAGCCGGCGAAACGCGGATCGTCGACCTCCGGGACGGCGGGACGCTGGGGCGCGACAAAGGCCCAGTGTTGTGCATAGGCGGCCCCGTCCGCAATCCACTGCCGCAGCGTCTCCCGTTCCGCCGCCGTCAGCGTCTTGTTGGATTCCGGCGGCGGCATGCGCTCGTCATCGTCGTCGCTTGCGACGCGGCGCAGCAGTTCGCTCGCCTCCGGATCGCCCGGCACGATGGCCTGGTATCCACCCAGATCGGCCGTCGCGCCCTGCACCGTGTCCAGCCGCAGATCCGCCTCGCGGGCGTTGTCGTCGGGCCCGTGACAGGCAAGACAGTTGGCTGCCAGGATCGGCCGCACGTCGCGATTGAACGAGGGGCGGTCCGGGCGGTCGTCACTGGCTCCCGCCGCGCACCACGTCGTGCCCCACACGACCCATACGGCGAGACACCAGGGCAGGTGAAAGGAACAGGGCTTGCTGAGCACCATCGCAACTCCCGTGTGTGGATTGTCCGCTCATTATACGCCCCACTACGGCGCCGGGAACGCGAGCAATCCCTCGATGTGGGCACGTTCCAGGGATTCCCAGCTGCGCCGCTTCTGGAGGAAGTGGCGGTACCTGGCCACTTCGTCCGGCTCCCACGCCTGAGACTCCTCATAGTCACCACAAAATGGTACCGCCAGATCGATCCAGCAAGCGATCGTGCCAAGTTCCTCCGCGGACAGCGCGACGTCGTAATGCGGCGCTTCCAGCAGCGCGATGAGCCGGCTCGTCGCGGACCCGGCGAACCCCGGGGGCAGCAGCGTCGGTCGCGACTGGACCGAGATCCAGTTCACCCACGCGTTCGGTTGACCCGTAAACGTGGGCGGACCACCCGCAGTCACCGCCCGCCGACTGCCAGTCAGCACCAGATAGCTTTCGCTCCAGTAGCGTTTGGCCACCGTGTCCAACACCGGATCACCGCGCAGACTGAACGACGCGTGCCCCTGCGACCGGGTGTTGTCCGAGCGGGCACGCTCGAGGTCTTGGCCGTCCAGCCGGACAGCTTGGTAGTGACACACGGTGCAGTGGCGGTCAAGGATCGGCTGCACATCCCGTGGGTAACTGAAGCCGCGCGCCGAGCCTGTCAGCTGTTCAGGGCCCGCGGCCAGTGCCAGCGAGCCGGTGGAGGGCGGAGCGAAATTCGTGTGCTCGTGGCAACCGATGCACGAACGTGTCTCGCCAGGCTGCAACGTGCTCCAGCTGCGCATGGTCTGGACCATGCGGCCGCGTCCATCCAGCGCCTGGAAGTACACGGGCGTGCGGGCGGGTACCGTGAAGAGCGCGGAGCCGTCCGCATACACGGTGGCCTCACCGAGCACTCGTTTGGGATCCCACGCACCGTTGCCGATCGCCACCGGCGTACTGCTCAGCGCCTCGCCCGCCTCTCCCGCGCTGTAGTTCTCCCCAATCCCCGCAGCGCGAAAGTCGAGGGCCACCACGCGCAGCCGCGGGATCGTGCCCCGCGCCACGCCGGCCAGCGCCGGTCCGCTGTAAATATCGTGCAGGTAGAAGGCCGCGGTCGAGTGACGGTAGTCGACCAGCCGCGGCCGCACGAACGGACGAGCTCGCGGGACGCAGGGAATCGGCTGATTGCAGGAAATGTCCGGATCCGCGACCAACAGTTCCCGCCGGCCATCCTCATCCATCCAGTAGATCGCAAACGGCTGCGTCGACCCCGCCGGCTTGAAGCCCACCAGGAACTCCGTGTCGCTCAGCGGATACGGGTACTGGAACTGGTCACCCGTCTGGCCGTACGCGTCAATCCGCTCGGCCGGCGTGGGCCGGATGGGCGCGATGAGCTGCGCGCCGTGGTTCTCCTGGCGACCCCGCGTGGGATCCAGCCGTCCCAGCCAGCCGCTCTGGCCGGTGTGATGTCCGGTGAAGATGGCCAGCACCTGTTGCGTGCCGGGGATGGCCCGCGCGTGGAGTATCGTGGTGGGGAACCACGAGTTATTGCCGTAGAATTCGGCCTGCCCCGTTCCATCGGGATTCATCTGAAACAGGCCCTGCGGGAAGATCTGCCCGCGGTCGCTGTAATCCCAGCGGGTGTACAACACGCGGCCATCGGGCGTGACGGTCGGAAAGTTCGTGTGCACCTGATCGTACGACAGCCTCCGCAGGTAACGGCCGTCGCCGTCGCATGTGAACAGGTTGCTCACCTCGGTCCACCAGCAATCCACCGTCTGGACGCACCGCGTCGAGTTGAACAGCAGGTGGCCATCCGGCAAGTAGACCCCTTCGTAGTCGGTCCAGCCGAGTCCCCGCGTCAGCGACCGGATCTGGCGCGTGGCCAGGTCGAGTTCGTAGAGATGGTAGTCGTCCTGGTCGAGCGCCTTTTTCCAGGCAAAGAGGACGCGGCTCGCGTCGTACGCGACATCCGGGTCGCGGATCACGCCCCCGGCGTCTTCCAGCAGCGTTTCCACACGCCCATACAGGCCGCTGAGCTCCCAGAGGCAGAGGCTGGCACCCGGCACGAAGTGCCGTTCCGACTGGGCGTCCGACTGTCCTTCGGTGTACGCGTAGTGCGAACCGCCCAGGTCATAATGTCGCGTGAAGATAAACCGCGGCGCACGTGCGACCAACGTCGTGAGACGGCGTTCGCGCCGCGCGCGGCACGCCATCAGGTACAGCCGTTCCCACTCCGCGGGCGTGTGCGCTGCGCGCATCCGGGTCTGCCACTCGTCAGCAGCATCACCGAGTTCCTGCACGATCGCCGCCACGGCCTGACGATACGTGACGCCGGCATCCACACCGTCCTGCAGCCGCCAGTCCCGCACGACGCACGTCTCGTCGGCCTGCGCAAAGATGGCGCCGGCCAGGATCGCACAGACGTAGAGCCCACCGTGGTACATCTGCCTCATGGTACCGTCCGTCCGCCGTTCGGTTCAACCGGCGAGGTGGGAACGGGCAGCACAGCCCAGCGCCTCTACGAAAGCCTCCTCACGGGCGGGGACGCCCGTCCTACGACGAGGTTTTCGGACAGGCCTTACTCGGCGCGGCCGAGCAACTGCCGCAACTGGCTCCAGGATCGCGTGTTAGCCACGTCGGCGGCGGTCAGTCCCGCGCGGCGTGCCTGGAGGACGCCGTACCGCATGACGTCCAGTCCCTCGACGCTGTGCGCGTCGGTGCAGATGACGATGGGCACGCCGAGTTCCCTGGCGGCGGCGCAGTCGACGTCGTCCAGGTCGAGCCGCATCGGGTTGGCGTTGAGTTCGAGGCATTTGCCATATTCTTTCGCCGCCTGCAGCATGGCGGTGACGTCGACGTCGTAGGGATCGCGGCGCAGGAGGAGGCGGCCGGTCGGGTGGGCGATCGCGGACACGTGCGGGTTGGCCAGCGCCTGGACGATTCGCGCCGTGATCTGCGCCCGCGGCTGGCGCTGCCCATAGTGAATGCTCGCCACGACCCAGTCGGCCTGCGCGAGGACGTCGTCGGGGAGATCAAGACCGCCTTTTTCCAGGATGTCGACCTCGATGCCTTTGAGGATGCGGAAGCCGGCCGGGGCCTGCGCCTGCAGGGCGTCGATCTCGCGCCACTGCGCGAGCAGCCGGTGGGGGTCGAGCCCGCGGGCCATGGTGACGCGTTGCGAGTGGTCAGTGATGGCCACGTACTCCCAGCCACGGCGCTGCGCGGCCGCCACCATGTCGGGCAGCGAATCGACGCCGTCGGTGGCGGTGGTGTGCATGTGCAGATCGCCCCGCACGTCACGTTCCACGACCAGCTCGGGGAGCTGACCGGCGTCAGCCCAGTGGAACTCCTGGCGCGCTTCGCGCAGCTCAGGCGGAAAGACGGGGAGTCCCAGGCAGCCGTACACGTCTTCTTCCGTGGCCCCGGCCACGTACTGCTCGGCGCCCTCCACGGTGCGGTACACCCCGTACTCGTTGATCTTCAACCCCCGCTGCTTCGCGCGACTCCGCAGTGCGACATTGTGTTCTTTCGAGCCGGTGAAGTACTGCAGCGCGGCGCCGAAAGACGCCGGCGGCACGACCCGCAGGTCGACCTGCAGCCCAGTCGCCAGACGAACGGACATTTTCGTGTCACCTCGGGCAAGCGTTTCCGCCACCAGGCGGCTGGACGCGAGATGTTCCATCACCTCGTGCGGCGCGGTCGAGACGACCAGCGCGTCGAGATCGCCGACGGTCTCCTTGCCGCGGCGGTAGCTGCCGGCAAACTCCAGCTGGTCGACGGCCGCACAGGCCTGCAGGTGGTCTCGCAACTGGGCGACCAGCGGTTCGGCCTCGGCCCAGTAGACGCGCTGCCCGGCCGCTTCCGCGACGGGCAAGCCGTCCAGGATGGCCTGCTCGGTCTTGGCGCCGAACCCTTTGAGCGCCCGCACCTGCTGGGCCTCGCAGGCGGCCCGCAGTTGGTCGAGCGTGGCCACTCCCAGCTCGCGATACAAGACCGCGGCTTTCCGCGGCCCGACGCCCGGGATGCGCAGCAGCGTCAACACGCTCTCGGGGATCTCGTCCAGCAGCGCCTCCAGCTGAGGGAGGCGACCGGTCTGTACCAGCGTGACGCACTTCTCGGCCACCGCCGTCCCGATCCCGTCGATCTCCGCCAGCGTGTGCGGCGCCTCCGCGACCAGCCGCGCGACCTCGTGCGTCAAGTTGCGGATCACACGCGCGGCGTTGCGGTACGCCCGGACGCGAAACGCGTTGGCACCCTGAAACTCCAGCAGGTCGGCCACCTGCTCCAGCGTCGCCGCGATCTGGGCGTTGGTCAGCATTCCCGGTCCCGCGAACGGCCGCGGCCTCTCAGATGTGCAGCTCGATCACGTCGCGATCGTGCAGCACATAGTCTCCCTTGACGTGTGTCCCGTCATGCACATGGCTGCCCCACACCCGGGCGGTCTTGAGCTTCGCCGCAAAGTCTTTGTGGATCATCTCGGCCACCTCCAGCAGCGTCCCGCCCGCCCGGATCGTGTACGGCCGGTCCAGGTCCGGCTGTTTCTCCGCCGGCAGTTTCGTGTACACGCGGACCACATCCATCGCGCAATAGATCTGCTCGCGGAGCGTCTCGAGTCCGGCGCCGTGCAACGCGGAGATCACGAACTCGCGAAATTCGTACGGGCAGAACTCGTGCAGCAGTGCCAGCCGCTCGGCCGCACCGGCTACGTCCGACTTGTTGGGGACCAGGAACGTCTGCGTGTACACCAACCCTACGTCGTTCTCATCCACGTACGACGTGGGTGCCAGCCGGGTGCGCGTGCCGGCCAGATGGTTCACGACGTCCTGGACCTCGTCAATCCCTTCGTCGCGGTCGAGATCGACCAGCAGCAGCGCGAGTTCAGCGCCGCGAATCAGGCCCTGCGTGGTTGGGTCCAACACGTCGCGTGTGATGGGCGGCGTGTCGATCAACTGCACCATCACGTCCTCCCACGGCATCATGCCGGGGATCGGCTCACGGGTGCAGAACGGATAGGGAGCAATCTCGGGCGTCGCGCGCGTCAGGCTCGAGAGCAACTGGCTCTTGCCGGCATTCGGACCGCCGATGATGACGGCGCGACCGGCTCCCTGCCGCGGGATCCGCAGGCCCCCACCCCGTTTGCCCCCGGTCGACTTGGCGTGCTGCAGCTCCTTCTTGACCTTGCTGACTTTCTGCTTGAGTTCCGCGTGGAGCTTGTCGGTCCCCTTGTGCTTGGGCAGCTCGCGGAGCATCACCTGCAGGCATTCGAGTTCTTCCTCGGGCGTGGCCGCCCGGCGATACGCCTGCTCCGCCTTCAAATACTGAGGTGTCAGATTGGCCGGCATGATCAGCACCTCTGCCTGCAGCACCCGCAGGGCGCCGCGGGAACCGCGCGCCATGCTCCGGTCCTGAGTTTAGAGCGCTGGGGAGTTGACTGCACGGCCCGTTGACAGAATTTGCCCCCGGTGCAGTGGCAACCTGCTTGGGGGTGGACTGCCGTGCCGATCGCATGCGCACGGCGAGGCTGTTGCCGGCCGAGCTCCGAAGTGTTCGCGGCTGGGGGCTCACTTCGTTCGTCCCCAGCCACCCCGACCACTTCGTTCGTCCCCAGCCACCCCGACGCGTCACTTCGTTCGTCCCCAGCCACCCCGACGCGTCACTTCGTTCGTCCCCAGCCACCCCGACGCGTCACGCGCCCCGCAGCAACAGGGTTACTGCCGCACACTGTGCCAACCGCTTTCGTCCCACCGTCGATCGAGTCGCCCGCGAGACGGCGACTGCGGCGCGACGGTCCCCGATGACGCGGCGCGCTGCGCCGGCCATGTGATCGTGGTGTACGACCAGGTCTGACCGGCGTTCAACAGCGCAACTTGATCACGCGGGTTGAGCAGTTGCGGAGGGCTCGGCTCGGCCTCGCCGTCCGCCGGCGCCGTGTCCGGATCCGGGACCGGGCTGACCGCCGGTCCGTGACCGTTGACACGCGGCGGGCCCCGGGAAGGCAGCGGGACAATCGCGTTGGGGTCGAACTCATCGGCCGCCGGCGCGGACGCGCTCTGCGACGGCAACGGCGTCTGCGACGGCAACGGCGTCTGCAACGGCAACGGCGTCTGCAACGCCGGCTCCTCCAGCACCGGACCGTCGGGCGTCACGTCGGCCGGCTTGAGCGCAGGGCGCGTGTCAGCGGCCGGCGGCGTCGCCGGAGGCTGCGGGGCCGCACCGCCGGCCGGCGGCGACGGCACCTGCGGCGACAGGTTCGGCGGCGCAACCGGTAGGTTCGTCCCCGGCAGGACCGAAGAACCGGCAGGACCACCCGGCGCGTAATACGGCGCGGGCGTCGGCCCCGGCGCGGCCGGCGTCGGCACCTGCGTCGGCACCGTCTCGCTGCAGCAATCGCTCGTCACGACTCCTCCCGAACAGTCCAGACCACCATACATGCCCCCTGACGAATAACACGGCACCGCTGTCGGCGCCGGATCGCACCGGCCACACAACCTGTCCAACAGGCCGCACCGCTGCCGATCCGGCTGCCACGTGTACGTCGTGCAGGGCTGCATGACCGTGACCGGACAACCCGTTACCGGGTCGGTCGTGACCGCGGGCCGGTACGAGGTGACGGGAATCTGCGTCCAGTTCGTGCGGTAACTGGTCTCCGCGGACCCGCAGCACCCGAACAGACGTTGCCACAGGGAGGGCCGCTGCTCCGGCATGACCATGGGCGGACAGGGCACATCGCAACAGACCGTGGGCTCGCAGCAGTCGGTTGACGAGGCGACGTACGTTGACGTCACGGGATAGTACCACGTGACCGGCGTCGCACGGTCCGACCCGCAATTGGCCAGCCAGTCGAACAGGCCGCTGGCGGCCTGGGCGGACGGCCCCCCGGTCAACACCACAGCCCACGTCATCATCACGATCAGCGCTCGGCACATCATCCCCGGCATGTCTCACTTGCTCCTTGGTCGCAGAGCCCCTCGGGACAGGGTCAAATCTGCTGAATCGTAGGTCACAGTGATGCAGAAGTTCAACAAAAATCGGCCGAATTGTCCCGCCGAGCGTGTCGCGGAGCGGGCGGCGCCACGTGCGCAGACCCCAGCGCGTACGGAATCTGCGTAATTTGCATCAAGATTCCAGGACCGGCGGCCGATAGGGCCTGCCGACCAGACCGGGCGGGTCATCCGCACCGGCGCTGTTCGTACAGGTCGTAGAGCGCAAAGAAGAGTTCCCGGACGTCGCTCCCATGCACCGCCAGTTGCGCCGACACGTCGGCGGATGTGATCTGGTGTGGAACCCCGGCGAGCAACTCGGCGACCAACCCCTGGACCGTCTCGGCCGGTGTGCTCAGTTCGGCCAGGGTCGGCCATCCCGCGGGACGGTGAGCGGTGATGACGAGCCCGCAGCGGGCGCGGCGGCAGAGCCAGGCCAGACGCCACCGGTCGAGCCAGCGGAGTTGTTCGTAGCCGTCGACCACCACGAGCGTGGCCGGCTCCCAGCCGGCTGCCTGTGTCACGAGATCGCGGGGCAGTTGCCGCTGACCCGCGTGTAGCGTCCACCACGAGACGCGGCGGCCGGCGGCACAGAGCGTTGGTAACCACGTATGCAGCAGCGTGGTCTTGCCGGCGCCATGGGGGCCAATGATCTGGCCGCGCCAGGCGTGACGTGCCAGGCGCGCGGTCAGCTCCTCGGCGCTGAGCCCGGCGGGGAACCGATAGGCGAGGCGGCCCGGCCGCACGCGGCTCGTGGAAAACGGGTTCGTCGCGCTAGAACTGGTCCTCGGGTGCATGCGTCCTCTCCGGCGCAGTGCTGACCGGGGCGCACACACTCCGCGCCGGCGGCACGTCGCCCAGCACAAACGACTGCTCGAAAAACACCTCCTTGCCGCGCCGCAGAAACGCGCGAATCCGCACGCACCAGCGGACCTTGACCAGGACGCCGGCATACGTCAGGGGGCTCTTGGGCAGCACCGTGGCCAGCCGCCGCAGCGCGCAGAGATCCTCCCCCTCCACGTCACTCGGGACGAGCCGCTCGAAGAAGTGCACGCCCAGATCCTCGTCCCCTTTGCCCTCGGTGTGCCACAGCACCGAGGCCTCCACCGACTGCACGTCCGCCGGGTCCACCGCATCGAGCTGATATTCGCACCGCAGCTGCTCGCCAGGTCGAAACTGACGCTGCCCACCCTCCAGGCGAATGCTGATGAGCGGTTCGATCATGGACGGACCTCGGCAACTTCGCCCGGCAACACGACCACGGGAAAACTGCGCTCGATCAACGGCCACGAGGCCGCGTCGTTGCGTACCAGCACCATCCAGTGCACCGCGTTGTGGTGGGTCTGCAGCGAGTGCATGGCCAGCGCCGGAACGGGCAAGCGGCACTCGACTTCAAATGCGTCGCCCGGCTCAATCCGAAACTCCTCCCGGCGATACAGCTCCTGAGCGTGAACCCGGCAGCGCTCGGTGCGGAGGTCGGTGCCCTGGCGATACGTGGCCTCCTCTTCGCAGACCAACAGCACCTCGAACGAGCGGATGTGGAATCGTCCGGTCTGCGACACATACAGGTCGTAGGTGCGCCCCGGCCACAGCGGATGGTCGGAGATCTCCACCGTCGTCGGGCCGATGCCGGTGTGGCGCAGCACCTGGTGCACAAAGAAATACGTCGCCCACACGCCGATCGCCGCCAATGCCAGGACGAACACGCTCAGATACCAGTCCGGACGCGCGGCCAGATGCCCGCGCAGCGCGACCATACCCAAGACGACGGCAATGCTGTTCCAGACCAGGAAGAAGGCCGTGGACACGAACAGTACCCAGGGCCCGGCATGCGTGACAGGCAGCCGGTAGGCAAGCCGCACCCCCGGGCTGTTAGTCAGGTTCGCGTCGGGCGGAATCGTCGGATATGCGCGGCGCACTAGCAGCGCGTCGCTGAGCAGGTCGAACTGGGCGGCGCGGCGGGCCAGTGCCGAGCGGCGTTCGGCCGACGTGCCCACCTGCAGCACGGTGTACACCACGCCACTGCCGCCGATGAGCATGAACGAGACGACGACCAGCACCATCAGCCAGAAGCCGAAACCGGGCTGCCGCAGCGGCGGCGCCGCCCCCAGCCCGTGCGCTGCGATCAGATAGGCCGATGACACTGACCCCAGCAGAAACAGGACGCCGAAGAACAGAGCTTCCCCCAGGCCACCGACCAGCGGCGAGCCGGTGCGCCGATCCCCGCGCTTCTTCTCCCAGAGTCGAAAAGTCCTCGCCACAACCCCATCTTTCTCTCCGCCCGGACGGACACCGCTCCCGCGGCGTTCCCCCAGGCCTCGGCCAGTGCGGGCTGCTCGTCAGCGACTCCTTGATAGCTGCGCGGGACCGGCCTCGACAAGCCGGGGACCCGGAAGCGGCTCCCCCTTACACGTGGCTCGCCAGCTCGCGACGGAAACCGATCTTGGCCAGCGCTCCGTACACCTCTTCCAGCGTCTTCTCCCCGAAGTTCGAAATGCTCAACAACTGGGTCGGCGTGCAATGCAACAGATCGCGGACCGTAAAAATGCCCCGTTCTTCCAGACAGTTCGTCGTGCGGACCGTCAGCCCAATCTCCGCCGTGCTCATCTCCAGCCGCTGCTGCAGACTCCGCGACTCCTCCTCCGCACGACTCAATGGAATCCTCGTTCCCATGGGTGTTCCCTCCCCCACATCGAAATCCTGTGCCATCATGCGTCCGCAACCTTCCAGCGCGCAATCGACGGGCTGGCGCCGGCAGGTGCCCGAGTATAACAGAGTCCCGTCGTCCGGCCGCAACCGGAAATCGGCGGCACGACCGAAAAAAAACGGGCGGTCCTGCTAGCACGGGTGCGCCGCGCGAGGGGGCCTGCGGCCAGCCCGGCCCCTGCCTTATAATGTACGCACGCTCACTACGCGGCCGCGGGCCAGGCGGACTCCCTTGCGATTGACGAAGCTCCTATGAACGGAATCGACTCAGCGCTGACCGAGGCCCAACGTCGGGCCGTGACGCACGTGGACGGGCCGCTGCTGATTCTGGCTGGCCCCGGATCGGGCAAGACGCGGGTCGTGACCCAGCGGGTGGCCTACCTGCGCGCACAGGGTATTGCGGACGAGCACATTCTGGCGTTGACCTTCACCAACAAGGCCGCCGACGAGATGCGGAAGCGGGTCGAGCGGCTGGCGGCGGGCTGCCGGGTCTGGATGGGGACGTTTCACAGTTTCTGCTCGCGGCTGCTCCGCCAGTACGCGCCGATGGTGGGTCTGCGCGAGAACTTTTCGATCTACGACGTGGAGGAAGCGCGAGAACTTTTCGATCTACGACGTGGAGGAAGCGCAGAAGCTGCTGCGAGCGGCCCTGGAGGACGCCGGGCTGGAGCTGACGCACGAGTCGCCGGCACGCATCGCCGGGGCCATCAGCTGGGCCAAGAACAACGTGATCTCGGCCGAGCAGTATGAGCCGGCCCGAGGGAGCCCGCTCGGGGCGATCGTCGCGCGGGTGTATCCACATTATCAGCGGCGGTTACTGACCGCCAACGCGGCGGATTTCGACGATCTGCTCTTGCACGTCGCCACCCTGCTGCGCGAACACCCGGCGCTGCGTGAGGCGTTGGACGCCCGCTTCCGCTACATTCTGGTTGACGAGTATCAGGACACGAACCTGGCGCAGTACGCCATCGTGCGGGCCCTGTCGGTGGACCACCCGAACCTGGCCGTCACCGGGGATCCGGACCAGTCGATTTACGGCTGGCGGGGCGCGACGATCCGCAACATCCTCGAGTTTGAGCGGGACTTTCCCGCGGCCGTCGTCGTGCGTCTGGAACAGAACTACCGCAGCACGAAGCGGATCCTGCGGGCCGCGGATGGTCTGATTGCGCACAACCAGCTGCGCAAGTCCAAGGCGCTCTTTACGGAGAATCCGGAGGGGCAGAGGGTACGGGTCGTCGTCTATCCCTCCGGCCGCGAGGAAGCGGAAGCGATTGCCGGCAAGATCGCCAACGAGGTCGCCGCCGGCCAGCGGCGGGCCCGCGACTATGCGCTCTTCTATCGGACCAATGCGCTCTCGCGAGCGCTCGAGCGAGCCTTGACCACGGTGTCGATTCCGTACCAGATCGTGCGCGGCGTGGAGTTTTATCAGCGCAAGGAGATCAAGGACGTCCTGGCCTACCTCCGCCTGTTGAACAATCCGTCCGACGACGCGGCCTGGCTGCGCGTCATCAACACGCCGCCGCGGCGGATCGGTGCGACCACGATTGCGCGGATCGGGCAGCACGCGCGCGACCGCGGCGTCGCGCTCCTGGCGGCGGCTCGCGAGGCAGACCAGATTCCTCACCTGGCGCGGCGGACCGCGGCCGACGTGGCCAAGTTCGTCGCGCTGCTGGACCAGCTGCAACTGGCCGGAGACGAAACGGTCGAGGAGGTGATCGGCCGCGTCTTGCACCACACCGGGTACCGCGCCTGGCTCGACCTGTCCCAGACGGCCGAAGACCAGGAGCGGATCGAAAACCTGGATGAGTTGCTCAGTGCCGCGCGCGAGTTTGACGAAGCGCACGGGGACGAGGGCGGACTGGAGGCCTTTCTGGAGCAGGCGGCGCTGGTCGCCGACGCGGACGACTGGAATGCCGAGACCGATCGCGTGACGATGATGACGTTGCACGCC
>JALOQX010000011.1 GCA_025459265.1 Pirellulaceae bacterium | reverse complement strand
AGAAGACGCTGGCACATGCGCGCCGGTTGTCCATCCCCGTGCTGCTCCTGCACGGCACGGCGGACCCGGTCACTTCCTTCGCGTCGAGTCGTGCCTTCGCCGAGCGCGCGGGAGCGCTGTGCACGTTTCTCGCCTGGGAGGGGTTGTTTCACGAATTGCACTTTGAAACACAAGGAGATCAGGTCGTGCAACGCATGTGCGATTGGATGCGCGGCGTCTGAATGGACTTGCGTGATTCCGGGAATGCCACAACCTGGGGTGGCCGGGGACGAGCGCAGTGAGCCCTCAGAATGCAGAACGCTGGGGGCTCGCTGCGCTCGTCCCCAGCCACCCGGAAATTTCCGGAATCACGCACGTCCGTTCAGCGGTGGCCTCGTCGGGGTCGGGCAGCTGTTGCCTCCAGCCGGTTACGACACGGCCGCCACCCCCACACCAAGCACTGCTCCGACGGCCGCCGGCACGCCGATCGGCAGCACGGCCACGCGAAAGACATCCCCGAGGGTAGCGCTGGCGTAGCCGGCCTCGTTGGCACCGGCGCCGATCCACAACGCCAATGCGACCAACAGTGAGACAGCAAAGGCGGCAAGGATCGACCCGCAGAACACCGACGCTCGCCCGTCGCCCATCTTCATGGCCAACACGAACGCCGCCATCCCAGCGATCAATCCTATCGGAATCAGGCGGGGCAAGAGCACCACGGCGACAGAGCACTCACCGTAATACGCAATGTCTTCGACCCTTGTCCCACGGACCCGAGGTGCCACAGCGAGCACCAGACTGCCGGTCAACAAGATCAGTGCCGCGGAGCACAGCAGTGCCCAACCGATCGTCGACCGACGGCTACCAGTTCGTCTTCGCCTGTCGGCGAAGATGCGTCGCATCACGTCAGTGGCCGCGTCGGGCATGCGTGCACCTCGACGTGGGTTGGTGGAACGGGGCCGCGGGTCGGCTTCGCGCGTCGATCCGCGCAGGTCTGCCAAGCATTACGATTCCGTCATGCTGCCCTGAGAATGCCTCTTCGTCAACCCCGAAGCGGCGATTCACTCCCCTGCGCCTTCCGCCGCTGGTTGATCGTTCTCCACGGCGCCCGGGGCCTCTTCCGGCTTCTTCTCCGGTTCCGCGAAGACGTTTTCGTGTTCTAACGGCAGCTGGAACGCGTCCGCCACGCGGGTCATATAGTTACACCAGGAGATGTACCAGATGACATCGATCGCCCGCTCCGGGCCGAACGTGGTGACGAGCTTCTGAACGTCCTCATCCGCCACTTGCGCCGGCTGCCTGGTGAGCTTGTACGCGAAGGAAAACGCCAGCGCTTCGGCCGGCGGGAACTCCGACCAGTCGCCATCGGCCAACTGCCGGGTCAGCTCTCGAATGCGTTCCGCCTGAAGGCCCGCGACCGCGAGCAGCATCTCGCTGTGGCCCATTCAGTAGAAGCACTCGTTGCTGCGCGTCACGACCCAGAACATGGAGTTGGCGAAGACGCGGTCGAGCGCCGCTTCATCGCGAAAAGTCTGCATCAACCGGAACCAGCCGCCCGTCAGCTGCGGCTGGTACCCCATGCTGACCCGGCTCCACACAATCTTCGCCGTGCGTTCGCGCTCTTCAGGCGGCAAGTGCTTCAGCCGCTCAACCTCGGGGATCGGGATGCGCGGGCCGCGTTGTTTCTGCCGGTCCAGCGCCAGTTCCAACGCGGCAAAATCCTGCTGGCCCCAATCGACACGCGCCGCCTGATCTGTGCTGGTCGTCGCAGACTGCCCTTCCTCCGGCGCACGCCGCGGAGGAACGTCCACGTCGGCCTGTTGCGCCGCGTCGATCTTCAGCTCGATCGGCGGGAGCGGACCGTCCGGCTCAGCCTCGACTCCCAGCGCCAGGAACACACGGTTCTGGAAGTTGGCGAAGGCCACCGTATGCACGATCCCCACGACCTGTTCCGGACCGAGTTGCTCGACCAGCGCCGCCAGCTGACTGTCGGTGATTTCATGTCCGGAGAGGGTAAGCTGACGGGCAAACCCGAGAACCAACCGCTCACCATCCGGCAGCGCACTTCCATCACCACGGATCAGTTCCAGCTGCTCGTCCGTCACACCGGCCCGCCGCAGATCCGCCTCGGCATACCGGCGCGCGTAATCACAGCCGACTGCATCGGCCGCAATCCACCGCAGCTTGCCGGCCCACTCGGGCCCGAGGGGATTGCCAGCCCGATGGAGATGGTCGAGTTGCAGGAACGCCGCCGTGGCCTTGGGAAGCGGCTGGACGAGAATTCGCGCCCAGATCGGCAGCACCGGTCGCTCCTGCGGCATCCGTGGCCATGCCGCAGCATCATCGACGACGGTGAAGCGGGGTTGTATCGGCGAATCCTGCGCGATGGACATGGCAACTCCCCCAGGAACCGCCAACACGATGAGGGTCAGCAGGATCGAGTCTCGCCACATGTAACGGAATTCCGACGAAAGAAACAGACCCGCATCCGCCGCCCGGGCACAGCGCCACGAGAACGGCTTCGAGGCCGGCGCGGGGCGGGCCCACGGCTACCTCGCGGGCAACGGGGACGCGTGCTCTCTGCCGCCGTATTCTACGCGCGGTCAACGGGAAAAGGGAAGGTTCGCCGAGTGCTACTCAGAACCGTCGGTCCATTCCTTGCGAGCTCCCTCAAGACGTAAGGGGCCTGCAATGACCGCGCCGTCGCGCAGCACCAGATAGGCGTCCGCGCCGGGTGTACTGTCCCAACGCAGGGCCGCCAGACCCGGGGACGGCACCGCCGGTGACGGGGCAGAGCGTTGACCCTGGGGACCAATGGCTACCAGCGCATACTGATGTGGTCCCGATCCGTCGTCGTGCGTCACCACGGGTGGCGCGGGAGTTACGAGCTCGTGGACCGCAAGCTGGCCACCCCAGAGTTCCAACACCTCGGCGGGATAGGGGAGCCCGCCCCCTCCGTAGCCACCACCGCCGAGCGACAGCTTGCCTTGTCCCAACACGGCGTCGGTCAACGGTTCGGGATGCTGTGGGCGAAAGGTCTGGAATCGCAAACGGCCCGGATGATTCACGCCGGACCAAGCCTCCGGGGACACCTCGCTGAACTCGAGTCCTTCACCCTGGAGGATGGCCATCTGTCGCCACGCGCCATCGAGCCAGCAGTTCCACGAGATGTGCCCCGGTGCGCGGTGGATGGTGCCATCGGTGTTCACACTGTGAAAGCGGGCATCGAACGGATCGTCGACTTCACTCAAGATCAACCGCCCGCGCACCCACAATCCAGAGCGACCTGCACCGCCACCACGGGCTACGATACCGCGCGCGATCATTTGCTGTTCGTATCCCGACTCCCAGCCTTCCCCCGTGTCTGAAACAACCAGTTCGTCTCGGACAACCAGCCTGCGGACTTCCAGTTGGTCGAGCTTCTCAACACGCGGCGGAACGACCTGGATGACGCCCAGGGTAGTCGCAGCCGACAGGACCGCAGTGACGAGATGACTCTTCACGATGGCACCTCCGGAGTGCATTCCGACGACTTCAATCTGGCTTTGACGCTGCCGGCGTGTGGTCCGGCAGCAGGCTGCTCAACAGGAACACGGCGGCCATCAGCAGATATCCGGCGGCGATGGCGTAGCCCCGATAGGTCAATGAACTTTCCTCGGCAGCGACGAAAACCGGGAAGTAGTCAATTTCGTTCCCGATGAGCTGGTAGGCGTGAATCAGCCCGCACCAGGTCAACAGCGCTGCAGCCAGACACCAGCAGGCGGCCAGCCGAAAACGACGATCGATCAACAAGGCACTCACGGCAGCCAGGATCATGCATGTGAAGATGTACCCGCGTTCCATTACGAGCAGACCGTGCAGCAGGAAGCCGTTGATGTCCGCATCGATCCCGGACGGCACGACCGTCCCGGCCAACACGTCCTGCATGGTATGCGCGGCGGGTATCACCTCACCGGTTGGGATACCGGCCACGTTGAACGCGCCGGCGACCAGCGTCGCGCCCCACGCGGCAATGGCCGGGAACAGGCCGAAGGCCACGGCCGGAGCGTGCCGCAGGGGCGTACACTGAAATGCCTGGGCCGTGATCACAATGCCAATCCACAGGACGATGGCAATCCCCGCCTCAATGGGAACAACCTTGCCGATCAGCGACACCGTCCCGGTCAGGCAGATGGCCGACATGGCGATGGCATTGAGCGTCGAGTATCCCGCACGGGCACCCAAACCCTTCCAGCCGGGATGCCCAATGTAAATCGTGGTCGGAAAACAGCTGCCAAACAGCGCTGCCGCAATGGTCCCCAACCCGTTGACCGCCAGCGAAGGCCCGGTGGCAAAGCGATCTCCGCCTGCCTCGGCGGATTCAATGTTCTGCAGGCTGCCCAGGACGTTGAACAGCCCCATCGGAATGATGACCGAGATCAGCGGCAGAATGTCGCCGCTGTGCAGGCGCAGCGTCTCCCAGATCACCGGACCGACCCACTGCGGTCCGTGCCACGCCCCTGCCTGCCAGGCGGCCTGCACTGCCGACCACTCCATTGTGACGTGCGAGAGGGGGCGATAACCGAGCGTCGAGTCAATCCAACTCAACGTCCAGGCCAGGGCGGTGGCAATCAACACCGCCACGAGTCCGCCGGGCAGGCCCCACGGAAATCGGACGTCGGTGAAGTAGACCAGGAGTACAATCGCCATCGGCACCATGGCCAGCAGGGGGCGTTGCCAGATCTGCAGCGCAAACGTCATGGAGATAAACGTAATGGCGATCCCAGCCAACGTACCCAGCAGTGCCGCCCGCGGCGTATTGCGCCGCAGGCGCTCCGCCACAAACGCCCCCAGAAACTCAATCACGCCACTCCCCAAGCAGGCGATCAACCCCAGCTTCCACGCGTACGACGGATCGCCGGACCGTTCATACGCGGGTTTCATCACGAAAAAGACATAGACCAGCAGCGAGGGGGTGTTGATGCCATACGGGAGGGCCGTCACATCAGAACGCCCCTCGCGCCGCGCGAGTCGGCGCGCCTGGAAGGCATAAAACAGGTTGCCGACGACCAGCGAAACGGCGGCCCCCGGCAGAATCAGGTCGGTAATGAACGTGGCGTTGTCGCCGGTCATCCCGCAGAAGAGGCTGCAGAGCGACACGATCAGCAGCAGCTGCACGAGGTTATCGATGGCCAGGCCGAAGAATCCGTCCAGGTCGTGTCGCACAAACAGCGGATAGCGTGATGCAGGCATCAGACACCTCATGAGGTCATCACCGATCGACCGACGCGCTCAGTGCGGCGCGGCGGCAGCAGTCCCCGACGGGGCCAGCTCCTGTTCCACGCGCTGGAGGCAGCCCGCGGCATCCGTGCGCGCGGTCGCGTCGATACTCTGGTCTAAAACACCGTGTAGATGAACGGCGCGGCGCCGGTGCTTCCCAGCACAACGAGCAGTCCCAGCGCCAACAGCACGATGACAATCGGAATCAACCACCACTTCTTCTCGTGAATCAGGAACTCCAGAAGCTCCCGAAGCAGGCCGGGCTGGTGCTGCTGAGCTTGCTCCGCCAGCGATTCACGCCGCGGCGGTTCGCCCGAATTCGATGATTCGCCCGTCATGCGTTCGCGCTCCCCCACGGCCAGGTCGTTCAGTACTGCCGGAAATACCGCTGCAGCGGTGCAGCGCGCTCCCGCTCCACCCAGTACGACTGCGCCCGCGCGTCAAACCGCCTCTGCAGCGGATCGTGCCCAGCCATCCGGAGAACCAGGCCGATCGGTGTCAGCACCAGGTAATAGACGCCGGCCAGTATCAAGTATGACAACACAAATCCAACGGGAAATGCAAGATAGGACATGCCCAAATACACGATCCGCATGAACTGCGGCGACATCCAACCCAGCAGCGGCACCACCACCGCAACCGCCCAGACTGACGGGGCAAGACCCATCGCGCCGCGCAGCGCCGCGCCCAGACCAGCCAGCGCAAAGAAAGCGAACCAGACGACTCCAAACGTCGCCAGCTGGCGTCGGGTCGGGTTGCGGTCGATTCGAATCAGCCCCATGATTGGCTTGCCTCCGCGACAGACCACCCCGCGGCAGGTGCTGCTGGCGTTCACCTAGGGACAGATCAACACCTTCCCGTCGGTCATGTGCTCGACGTACTGGCGCAGGCCATCCACGGCCTGATCGAGCGTTAAACGCCGCTGGATCGAGGTCACGATCGTGCCGTTGAGCAGCAGTTGTTGCACGCGCCGCGCCAGTCGCAGCATCCCCAGGCTACCTTGCTTGCGCAGCCACGTCCCCAGGAAGAAGCCGGCGACGGTCTGCTCGCGGAAGATCAGATCGATCGGGTCAATACGACCGCATGCCTGCTGGGAGAGCGCACCGTAGACGTAGATCGTCGAACCCGGGGGCATGTTTTCGAGCAACAAGCCGGTCAGATCTCCGGCCACCGCCTCGAACGTCACTGTGGCCTGCAGCCGGCGACAGGTCGCGCGCAACGCCTCGGCGAAGTCGGCGGCGGACGAGTTGAGGATGTGTGTGGCCCCCAGTGATCGCAGCAGGTCGGCTTGCTCGTCGCGCCGCACGACGTGCACGATCGGAAAGTGGCACTCGCGTGCCAGGGAGACGAGCATGCGTCCAAGTTGACTTGCGGCAGCTGTATGTACCGCTGCGCGGTGGCCGCCACGCCGGGCGGTATCCAACAACCCCACCGCCGTGAAGGGATTGATGATCAGACTGGCCGCCTGTTCGACAGGAACCTCACGTCGCAAGGGAACGCACTCGCGGGCGTTGGCCAACGCGTACTGCCCCCAGGTGCCGTCGCGGTCCTCCTGAACAGCGCACGCGACCCGCCGCCCCTGCAGCCAGCGGGCGAGCCAACCGCCGCCGTGCGCCACCACGCGTCCCGCCCCTTCCCAGCCAGGCACCGTGGGGAGCGTCTTGAGCGTGCCATACTTGCCTTGCAGCAGCAGGAGATCTGAAGGGTTGCAGGGCGCCGCTTCGATCCGGACCAGCACCTGGCCGCGGCCCGGCGCAGGCACCGGACGGTCCGCCAGCTTCAAGCCCGCAATGGCGCCGATGGCATCATCGCCGTAATGGTCGAGTACCAGCGCGCGCATGTGCGTGGGGATCGAGGTCGACATGTGTGTCACAGCGACTTGAGGTGCTGGATGCTCCGGGCGATGCTGGCCAGCGGGTCGGGAGCATGGTCCTGTTCGACGTGGCACTGCACGACGCCGGCAGCGTGCGCGGCTGCCAACACGGCCGGCCAATCCAGGCTTCCGTCCCCCACCGCCTGAAAGGTCTCGGGCGAAACGCTCCCTTCGTCGTAGTTCACCGCCGTACCCGCCGGCAGGTCCTTCAGGTGCACTTGCGCCACACGTTGGCCAAGATCGCGAATGGTCTTCACGGGATCGCGTCCCCCGATCGCGGCCCAGAACGTATCGATCTCGAACTTGACCAGTGCCGGGTCGCACTCCTGTACCAGGATATCCCAAGCGGTCGTGCCGCCGCCGAGCGGACCGAACTCAAACGAGTGATGGTGATAACATAGCTGGATGCCGGCATCGCGGCAGGCATTGCCTGCGCGATTGGCCCGGCGTGCGAACGCTTTCATCTGATCGACCGTCCGCCGGTCTTCCTTGCCGATGTACGGGATGACCAGAAACTTGAGCTGCTGTTTCTCGGCCACTTCCAGTGTCTGGCCGAACGAGGGCACGCCCGTTTTGCCGGCGTGCACCAGCGTCTCCCAATCGATCATGGCTGACGAGACGTGAAGCCCTGCGTCGCATGCCGCCCGGAAGACGTTCTCTCCTCCGACGACGCGCATCAGCTCGACCTGGTAATAGCCGGCGTCGGCGACCGCGCGCAGCGTGCCCGCCAGGTCCTTGTCGAGCTGGTTCCGCAGTGTGTAGAGCTGCAGTCCCATCGTCTTCACGTAGGAATCCTGCTCCGGCGCGGCGCTCACCGGGCGGCTTGCCAGCGCGGTCAGCGTGGCTCCGGCAGCTTGCAGAAACGTTCGTCGCAACATCGCTCGTGCTCCTGAGGAGATGGTGTTCAGGTACGGACTTATTGTCTACGCGCCGACTGGGCGGGGCAAGTCTCGCGGGATTTCCTGCTTGACACCCTTGTTTGCGGCGCTGGAGACTGGATGGCCGTCCCGGACGGTACGGACCTGTTCTGTCCTGAGAGACTGGCTCAAACATGGGGAGCCGCCGTTGCGCAAGAAGGTCGCCGGTACAAGCGCTGACGAACGCGAGGCCCAGTTTGAGCGGCTGCGGCGCACGGCCGGATTGTGGCTGGGTCCGGCCGTCTTCGGCCTGTGCTGGGTCCTGCCTGTGCCGAGCCTGACGGGGGAGGCACACCGTCTGCTGGCTGTCGTATCCTGGGTCGTGACCTGGTGGATCACCGAGGCCATCCCGCTGCCGGCGACGGCTTTGTGGGGTGCAGCCTTATGTGTCGTGTGCGGCGTGGCGGGGGCGACCGAGGTGTTCACGCCGTTTGCCAGTCCCACCATCTTCCTGTTTGTGGGCAGCTTCATGCTGGGCCGGGCGATTTCGGTCCATCAGCTCGATCGGCGCATTGCGCTGTCCCTGTTGTCGCTGCCCTTGGTGCAAGGGAGCCTCAACCGGATCCGTCTCGCCATGCTCCTGCTCTGCATGGCACTCTCGGCGTGGCTCAGTAACACGGCCACCGCCGCGATGATGCTGCCGGTAACGATCGGCGTTCTCGGAGCAGCTGGCCTGACACAGCCGCGTGGCAGTCGGTCGTTCTCGGCCGGCTTCCTGCTGACGATCGCCTACGCGACAACCGCGGGTGGCATCATCACACCCATCGGTACGCCCCCCAACCTGATCACCCTTGGCCTGCTGGACGAACTGGCCGGCGTGAAGATCAACTTCCTGACCTGGATCATGTTCATGACCCCCATCGCCCTGGCCTGCGGCGTAGCCATCTTCGTCATTGGGGCCCGGAGTTTCCCGGCCACGGACGGCGACGTAAACGGCGCCAGACACTACCTCGATCGTGTCGAACATCAGCTGGAGCCGTGGACTGCCGGTCAGCGCAACTGCCTGGCGGCGTTCGTCCTTGCCGTGACCTTGTGGATCACCCCTGGTGTGCTCGCGGCGTGCGGTCTGGGCGAGCAACCCTGGGTGCGCACGCTGACCGAGCGATTGGACGAGGCGGTGGTCGCCGTCCTGGCTGCGTCGCTGCTGTTCTTCCTGCCGATCAACTGGCGCGAACGACGGTTCACGCTCGGCTGGTCCGAGGCCGTGCAGATTGATTGGGGGACGATCCTGCTCTTCGGCGGCGGACTGTCGCTCGGCCGACTCATGTTCGTCACCGGGCTGGCCGAACACATCGGTCACGCGATCGTCACCGCGCTAGGTGTCGAGACGCTGTGGAGCGTCACCGCGTTGGCGGCAGCGCTGGGAATTCTGCTGACGGAGATCACGTCCAACACGGCGGCGACCAATATGCTCGTGCCCGTTGTGATCAGCATCGCCCAGGCCAATGGCATCAGTCCGCTGGTGCCCGCCCTGGCGGCCTGCCTGGGGGCGAATATGGCCTTCATGCTGCCCATTTCGACGCCGCCCAACGCCCTGGTGTACTCCAGCGGCCACGTGCCAGTTACCGCCATGCTGCGGTTCGGCATCGTGTTGGACGTACTGGCCTTCGTTATCATCCTCGCCGGACTGCGCATACTCGCTCCGGCGTTCGGATGGGTGTGATCGCACCGTCCGACCCAGCCACGGTGCCGCGTGCCAGGCAGGGAGGTGCGGGGGACCGGTCGCCCGTGGGCAGACCGCTCACACCATGTCCTTGAGTCCCTTCAGCGCCACGACCTTGACGACATTCTTGGCCGGCTTCGCCTTGAAGATCGTCTCTTCCTTGGTGAACGGGTTGATCCCCTTGCGCTCGGGCGTGGCGGGTTTGCGCACGACGTGAATCTTCAGCAAGCCCGGCACCGTAAAGACTCCCGGCCCCGCCTCGTCGAGGTTCTTGGCAATCAACTTGGCGAGTTCATCCAGCAACCCGGCCACCTGCTGCTTGGTCAGCTCAGTGGCCTCGGACAAGGTCGCAATAATCTCCGTTTTGGACAGGGGCTTCTGGGGCGTAGCAGGTTGTTGGGGTTCCATGATCTTGTCCTTTCGTCAAATCTCGATCCCGAGATGGGTGGACCTGTCGGCAGGGGCTGTTGAGTGAACAATGCTCTCCCGCATGCCAGGAACGTGTGATCTCCGCGTGCCAGACGAGGCGCTCAGGCACCGGTGCCGTGATCGTGCTTAATTGTAGCCCCCTGAGGGAAGTATGAAAGACACCTTGCGGTGTGGAAACCCGACGCGGGTCGCCCTGGTTCCCTCCAACGGTAGGTTCTCTCTCGGCCGTGCTCCGGCCGCCGCAGTTCGATTTCGCTCGATCCCCGCCCGGCGAGAGCGGAGCGTACCGGTCGTAACGATTGCGCCCACCCCGCCTGTAGTGCCCTGGCTCGGCCTTCATGCTGGTTGTCCGCTGGTTCTGCGCGGCGATAATGCTCTTCGCGCGTGCCCTCGCAAGCCATGCGTACGGCGACCAGGCACAGCAGGCACGCAAGTGCACGGCCACTGACGTGCCGGACCGTCCGGTCTCCAGAGAACCGGGGAGTGCTCCATGCCGCGACCGCGTGACCGTGCTCGTCACCTCCTGCTGGTGCTGGGGGACCAATTGGACCATCATGCCGCCGTGTTCGAGGGAATCGACCCTGCCGCGGACATGGTGTGGATGGCCGAGGTCGATCAGGAGGCGACGCACGTCTGGTGTCACCAGCAGCGGATCGCTCTGTTCTTTTCCGCGATGCGTCATTTCCGGGACGAACTTTGCGCGCGGGGTCTGCAAGTTCGCTATCACGCGCTGACGACGGATCGCAGGCGGGATCGGGGTCCCGACTTCGCCACGATCCTGGACCGGGACGTGCCTGCCTTGCGGCCGGAGCGGCTGATCGTCGTCTGGCCCGGGGACTATCGCGTGCTGAGCAGGCTGCAGCAGCGGGCAGCCGACCTGGACGTGCCGCTCGAAGTGCGGCCGGATCGCCACTTCTATTGTGGCGTGGAGGAGTTTCGGGACTTCGCGGCTGGGCGACGATCGCTGTTGCTCGAGACGTTTTACCGACACATGCGCCGCAAGCACGAGGTGTTGATGCGGGACGGGGAGCCCGTGGGGGGCGCCTGGAACCTGGACCACGACAACCGCCGGCCCTTGCCCCGCTCGGGTCCTCCGGAGCGGTGGCGGCCCCGCGCATGCCGGCCCGACGCGGTGACGCGGGAAGTGCTGGCCCTGGTCGCCCGCCGGTATGCCAACCATCCCGGCACGCTGGACGATTTCAGCGTGCCGGTGACACGCGCTCAGGCCCGCCGGATGCTCCGCGATTTCATCGCGCGGGGCCTGCCGCTCTTCGGAACCTACGAAGACGCGATGTGGACGGACGAACCGTTCCTGTATCATTCGCGGCTCTCCAGTTCGCTCAACCTGAAACTGCTTACGCCGCGCGAGTGCGTGGACCAGGCGGTCGCCGCATATCTGGGTGGTCGGGTGCCGCTCAACAGTGCCGAGGGTTTTGTGCGCCAGGTGCTGGGATGGCGCGAGTTCATCCGCGGTGTCTACTGGCTGCAGATGCCCCACTATCAGGAGTTGAATGCGCTCGGCCACGACCGCGAGGTACCTGCTTTCTACTGGCATGGCGGTACAGACCTGGCCTGCGTCCGGCAATCGTTGCGGCACGTCCTCCGCTACGGCTATGCGCACCACATTCATCGCCTGATGGTGTTGGGCAACCTGGCGTTGTTGGCCGGCGTGCACCCGCGGCGGTTCCACGAATGGCATATGGCCATGTACCTGGATGCCATCGACTGGGTGTCACTGCCCAACGCGCTGGGGATGAGCCAGTACGGGGACGGCGGCATCGTCGGCACGAAGCCGTACGTCTCGACGGGCAACTACATCGACAAGATGAGCAACTTCTGTGCGGGGTGCCGGTACGACCCGCGGGTGAGTACGGGTCCGCAGGCTTGCCCGTTCACAACGCTGTACTGGGATTTCCTGGATCGGCACTACGACCGCTTTCGGCACAATGCCCGGATGAGCCTGCAGATGAAGCAGGTGGCGGCGAAGCGTGCGGCAGGGGAGATCGCCCCGATTCGCCAGGCCGCGCGCACGCTGCTGGCCCGCTGGTACGCCTCGTGAGCGCATTCAGGACGGGGCGTATGGCGGCGCGGCGCTGTCAAGGTCAGTAGATTTGCGGCACCATGTTCTGATCTTCCATCGGCGGCCGCACGTAGCTGTTGTCGATGCGGCGCGGGGGGAGTGCGAACGGCTTGGGCGAGAGGTCTTCGTAGGGAAACAGGCTCAGCAGGTGCGTGATGCAATTGAGTCGCGCGGCTTTCTTGGAATCGGACGGTACCACGTACCAGGGAGCCTGTTTGATATCGGTCACCGCGAACATATTGTCCTTGGCCTTGGAGAACTCGACCCACCGTTCCCGCGACTTCAGGTCCATGTCGCTGAGCTTCCAGCGTTTGGTCGGATCCTGGATGCGACGCTGGAACCGGCGCTCCTGCTCTTCATTGCTGACCGAGAACCAGTACTTGATCAGATGGATGCCGGCCCGCACGAGCATGCGTTCGAATTCCGGGCAGGACCGCAGGAATTCCTGGTATTGTTCTTCCGTGCAGAATTCCATCACCTTTTCCACGCCCGCGCGGTTGTACCAACTGCGGTCGAACAAGACCATTTCTCCGGCCGCGGGCAGGTGTGCGACATAGCGCTGGAAGTACCACTGCGTCTGCTCCCGTTCGGTGGGGGCGGGCAGGGCGACCACGCGGCAGACGCGCGGGTTCAGGCATTCCGTGATGCGTTTGATCGTCCCCCCTTTGCCGGCGGCGTCACGCCCTTCAAACACGATGACCACTTTGAGTCTCTCGTGGACGATCCAATGCTGCAGCTTCACCAGCTCAACATGCAGCTCGGCCAGCCGCCGCGCGTATTCGCGGCGGCTGATCCCTTTGCTGTGGACCTTCTGATCGGACGAGCCCCGTTCGGCACCCGCGGTGTCTGCAGCGGGTCCCTCGGATCCCTCACTCGATTTTCCATGGTCCTTTTTGCTCATGACGCTTGTCCTTTCCCGGTCGGTGGCCGGGGTGAGCGCGTCGGCGGCCCGGCAGCGGCGCGGCGCGGTCAGTCTCCCGGCGCGTCGGCCGAGATGCGGCGCAGCAGTTCGAAGTTGCAGATGCGGATCAGCAGCATGTTTCGCTCATCCACCGCCAATTTGTGTTCCCGATCGATCGACAGCAGCAGGTGGTTTCCGCGCAGACTCAAGTCCTCGACGCTTGCCGCGGCCAGCCGTCGCTTGGCGGCCCGCACGACGCGCACGTAATCGCGTTGCGTCAGGCGGCCTTCGCGGTAGGCCGCCAGGGCATCGATACCCTTATACACCGCTTCGTCCCTGGCAGCCAGCGACTCGTCGGGACCGTTCCAGTATCCCCAGATCGTGACGTATTCGTGCAGCGGGGTCAGCAGCGGGCTGCCGTCGGGCGTCTGCAGAGGGGCATGGCTGGCGTAGCGGCTGTTGTCGACCAGCTCGGACGACACCGACGTGCGTTGCCCGGTCATGTAGATGGCCCGCGGGTAGGTTGTGTCGATCCCGCGCCGCGACAACTCCATGGCGATCGAAAACTCCTCGAACGGACTGTTGTAGCCGTGATCGAGGATCAGCTTCTCGCGGCGCACGAACGGGTCGGCGTCGGGAATCTGCCCGACGCGCGAGACGCGCCACACCAGATGGATGTTGTCCTTGGTGACGGTCTCGTAGACCAGCTGCGAGGTGCTGATCTTGGTCCGGGGCGTGCGTCGCCATTTTTCGGGCAGGAAATAGTCGAACAGCATCGGATCGCGTCCCACGACCCACAGCGCGCCTCCGGTGCTCTCGACGCGCCCGAACACGTAGTCAACGCCCATGATCGACACGGGGGTCAACTCCTCGGGGAACTCGTGCCGAGGCTCGAACCGGCGCGCCTGCCGAATGAGGTAGTCCTGTCGCTTTTTTGCGCGCTGCTGCTCCTCGCGTTTGGCCGTCCGCCGGAGCAACTCGAAGTCGACGAGACCGTAGAGCACCTGGCCGGTGCGGTCGCGGGCCAGCCGCCCGTCGGCCGTCGGCCGGACGATGATGTGCTGCGGCTTGTTGTCGCTGACGACGAATCCCTTCTGCTCCAGCTCGTGGGCAGTCCGTTCGATGAGCGGCGACAGGTCATCCTTGCCCAGCCGACCGTCGCGGCAGGCCTGCACTGCGTCGATGCCCTTGAGCCACTCGTAGATCACGGCGTAGTTCCGGTTCCAGTCGATGGGGATCTCTTCATGACTCCGCTGGATGGCTTCCATCTTGTACCGGCGGCGTCCCAGCTGCTCGCCCTGCACGTATTTGCGTGGCACATAGATGGCCAGCGGTTTGTGCGTGTAGATCCGCCCCGGCGACTCGAGGTACGTCTTCCGCATCTCGATGACCAGGCTCACTTCGACAAACGGGCTGTTGAACTCGGCGTTGGCTTCCGACGAGCGCGTCTCGCCCGGCACGTCCTGCCCCATGCGGTTCCACTTGACGATAATGTCCCGCGACCGGCCGCCGACTTCCTTCGTCCGCACGCGGTACAAGGCGCTGGTGCCGGGCAGGCGGACGCCGTGCTCCTTCACCCACTGGGCATCCGCCCAGTGATTTTCAGGGAGCAGACACTGGGCAAAGGGCAATCCGTACTCGGTGACGTACAGATCGGTCCCGTCAGGCGAGCGCAGGTGAAGATACTTGACGCCCAGGACGGTCACCAGCGGCTTCGGCGCGAAGCAGGCGGCCACTTCGTTGATTTCGCTGAATGCCGTATGCATCGTGAATGCTGCCGAGTCGCGTCCTGCCGAGCGCGGGGCACGTCCCCGGGGGAACCGAGGCTACCCCAGCCGTGCGGCGAGCGCGGCCAGTTGGGTGCGGAGCCGCGGCGGTACGCGGCTGCCGAACCGCTCGAAATAAGCCTGGGCGTCCACCACGTCGTCCCGGAATGCCGCCGCGTCCACCTCCAGCAACTCCGCCAGGTCCTCCGGAGGCAGCTCCAGACCCTGGAGATCAAAGTCCTCCGCGCGTGGCATGTAGCCGATCGGCGTCTCCCGCGCACCGACCGTCCCTTCCACGCGCTGACACATCCACTTCAGCACGCGACTGTTCTCGCCGTATCCCGGCCACAGCCAGCGGCCGTCGCGCGAAGTCCGGAACCAGTTGACGTAGAAGATGGCCGGCGCCCGGTCGCCAAGCCGCTCCCCCATGGTCAGCCAGTGGGACCAGTAGTCGGCCATATTGTAACCGCAGAACGGCAGCATGGCGAACGGATCGCGCCGCAGCTTCTGCCCCACGTCCAGCGCCGCGGCGGTCGTCTCCGAGGCCGCCAAGGCCCCCATCAGCACGCCATGGTCAAAGTCGAACGCCTGCGTCACCAGCGGAATGACCTGCGTGCGCCGGCCGCCGAATACGAAAATGTCGATCGGCACCCCGGCTGGATCCTCCCAGTCAGGGCAGATCGCCGGACACTGGGCCGCCGGCACGGTGAACCGTGCGTTCGGATGCGCGGCTTTGCGCGCGACATCCGGCGTCCACTCTTTCCCCTGCCAGTCGATGGCGTGCTCACACGGTTCGTCAATCCCCTCCCACCAGACGTCGCCGTCATCGGTCAATGCGCAGTTGGTGAAGATGCAGTTCTTGTCGAGCGTGCGCATGGCCATCGGGTTCGAGCTCAGGCTGGTACCCGGCGCGACCCCGAAGAATCCGGCCTCCGGATTGATGGCGTAGAGCCGCCCGTCCGGCCCGATCCGCATCCAGGCAATGTCGTCGCCAATACACTCGCACTGCCAGCCGGCAACGGTGGGCTGCAGCATGGCCAGATTCGTCTTGCCGCAGGCCGACGGGAAGGCCGCAGCGATGTGAAACCGCTTCCCCTGCGGACTGGTCAGACGCAGGATCAGCATGTGCTCGGCCATCCAGCCCTCGCGCCGGGCCATGGTCGACGCGATCCGCAAGGCGAGACATTTTTTGCCCAACAGGGCATTTCCGCCGTATCCCGACCCGTACGACCAGATCAGATTCTCCTCCGGAAAGTGGGCGATGTACTTCTGCTCCAGGGGCGCACACGGCCAGGGCACGTCGGCCTGGCCCGGGGCCAGCGGTGCACCGACCGAGTGCAGACAGGGAATGAACTCGCCGTGCTCGCCCAACGCCTGGAGGACTTTGTCACCCACGCGCGTCATGACGTGCATATTCACGACGACATACGGTGAGTCGGTGATCTCCACGCCGATCTTTGACATCGGGGAGCCGATCGGTCCCATCGAGAACGGGATCACGTACATCGTGCGGCCGCGCATGCACCCGCGAAACAGCTCCGTCATCGTCCGTTTCAGCTCGGCAGGATCGATCCAGTTGTTGGTCGGCCCGGCGTCGTCCGGATTGGCACAGGCGATGTACGTGCGCGCCTCGACCCGCGCCACATCACTCGGATCGCTCCGGAATAGAAAGCTGTGGGGATGCTTCTGTGGGTTGAGCGCGGTCGCCATGCCGCTGTCGACCATCAGCTGCATCAGCCGGTCGTATTCGGCTCGCGAGCCCGTCGCCCATTCCACCTGGTCCGGTTGGCAGAGTTCCGTTGCTGCCGCGATCCACGCGAGCAGTTGCGCGTGCCGGGTTGTCGTCGTTCCCATGGTTCCCTTTCGCGTTTGTACCTAATCGATAAGTTCGTCGCAGGACGGACCTCCCCGTCCGTCACGAGGTTGCTGCACAGGCTCGCAATACAATGTTCCTGCCGACCGGTGCGTACAGCGGCCGCCGACGGCTGCCACGCCAGCTACTCGGTCGGCTGCTCCGCGACCGGGGCCGGCACCACCGCTCCCGGCGTCACCAACAGCAGGATCACGGACGGTTTCGACTGCACGGGCGCGATACCGAGCACCACCGGCTGACCAATCGGTGCCAGCACGGTGGTGCGCACTGCGCACAACGTGCGTGCAGCATCCCCCGCCGCAGCCTTGGCGACCATCGCGATCTGCAGCCGCACGGCATCTGTCGCCTTGTCCCCGGTGGCGGCACAGGCCCGCTCGAAGGGCAGCCCAGTCACTTCCAGGTCACAGGGCTCATTGACTTTCGCTGACCCGGTGAGGAGAAAGTCCTCATTCTCGACAGCCTGCACGATGAGCTGCGCCGCCATGGTCAGGTTCGTGATCCCCAGCGACGACAATGCCTGCATGGGGGCATCCAGATCCGGCGGTGGAACCCGCGCCGCATCGTCGGCCAGGCCTTCGACGAGCCAGACGATGCGCACCTGCCAGGCTTCCGGCGCTGCCGGGCAAGGCGGTTCGGCGGCCGGCTCCTGGGCCCGGACCGGCCGCGGGGCGATGGCCCCGCACAGCCACGTCAGGCCGACCAGCAGCATCAAGATCACGCTGCGCGTCAGGGGGTGCTTCATGGTGTCTTACCTCCCTCGGATTGGCTGCGAATGAACATCACCATCCCGCGGACGTCGTGATAGTTGGCCTTCCAGTGGTTCTTCTTCGACGGCGAGCGGACCGTGCCGTCCGCCGCCACAGTCGCCGTCCAGATGCCGTCCTGCGGGTCGATCATGCGGCGCTCGAGAAACCCCAGCAGCTTCTCACACGCCGCCACCTCCTGGGCACGGCGCTCGTGCTGCAAACCGACACTCAGCGCCGCCAGCAACTCGGCCTGCGCCCACCACACTTTGTCGCGATCCACGGCCGGTTCGTTGCCGACACCCCGGCTGTAAAGTCCCCCATCCTGCTGGTCGAACCCGTACTTGAGCGCATGGTCCAGATGAGCGTAGAAGTGGTCCCAGGAGCGCGGCACACCGAGGGCATCCTGGGCGTACAAGAGCAGCCACGCAAACTCCACGTTATGCCCGTACGACAGACCCCGACTCGACTCGTCCGTCACCCGCGTCCAATTCGGCCGGCAGTGAAAGGCAGACTGGGCTGGATCGCGCGGATAGAAATGCGTGACGTTGATGTGCACCGCTTCCGCCAGCGCGTCGCGGACGCGCTCATCGGGCAGTTCGCGGTACAGTTCCGTCAACGCTTCCATCAGGTGCAGATGCGCATTGGCACTCTTATAGCCCGGCACCTCCACCGAGACGTGTTCTTGCCAGGCCATCACCGGCGTCCAATCCGGCGTGAAGTGCTCGAACCACCCGCCATGCGCGGGATCGCGGGCATGCCGCTGCAGCGTGAGAAACTGTTCGAGCGCCGCCTGGAGCGCCGCCTCGTCGCGACTCGCGCGGTAGTACTCCACCAACCCATAGATGACAAAGGCCTGGCCGTAGATCATCTTGTGCCGATTCGTCGCCTGGCCGGCAGCGTCGGTCATCCAATAGTAGCCGCCGTGCTCGGGATCGAGGAAATGCTGCTGCAGGAATGCGAATCCCTGCCGCGCCGCCTGCAGGTAGTCGCGTTCCGGGGTGGACCATCCCTGCCGATGCGCGTGGGAGAATCCCCAGATCATGCGGGACTGGCCGACCAGCTGCTTCGAGCCGGCTTCCAGTGCGTAGCCGCCGTGCTCGCGGTCCTGCGCGGTGTCGTACCAGAAGGGAAGCACCTGCTCGCGCAGCTGCCGGTCGAGACGCCGGGCCGCGTCGGCCAGCGTCGCGTCGGGCCCGGCTGCGCCGGCCGGCACGACCCGCCCGGCGCATGAGAGCGCGAACACGCAGAGCGTTGCGGTCATCGCACGGCAACACGGCCAAGGGCACGAACGCATTTAGATGTCCTCCGTGGACTTGCGCAGGCTGCGCGCCGTCTGCCGGAACTCCTGCACGCTCATCTCGCGCAAGTAGACGAACCCCCGCGCGCCGCGGATGAGCGGGCTGTTGTGTTCGGCAAACCAGGCACGGCCCAGGCAGGTCTTGAGGATCTGGTACTGCTCCACCTGGATCTGCTGGGCGAGTTCACAGAACGGTCCGTCGTGCGCGTGGCTGGGGAACGACGCCTTCTTCTGCGAGACGAACGTATTGAGGAACGCGCTCTCCATCACGGACAGCATGTTGAGCGACACCGGCACATAGACGTTCGCTTCGGAGGGATGGAAGCGGAACCAGACATTCCGATAGCCCCAGATCCGCAGGTCGTCGCGGCGCGTCTTGGTGACGTAACGGTCCGTCGCCTCGCTGATCGACTGCAGCACTTTGTAGTGCGTGTCGGGGCCGCTGGCTTCGGGATCGAGCGCGCACGAGATCACGTCCGGCTGCACTTCCTCGAGCAGCCGCAGGACGGGCGCGACGTCCCGCTCGACCGTCGGTTCCGGCACGAAGATATCCCCGGTATAGAAGCCCAGCCGCAGATGCCGGATGTGCGAACACTGCCAGCCGAAATACCCCCACAGCGTCTCCGCCTCCCACTCGCGGCACATGCCTTTGAGCCGCTGGATGTTCTCCGGATCCTTGCGCCCCGGGTACACGCTGCTGAAGTAGTGTTTGAGCTCCGTCATCCGGTCGGCAATGGCGGAGATGTCGCCTTCCTCGTAGATCTCCAGCAGGTTGCGCAGGAGCCGCCGGGCCGCCCCTTCGGCGCGCATCTGCTCGTTGCGCGCGGCGATGCCATCCAGATACTGCCAGATGTCCCGGTTGCGGCCCTGCTGATTGTGCACGTCGAAGTAGCCTTCCCGCCGCAGCGCGCGGAATTCGGGCGAGTCAATCCAACGTTCCAGCCCTTTCAGCTGTTCGAGCATGTACTGGTTCGTTACCGCGGTGAAGCCGCTGGTGAGCGTCACGAAGTGGTGATCGTTCGTGGGATTGCGCATGTTGCGCACGATATGGGGCAAGTAACCCAGCATCAGGTCGTCGTGGTGCGGCTCGGTGTGCAGGAACCGGGTGTCGTGTACGGACATGCTCCCGCGCTCGATGCCGCTGACCAGGCGCGCTTGGACCAGCCGCAACAGGTCTCCGAACGCCTCCGGCCGGCCCGGTCGAATCGCCCGCAGCATGATATCCTGCTCAGCGTCCGCCTCGCTGAGCTCCAGCACCGGCTTGTTCCGCTGCAGGGACAGATCGACAACCGCGCGCACCACCTGCTCGTCCGAGTAGTCCCTCGAGCGCACCATGAGACTGGCCTGGCGATGCCGCAGCTGCTTGGCTGCGCCGAGCGTGATGTAGAAGCGGGCCCGTGGAAGCACACGCAGCGCGCTGGCCGGGATCCGGATACTCACCGGGCCCTGCACCGCGTCGGCAATGACCGGCGCCTTCGCTTCCCCCGCCGCAATGATGATGGCGGTGCAGTCGGGATTAAACGTGATCGTGCGCAGCCCGATGGTGATCACCAGGCGCTGCCGCGAAACCTCGATGCCGCCCAGGTCGCCCGCCGCGGCCGCCTGCGTTTCATAGTTGGTGGCCATCAGGCGGGTCGTGGAGAAGTGGTCGGACCCGCGGATGTTGAAGCCGATGTGCCCGTCCGGGCCGATCCCCCCCAGGAAGAACCCCAGTCCGCCCAACGCCCGAATCTGCTCCTCACGCTGCTGACACCAATCGTCAATCCGGGCCAGCACCCCTTGCTGCAGGCGCTCCAGATCCGTCACGGCCTGGCGCGTGCGCAAGGATAAGTCCACCGTCGAATCAGGCCAGATGCTCTCCAGCTCCTGCTCCGGACCGATCCCGATCTCGCGGCAGTTGATCAGCAGGGCCTTGGCCGGATCCAGCCCCATGCCTTCCAGGTAGAACTTCCTGACGTAGTGGTAGAAGCTGTTCTTCTGCGTCGGCTCGATCGGGTAGAACTCGTCGATCTGCACGAAATGCAGGCTGCGCATGTCCGGGCGACGCGCGGGGTCGACGCGGTGTTTTTCGAGCAACTCGCGCGTGGCGGACTGGTCCCACGTCTGCACCACCCGGTTGACCCACTTGATGAAATGTTCGGGCGTCTTACCGGTCGGCAGGGCAATCACCCCGCCCGGATGGTCCTGCACCCACTCGACGAACCGCATGGCCACCAGTTGCCCGAGCGCGGGAAAATTGCTGACCGTAATGACCGGAATCTGCTCGTCGGGGGCATACATCGGATCAAGCGGGGATTCCTCCAGCGCCCGTGCTTCGACCGGCGAAAACTGTACGCTCTGACCCATGCTCATAGGGTGCCTCCGGCCCTCAAGTCTACTGCCCCCTGGGACATCAGCCAAGCAGTCACCAGAATGCGGTCGACTCCGGCGCGCTGCCCGAATTGGAATTGCATGACTCCGGGAACGCCCAATCCTGGGGTGGCCGGGGTCCAGCGCAACGAGCCCCGGAACGCAGAACGCTGAGGGCTCCCTGCGTTCGTCCCCGGCCACCCGAATCGCGCCATTTCATCTAGAATGCAAGCCCCTGCCGCACGCCGAGCACGGCGGACGCGGCCCGCGGTCGGGCAGTGTGTGGCGTCATCCGGCGTCCTGGTTCCACTCCGGCGAGAACGACATGATGGATCCTGGCTCACAAGTCCGCGTCTGGCGCGAACGTGTCACCATCCCGACGTATGGAACGGGCCAGCCGGATCGCAACCCGATGTTTCTCGACAAGCGCGTCTACCAGGGCTCGAGCGGGGTGGTGTACCCGTGGCCCGTCATCGACCGGATCCTGGACGAGCGGCGCGATCAAGCGTACGACGCCGTGTTCCTCGAAAACGAGTTCCTGCGGCTGATGATCCTGCCGCAACTGGGCGGCCGACTGCAGATGGCGCTCGACAAGACCAACCAGTACCATTTCATCTATTACAACCGCGTGATCAAGCCTGCGCTGGTCGGACTTGCCGGACCCTGGATCAGTGGCGGCCTGGAATTCAACTGGCCGCAGCATCATCGCCCCAGCACGTTTGCGCCGGTCGATTGCGGACTGGTCTCGCACAGCGACGGCTCGTGCACGGTCTGGTGCAGTGAGATCGACCGCATGCAGGGCACGAAAGGGATGCACGGGTTCACGCTGCACCCGGGCAAGGCGTATCTCGAGATCCAGGTGCGGCTGTACAACCGCACGGCACTCCCGCAGACGTTTCTCTGGTGGGCCAATCCCGCCGTGCACGTCGACGAGCACCATCAGTCCGTGTTTCCACCCGATGTCCGCGCCGTGATGGACCACGGCAAGCGGGATGTCAGCACCTTCCCGCTGGCCACGGGAACGTATTACAAGGTCAATTACGCGCCGGGCACGGATATCAGCCGCTACCGCAACATCCCGGTACCCACGTCGTATATGGCGTACCGCAGCAGTTTCGATTTTGTGGGGAGCTACGACCACGGCCGCCAGGCCGGGCTGTTGCACATTGCCCCGCACCACATCGCACCGGGAAAGAAGCAGTGGACCTGGGGCCATGGCGACTTCGGGCAGGCCTGGGAGCGCGAGCTGACGGATGACGACGGTCCGTACATCGAGCTCATGTGTGGGGCGTACACGGATAATCAGCCCGACTTCTCGTGGCTCATGCCCGGCGAAGAAAAGAGTTTCTCGCAGTTCTTCCTCCCCTACAAAGGCGTGGGGGTGGTCCAGAACGCCACGGTCGACGCGGCCGTATCCCTGGCGCTGGAAGGTGACGCGGGTGTGTTGCGAGCCTACACGTCCAGCGTACAGCCTGGTTGCCGCGCAGTGATTCAGTCCGGCGACCAGACGCTCTTCGCGGCAACATTCGACGGGACTCCGACGACGTCGTTCGAGGCACGCGTCGCGCCCGCCTGGGCCGACGGCAGTCGCGACGTCGAGGTGGTCATCGAAGATCGGACGGGCAGGCCGCTTGTCACGTGGCGCCCCCGCGCGTGCCCCGACCATGGCATGCCGGAGCCGGCACAGGCCCTACCCGCTCCCGTCGAGCTCGACTCGGTGGAAGCACTCTACCTGGCCGGCCTCCACCTGGAACAGTATCGGCATGCCACACGCAGGCCGGAGGATTACTACCGCGAAGGACTGCGCCGCGATCCGGGCGACGCGCGCTGCTGCAACGCCCTGGGACGGTGGCTGTATCGGCACGGCTGTGCAGACGAGGCGGAGCAACTGTTCCGGGCGGCCATCGCCCGCCTGACCCGGCACAATCCGAATCCCTGCGACGGCGAACCGTACTACAACCTGGGCCGCACGCTGCTCTGGCAGTCACGCTGGAACGAGGCCTACGAAGCGTTTTACAAGGCGACCTGGAATGCCGCCTGGCAGGATGCCGCATTCTTCCAGCTGGCGCGGATCGCCGTGCGGCGAGGCGACCTGGCGGACGCCGCACGACACCTGGCCAGCTGCTTGCGCCTCAACGCAGCCCATCACCAGGCCGTGCACCTGCAGGTTGTCCTGTTGGTCCTGCAGCAGCGGACCGAAGAAGCCCTGCACGCGACCCGCGACGAACTGGCACGTGACCCGTTCAACACTGGCGTGCTGTTCGAGGCGATGGCGCTTGACGGTCGCTGGCGGCAGACGTTTGTCGACCGCATGCGCCGCGCGTCGCACAACTACGTTGAACTGGCGCTGGACTATGCTGAAGCAGGCCTCTGGGAACGTGCCGCGGCCGTACTCAACGAGTACCTGCAGCAGGTCTCCGACGAGGGCGACTCGCCACTGGTCCACTACTTCCTCGCCTCGTACTACCGCCAGCTCGGGCAGGTGGACCAGGCGGAGACTGCGGCACGCCGCGCCGCAGCCCATGCGCCTGACTACTGCTTTCCCCATCGCACGGCCGAGATCCCCGTGCTCGCTGAGGCGGCGCGTTGTGCCCCTCAGGATGCCCGTGCACCGTATTACCTGGGCAATCTCTGGTACCACCACCGGCAATACGAGCTCGCCATCCGTTGCTGGGAGCAGGCGTGCTCGGCCGATCCGGACTTCGCGACCGTCTGGCGGAATCTGGGACTGGCGTACTACAACGTGCGGCGCGACGGCTCCCGGGCGTGGGAAGCGTTCGCACGCGCTTTCGCTCTCAACCCAGACGACGCCCGCGTGCTCTATGAACTCGATCAACTGGCCAAGCGGCTCGGCCACCCCGCATCTGAGCGGCTGGCACGCTTTGATGCGCACGACGACCTTGTCCGGCGACGCGACGATCTGTACCTGGAACGCGTGGTCCTGCTCAATCAGCTCGGTCAACACGAGCCGGCGCTGGACAGCATTCTCCAGCGGCGTTTTCACCCGTGGGAGGGGGGCGAAGGGAAGGTCCCCGCGCAGTTTGTGCTCGCCCTCACGCAGCTGGCCCGCTTAGAAATCGAACGAGGACGATACGCTGAGGCGCTCGCCTGGCTGGACCGTACGACAACATGGCCGGCGTCCCTCGGCGAGGGCAGACTTCCCGGCATGCAGGAGAACCATGTGCAGTACTGGCGCGGGTGTGCGCAGCGCGGGCTGGGAGACTCGGCGGCCGCCCGGGCGTCGTTTGAACAAGCCAGCCAGGGGCTCAGCGAACCGAAGTCGGTCATGTTCTATAATGACCAGCCGCCGGATATGATCTTCTACCAGGGATTGGCCCTGCACGCGCTGGGACGTCAGGACGCGGCAAAGGAGCGGTTCGCACTGCTCCTGGATTACGGACGCGCGCACCTGGACGACCACGCTGAAATCGACTACTTCGCGGTGTCCCTGCCCGATTTCCTCGTGTTCGACGACGATTTGACGACGCGTCATGAAACCCACTGCCGGTACCTGATGGCGCTGGGACTCGCCGGCTTGCGGCAGTCCGCCGCGGCGCAGGAACAATTCCAGCGTGTGTTGGCGCTGGATGCAAACCATCTCGGAGCTCTCGTGCATCAGAGCTTCGCCGACGGTTAGTGATGCACGCCCGCCAGTCGAACGTCCGCCGCCCGGTTCCCGATAGCAGGAGGTCTTCTATGAACGTATGTCACATCGACCCGTGGTCAACCGGCTGTCGCAGGAGCAGCGTCCTCACGGCGGTTCGAGGCTCGATGTCCAGAGTCCGAGGTGCGGTGGTCGCGTGCGGCTCGGCAGGAGCCTCGCCCTCCCTTCCATTGGATGTTCGATGTTCGATGTCCGATGTTCGATGTTCGGCCACCGCCGTCCTCTGGTGCTGCATCCTGGCTGCCCTGTGGATGTCGGCCGCGAGCGACTGCGTTGCTGCTGCACCCGCGACGATGACGATCGACCTCTCCGGCACGTGGTCTTGTCGTCTGGATCCCGAGGATGTCGGGCTGACACAGGCCTGGCACGAGAACGACTTTGAGCAGGCCATCCAGCTGCCAGGTTCGCTGCAGGTGCGAGGTTTCGGCAGTCCGCCGACGCTCGACACGACGTGGACCGGTACGATCCGGCCGGAGGTAATCGAGCTGCCGCGGTATGCGCCTTACCGGACCGCCGAGAATTTCCGGATGCCGTTTTGGCTGCAGCCCAAACACACGTATGTCGGGCCAGCCTGGTATCAACGCAGCGTGGTGATCCCCGCGGACTGGCACGATCGTCGGATTGCGCTCACGCTCGAACGCTGCCACTGGTTCACCACCGTGTGGGTAGACGGACAGGAAGTCGGGCAGGGAGAGAGTCTGAGCGTTCCGCATCAATACGATCTGACCGAGCGTCTTGCTCCGGGCGAACATCGGATCACGGTCCGCGTGGACAACCGAGTGCTGATCAACGTGGGGCACGACTCCCACAGCGTCACGGATCACACGCAGACCAACTGGAACGGAATCATCGGGCGGATGGAGCTTGCGGCACAGCCCCGCGTGTGGATCGACGATGTGCAGGTGTTTCCGAAGCCGACGGAGCGGCAGGCGCGCGTGCACATTGAGGTGCGCGGCCGCACGCCGCACGGCATGCGGGGCAGCATCACGGTGCAGGTTTCCGGTCCGGGAGATGCTCCTCCGCCGGTCACTGCGGACTTCGCGCTCGACGGTGACCGGGCCGCGGCGGACGTGACGTTGACCTGGCCGGGAGACGTGAAGCTCTGGAATGAACACCATCCGCACCTGTACACGCTGGAAGTGCGTTTGACCGGGGACGTGGAGGACTGCCGTCGGACGACGTTTGGGATGCGGGAGGTGAGTACGCAAGGCACACAGTTCGCTCTCAACGGGGAACCGATCCAGCTGCGCGGAACGCTCGAGTGCTGCATCTTCCCGTTGACCGGTTATCCGGCCATGGACGTGGCAGCGTGGCGGAGGATCATTCAACGGTGCAAGGAGTTCGGGCTCAATCATATCCGCTTCCACAGCTGGTGCCCGCCGGAAGCTGCTTTCGTTGCCGCCGACGAACTGGGGTTTTATTTCCAGGTCGAATGCGCGTCGTGGGCCAACGGGGGTGCGAGCGTGGGTGATGGCACGGCGCTGGACGAGTGGCTTTATCGTGAAGCCGATCGGATTCTGCGCGCGTACGGAAATCACCCGTCGTTCCTGCTGCTGGCATATGGCAACGAGCCGGCCGGTCCCGGGCCGCAACGCATGGGCGAGGATTACCTGGCGAAATGGGTGACACACTACAAGGAGCAGGCGCCGCGGCAGCTGGTCACGTGTGCTTCCGGCTGGCCGTACCTGGCCGAGAGTGATTTCCATGTGATGCACGCCCCGCTGCGGCAGCACCGGCTGTTCGACCAGCAGGCGCCGGACACCACGCGCGACTATGGGCAGCACGTCGCCAAGTTCACGGTGCCGCTGATCAGTCATGAGACGGGGCAGTGGTGCGTGTTTCCGAACCTGGACGAGATGGGGCAGTATACGGGCGTCTTGGAGCCGAAGAACTTCGAGATTGTGCGGGATTTTCTGGCGGAGCACGGACTGCTGCCGCAGGCGCACGATTTCCTGCTGGCCTCGGGCCGGCTGCAGACGTTGTTGTACAAGGAGGAAGTGGAGATCATGCTCCGGTCAGCGGGTTTGGGCGGCTTCCAGCTGCTCGATCTGCACGATTTCCCCGGGCAAGGGACCGCGCTGATCGGCGTGCTGGACCCGTTCTGGAACCCCAAGCCCTATGTGACCGCAGCGGAATTCCGCGGTTTCTGTGGGCCCGTCGTGCCCCTGGCTCGGTTCGCCCGGCGCGTCTGGACCAATGATCAGAAGTTCAAGGCTGCGGTGGATGTGTCCCAGTTTGGACCGCAGGATCTCGACAAGGCGACAGTCGACTGGACGCTCCGCAATGATGCCGGGCAGAGCGTCGGTGAAGGGCGCTGGATCGACGTGGTACTGCCTCGCGGGCGGCTCAGTCGCGTCGGCAGTCTGCAGTGTTCGTTGGCCGCGGTGCATGCGGCCAGCCGCCTGACGCTGACCGTGTCGATCGCCGGATCGTCGTACTCGAACTACTGGCATATCTGGGTGTATCCCGCGCAACTGCCCGAGGCGTCCTCCGCCGACGTCCTGGTAACCAGGAGTCTGGACGAATCGGCGATGGCGGACCTGGCGGCCGGCAAGAAGGTGCTGCTGCTGCCGCGGTTGTCCACGATCGCTGGCGATACGTACGGGTCGTTCGAGGCGGTGTTCTGGAACCGCCTGTGGTTCCCGACGCAGCAGGTCCATACGCTGGGGGTCCTGTGCGACCCAGGTCATCCGGCGCTGACCCAGTTTCCGACCGACACGCATACCAACTGGCAGTGGTGGGAGTTGTGCACGCGTTCCAAGCCGGTGGTACTCGACCAGCTGCCACGTGAGTTGAAGCCGGTCGTCCAGGTGATTGACGACTGGAACACGTGCCGCAAACTCGCCCTGGTGTTCGAGGCTCAGGTGGGACCGGGCAAGCTGGTTGTGTGTGCGATCGACCTGACAGACGATCTCGCGGCACGTCCGGCGGCGCGACAGCTGCGGCACAGCCTGCTGACATACATGGCCAGCGGGCAGTTCCATCCCTCGACACAGATTGACGCGTCGGCGCTGCGGGAGCTGTTCCGCGCGCCTACGAAGCTCGAAGAGATTGAAGCGACGGTGACGGCCAACAGTCAGCAGCCGGGCTACGAGGCGCAGCGTGCGATCGACGGCAACCCCCAGACGATCTGGCACACGGCCTGGGGGCCGGGCAGTCCGGCCCACCCGCACGAGCTGATCCTCGATCTGCGCACGCCCTGTGAGCTGCGCGGCATCACCTGTCTGCCGCGCCAGGACATGCGGAACGGACGGATTTCCCGGTATGAAATCTACGCCAGCAACGCGGTGGACAGCTGGGGCCCACCGGTCGTGACGGGCACGTGGCCCGACGGTGTGGAACAGCAGACGGTGACGTTTCCCACCCCGGTCGTGGCGCGGTATGTCCGGCTGGTGGCCCTCTCGGAGGTGGGAGGCCAGCCGTTTGCGTCGGTGGCGGAGCTCGACGTGCTGCAGTAATATGGCGACGTTGCGGCCGGTGCCGCGTTCCAAGCTGGGAGAAACTTGCATGAGAACTCTACTGTCGTTGGGTGCCTCGAGCCTGTTGATGCTTATGAATGTCACCACCTTTTCCGCCAATCCCTTGTTGACCGACTGGAGCACGCCGTTTCAGGTACCGCCGTTCGACGCCGTCCAGCTGGACGACTACCGGCCGGCGTTCGAGGAGGCGATGAAGCTGCACCAACAGGAAGTCCGCGGGATCTACGTGCAGCGGTCGGCACCCACGTTCGAGAACACGATTGCCGCGCTCGATCGCAGCGGCCTGCTGCTCGAACGGGTCAGCAATCTCTTTTTCGCCATGAAGTCGTCGATGAACAACGAGCAGATGGAGGCGATCGCGCGCGAGATCGTGCCGCAGCTGTCCAAGCATGAAGACGAGATCAAGTTGAACGACCTGCTGTTCCAGCGCGTCAAGACGGTGTACGAGGCGCAGGAGCAGATGAACCTGACAGGCGAGCAGCGCAAGTTGCTCAAGGAGTATTACCGCGGCTTTGTGCGCGGCGGAGCCAATCTGCCCCCCGAGCAGAAGGAGCAGCTCAAGGAGCTCAACGCGCGTCTGTCCGTCCTGTCCGTCCAGTTCGGCGAGAACGTGCTCAAGGAAGAGAACCGCTTTGAACTTGTGCTGGACCAGGAATCCGATCTCGCCGGGCTTCCCCCCAACGTGATTGCGGCGGCCGCCGTCGCCGCCCAGGAGCGCGGGCACCAGAACAAGTGGGTCTTCACGTTGCACAAGCCGAGCATGATTCCGTTCCTGCAGTATGCCGAGCGGCGCGATCTGCGGGAGCGGATCTACCAGGCTTACTTGAACCGCGGCAACCACGGCGACGAACTCGACAACAAGGCGGGCCTGGCGGAGATCGTGCGGCTGCGTGCCCAGCGGGCGCGCCTGCTGGGCTATCCCACGCACGCGCACTACGTGCTGGAAGAGAACATGGCCAAGGAGCCGGACCGCGTCTACCAGCTGCTCATGCAGATCTGGGAACCTGCCCTGCGGCGCGCGAAAGACGAAGTCGCGGCAATGCAGGCGTTGATCGACGAGCAAGGCGGCGAGTTCCAGCTCGCACCGTGGGACTGGTGGTTCTACGCCGAGAAAGTCAAGAAGGCGAAGTACGATCTGGATGAAGAAATGCTGCGACCGTACTTCAAGCTGGAGAACGTGCGGCAGGGCGCATTTGAGCTCGCCACGCGGTTGTTCGGGCTGCAGTTCGAACCGCGCACCGACATTCCGGTGTACCACCCCGACGTGTCCGCCTTCGAAGTCCGCGATGCCGACGGCACCCACATCGGGATCCTCTACGTGGACTACTTCCCGCGCGCCAGCAAGCGCGGCGGCGCCTGGATGGGGGAATTCCGCCAGCAGATGAAACTCAATGGCACCGATGTGCGTCCCGTCATCTACAACGTCGGGAACTTCTCGAAACCCACGCCCGGCAAACCCTCGCTGCTTTCGCTGGAAGAGGTCGAGACCCTTTTCCACGAATTCGGCCATGCCCTGCACGGCCTGCTGTCCGACTGCACGTACAAGACCATTGCCGGCACCAATGTCGCCCGCGATTTCGTGGAACTGCCGTCGCAGATCATGGAAAACTGGGCCACCGAGCCGGAGGTCCTCAAGCAGTACGCTCGGCACTTCGAGACCGACCAGCCGATGCCGGATGAGTTGATCGAGAAGATCCGCCTTGCGCAGTACTTCAACCAGGGATTTGCCACCACCGAATACGTGGCCGCCTCCGTCTTGGATATGGATTGGCACACGCGGGTCCAGCCCGACCAGCAGATCGACGTGCTGGCCTTCGAGCAGGACAGTCTCAACCGGATCGGACTGATTCCGGAGATCGTCGCTCGCTATCGCAGCTCCTATTTCAATCACATCTTCGCCGGCGGTTACTCGGCGGGTTACTACGCCTACATCTGGGCGGAGGTGCTCGATGCGGACGCGTTCCAGGCCTTCAAGGAAACCGGCGACGTCTTCAATCCGCAGGTCGCGCGGGCCTTTCGCGAGCACATCCTGTCCCGCGGCGGCACCGAAGAACCGATGGAACTCTATCGACGGTTCCGCGGCCAGGAACCGGGCATCGACGCGCTGCTGGAGCGCCGCGGTCTCAAGAACCAGCCCGTGTGGAAACCCCTGGCCGACGGTCGTACGTTGGCTGGCTGGCACACCAACGGGGAAGGGGAATGGACGGTGGAGGACGGCGCGTTCGTCGGCCGCTCGAACAATGCCCAACTCTACGGACACCTGGTCTCGGACGCGACCTATCAGGATTTCACGGTGCGGTTCGAGTTCCGCTGCCCCAGCGGTGACAGCGGTTTCTTCATCCGCACCGAAATGCAGGAACCGGACAAGACCCTGGGTCTGCAGGTGCAGGTCGGGCCGTGTGGCAGCGGGACCGGCGGCATTTATGAGAGCTACGGACGCGGGTGGCTGCAGAAACCCACGGACGAGTTGGAACGGGCGTGTTATCGCCTGGATGGCTGGAACGAAATGGTCATTACGGCGCAAGGTCCGCATGTGGTGGTCCACGTCAACGGCGTCAAGACCGCCGATCTGAACGATCCCGCCATTGCTCAGCACGCCGGCGTATTTGCGCTGCAGATGCACAGCGGCGTGGTGAACGAGACGCGGTTCCGCAACATCGCGATCTTGGATGAGGGAACGAGCGCGCCGAAACGCTGAATGGACTTGCGTGATTGCGGGGAATACCAAAGCCTGGGGTGGCCGGGGGCTCGCTGCGCTCGTCCCCAGCCACCCGCAGATTCCTAGATCACGCAAGTCGGTTTAGTGGGCGGCTCAGTCCCGGCCAAGCACGCTGAACATCACGTGCCAGCCGCTGCCGCCGCACAGCGCATCGGAGGTTCGTTCGGATGCGTCCACCGGTCCGATCTCACCGGCGTTGTAGCAGCCGAAGAGCGGCACCGCCGTGCCGATTACGCGCTGGATCGCCCGCAGTTCCTCCGTGACGTCGTCCAGCTTGCCGCGGCGTCCCGCACAGTTGTAGGCGAGCACGGCCAGCGGTTTTTTCGCCGTGCGCGACAGCGCTTCGGCCGCGCCCTCGGCGGCCGTGCGCAGGACCGACTCCTGGTCCTTCGCGAGCCGGCCGGACAGCGCCACATCGAAGTCGCCCGACAGCATGAGGGCGACCGCGCTGTCCCGATACAGCTGGCCGCGGTAGTAGACGTAGGATTGCCCGGCGTTCTTGTTGACCGAACCGCCGGTGATGGGGAACTGCTCGCCCGTGACCCGCTGAACGCCCTCCACCAGGAATCGGTTCTTCGGCGAGTGGGCGTCGGGAATCAGCAGGAGCAGGCGATCCCGGTCGCTGCGTGCAAGGCGCTCGATCAGCTGCTGTCCGGAGGCATGCAACCGGTCTCGGATCTCGGCCTCGTGCTGATCCAACGCCAGCTTCGACGTGCCCATCTCGGTGACGATCGCGGCAGACACTCCCACGCCAGCTCCACCGATCCCCAGCAAGGCCACTGAATCGAAGCCCGCGGATCCGGTCTGCGTGAACGAGCCGTACGTCGCCCCGCCGAAGACAAGGTCATCACCCAGCACGCTGCAGATGCCGCGCAGCAGCTGCGCCTTGTTCTCCTCGTCTTCAAAACACTCGGAGACGACAACCGCCTTCAACGCTGTGCCGGCCATCGCCGTCTGCAGCGACTTCGCGACCGACTGGCCCACCGCCTGCGGATTCGCGTCCTCGTCCTGCACCATGACGACGCGCATCACGATCGCCCCCTGGGCGTCTTGCAGCGGCGCGGTCCACGGTTCTTGCGCGAGCGCGGCGGAAGACATCAACCCGACGAGAGCCGTCGCCAGACGGACGCGGCGCGTGATGAATCTGCACATGTTCTCACCTTGGGTGGAAGGGACAAATCTCAGTATCGCGAACTGCACAGGCCCCACGGTGTGCGGCTGTCCATCGGCGGCGTGTCGCGCCACCGGGCGCCGCGCCACGTGCTCCAGGCCAGCGCGTTCCGCTGCGATTCCCACAAGCCCGCCGCTTCGCCCCAGTCGCGCAGCCCGGTGCCGTCCGGATCGTGAATCAACACCGACAGGTTGAACTCACGCCCCTCGGCCGGCTTCAGGTACGACTGCATGTCGCCCCACGGCAGGCTGCATTCATAGTACGTCTTACCGTTCCCGCGCCGGACAATCAACTCGGCGCTCCGCACCGGCAGCTCGGCGACCGGGCGTGGCTCGGCCGCTACGCTCGACGGCGTGCCGGGCGTCATCAGGCAATAACAGGTGCCCCGTGCGCTGCCGTCTGAACCCGGGACAAGCAGGAACTCAAATCGATCCGCGGCGGCGGCGCTTTGCGCGGCGGCCGCATCCCGCGTCGCCAGCGCCAGCTGCACCGCATCCTGCGGCCCGTCGGTACTGGGCGGCTGGAGCGCGTCCTCCTCAACAACCACCAGGACGAAGAAAGCACGCCGGTGCCAGGCGGTGCGGATGACCGTCTGCTGTTGACCCGTGCGGAACATGACCGGCACGGCGTCGCTCCAATCGTCCGTCTCGCCATCGATCGTCGGCCGCAAGTACGGCGCGGTGGCTACCTGGATGTCCCGGTGGACGGTGACTTCATCCCCATCGGCCGCCGCACGGACCACGATGGGATAGAGATTCTCGGGCGCTTCAACGGCGTTCTCCACAGAGAACGACAGTCGCGTCTCTTCTCCGGGCGCGAGCTGTACCGCGTGCTCCAGCGGCGTGAGTTTCCAGGATTCCGGCGCCCGCAGCGCGATGCTGCCGGCGTAGGGCTGCGCACCCGCGTTCCAGACGCGCACGACGGCCACAGGCTGGGACTGCGGGAGCAACGTCAGATTCTCCGCGCGCAGGCGGATTCCGGTATCGCCGGAGGTGGCACGGGAGACGCGGTCGCCGCGCAGGAGTTCCTTGTCTGTGCGATCCTGACCAAGCGCCGCGGGTACCATGCCGGTCCCCCCAACGATCGCCAGCAGGGCAATGGCCAGCTGCCGCAGCGGCTTCTCGTAACCCGCAAGTTGCATGGTCATAATCTCCTCGCCAGCAGCCGCTCGGGCCGCCGTTGGGTGCGGCGTCACTTCACCAGGTACTTCTGAAACCAGGCCACCAGCGCCGTCATGGCCTGCCGCATGTCTTGCTCGCGAAGACCGTGATCCGACTGGTCAAAGACAATCAGTTCACTGGGCACACCCTGCGCCTTGAAGGCCGCGTGTATCTCCTCGCTGTGCTTCATCGGCACCAGCTCGTCCTTCCTACCCACCAGCAGCAACGCCGGCGCGTCATCCGCACTCACGTGCACGAGCGGCGAATACTTGGTGGCCTCCTCCACTTTCAGGTCGAGCGCAGGGAATTTCTCGTAGGCCGGCAGGTGGCCTTCGGCATCCCACACCATGATCCGCAGATCGGTCGGCGCGACGAACGCCACCACCGCTTGCACCCGGCTGCTGCGGCGCAAGATCTCGTCTTCCGCCTGCGCATCCCCCGCATCCGCCGTCGTTCCCAGCGTCAGGGAGAGATGACCGCCCGCACTCATGCCAAACACTCCGATCCGCTCGGGATCGATGCCGAACCGCTGGGCATTGGCGCGAATGTACCGTACGCTGCGCCGCACATCCTCGACCGCCTCAGGAATGCCGAACTTCGGACTGCTGCCGTGCCGTACGGCAAACACGGTGAAGCCGGCGTCCAGCAACGGCTTGAACCGCGGCGCCAGTTGTTCGGGCGGCATCCACTGCGAATACCACCCGCCACTGACCATGAACAAGACGCCGGCACCGTTAGGTGCGGTGCCCGGTGTGAAGACGTCGAAGGTCAGCGCCATGCCGAACTTGTGGCCGTAGACGACATCGGGTGTGATCTTCACGTCCTCGGCGGCCCGACACAGGCCCACCGACAACAGGCACAGCACTACCCCGCCAATAGGACAATGTCGCATTCGAACCATCCTGAAACCTCCAGCCAATTGGACACCACGTTGCCCGCCCCCGAGTTGGGTGGCCTCACGCGCGATTGCTCGGCGTCGCACGGCTCCCCACCGAGTACTGGCCCGTATTGTCGGTGAAGTCTCCCCTTGCCCGCAATGCGTGACCGTCCACAATAAGTCCGATGATGGTGCACAACCCCTGCTGGAGGTAAATATGAACTTGCTCCAACTTGTCGCGTGTGGCTGGGCGGCCCTGGGCGTCGCCGGGGACGTCGAGGATTTCGAGAGCCGCCGCTCCTTCAACTGGCACCACTGGCGCGGCCCGCTGGCCATCGGTGTCGCCCCGCACGCCGACCCGCCCGTAACCTGGGATGAAACCACCCACATCAAGTGGAAGGTGGCCATCCCAGGCTCCGGCAACTCAACGCCAATCGTCTGGGAAGATCGGATCTACCTGACCACTGCCGTCGACACGCAACGGCCGGCGGACGCTGCTGCCGCCTCCGCGTCCGAGCCGGCAGCGCGGGAAGGCGATGCGCCTCCGCGTCGCGGTGGCGGGATGTTCGGCGTGCGTCAGCCGACGACCGTCTATCAGTTTCTGGTGCTCTGCCTCGATCGCCAGTCGGGGCGCGTGGTATGGCAGCAGGTTGTCACGGAGACCCTCCCACACGAGGGGCACCATCCCGATCACGGGTTCGCGTCGAGTTCGCCGACGACGGATGGGAAGTTCCTGTACGTCTCGTTTGGCTCGCGCGGCATCTACTGCCTGGATCTGGACGGCAACGTCCTGTGGCGACGCGATCTCGGCCAGATGCGCACACGCAATTCGTTCGGCGAAGGAACCTCGCCGGTCGTTCACGGCGATGCGTTGATTGTGAACTGGGATCATGAAGGGGATTCGTTCATCGTCTGCCTGGACGCCGCCACCGGAGAGGACAGGTGGCGCGTCGCACGGGACGAACTCACAACCTGGAATACGCCACTGATCGTGGAACATGAGGGTGTGACGCAGGTCGTCGTCAACGCGACGAATCGCACGCGCAGCTATGACCTGGCGACCGGGGCGATACTCTGGGAATGCGGCGGCCAGGCGTCCAATCCGATCGCATCTCCTGTCACTGATGGCGGTATCGTCTACTGCATGACGGGCCATCGCGGCTTTGCGCTCAAGGCGATCCCGCTCGCGGCGCGCGGCGACATTACGGACACCAATGCGGTCGTCTGGCAGCGCGATCGCGGGACACCTTACGTGCCCTCGCCGCTGGTGCACGACGGTCTGCTGTACTTCACCCGGTCCAACAACGGCATTCTGACCTGCGTCCGGGCCGCGACAGGGGAGGAAGTGTTTGCCGACCAGCGTCTGGACGGGATCCCGAACATCTACGCGTCGATCGCTTACGCAGCCGGCAAACTGTACCTGACAGGGCGGCAGGGCACGACGGTGGTCCTCAAGTTCGGCCCGACGGTGGACGTCCTGGCCACCAACAAGTTGGACGAGGGCATTGACGCTTCGCCGGTCCTGGTAGGCGCCGAGCTCTTTCTGCGGGGCAGGCAGCACCTGTACTGTATTGCAGAAGAGTAGCCGGGAACGGACAATGCAATGTGGTTCGGGCCGGGAGCGCGTGGGACGGGAGGGAACGTCCCGCGCCGCCGGCGGGCAGTCGCGTGGTTGCCGCATCCCGAGCATCCTTGGAACAAGGACCCGATGGCATGAACTTGCGGTGCAGAATCCCGGTCCATCGCGACCGCAACTGGCTGCGGCAGGCCCGGTGCGCGGGGCTCCTGCTGCTGGCGGCGATGTCCGTACAGGGTCTCAGCCAGGCCGGGCAGGAACCGCCCGCACCTGAGAATCTCGCTGGCCAGGCTGCGATCCAGGCGAGCTCGCGGTACAGCGAGGACTATGACGGCCGTTTCGTGGCGGACGGGGTGATCCCCGCCGCGATGAGCGGCGCGGATCTCGGACGCGCCTGGTGCGCCCAGGGAAACCACCATCCTCAGGGCGTGACCCTGACATTCACGTGGCCGGCGCCCGTGCAGGTGGCCGAGCTCGTGTACTTCGGCCGGACGGCCTTTCAGTGGGAAGAGAACTGGAAGGACTATCAGGTGCTCATCGAGGGCAGCGAACAGCCCGCGGCGGAGGGCACGCTGCAGCCCGGTCACGGACCGCAGCGGATCGCGCTGACGTCGGTCATCGAGACATCGCAGCTGACGTTGAAGTTCCTCAGTTCCTACGGCGGATCCAATCCGGGCGCGTCCGAAATTCAGGTGTTTGCCGCGGCTCTGCCCGATGCCGCGTATGCCGCGTTCACGCCGCCCGTGCGCCGCGCCGAGCCACCACCGATCGTCGAATCGACGCTGCCCGAGTCGGCGGATCTGGCCAGCCGCCTGGCCTCCGGCGGCCTGGGATTCACGCAGCTGATCGTCGTGCAGCGTCCCTCCATCGATCCTTCCCATGTGTACACCTACCACGTGGAAGGCCAACAGCCCGGCGGCGGTCTCTACCGGGTCGACCTCACACCCGACGGTCCGCGACTGCACCGGTTGATCGATGCCTCGCAAGGCCTGATCCTCGATGCGAATCTGTCCTACGACGGACGCACCGTGCTCTTCAGCTGGAAGCGCAGCATGCCGGATAAGCTGCAGCTGTACACGGTCCAGGTGGACGGCACGGCGCTGACCCAGGTCACCGACCATGACTCGAACAATCTCAACGGCTGCTGGCTGCCGGACGACTCGATCGCCTTCCTGTCCGATCGCAAGCCCGCCTTCGCCTACTGCTGGACATCCACGACGCCGATTCTGTATCGCTGCGCGCGAGATGGGAGCAGCGTGCAGCGGCTGTCAGCAAACTACCTGAACGACTTCACGCCCGCCGTGATGGAGGACGGCCGCATCATCTACAGCCGGTGGGAATACGTCGATCGGCCGGCGATTCCAATTCAGGGACTCTGGACCATCAACCCGGATGGCACGGGTCTGTCGGGCTATTTCGGCAACCGGGTGTTGAGTCCCGCCACATTCATGGAAGCGCAGGAAATCCCCGGGACGGGCCGCGTGTTGTGCGTGTTGACGTCGCACAACGGGCCGTGTCGCGGCGCGATCGGCGTGGTCGATCCCGCACTCGGGGCCAACGCGCAGGATGCCATCCGCAATCTGACACCCGAGGTGGATGTCGGCCTGGTCGACCGCGGCGACGGCAATCACATTCGCGGCCCGTACGAGAGCCCGTTTCCGCTCGACAGCCAGTACTTCCTCGTGTCCTGCGCCGGCACGATCCTGGTGCGCGATTACAACGGCACCCACCAGGCCACGTTGCTGCCTCGCGAAGATCGCCTGGGTTATTACACGGCGCGACCCGTGATGGGTCGGTCGAGACCCGCCCTGCGCTCGTCGCCCACGCCCGTCGTCGCGGGGGAGTGGGCGTCCGTCCTGGTCGAAAACGTGTACCGCGGCCTGGAATCGCGGGGACCGGCGGACAAGATCGTCGAGATCGCGGTCGTGCAGGAGATCGAGAAGAGCAAGTTCGCGGATGTGAGCCGTCGAGCGTTCGGATTCCAGTTCCCCGTGGTCTCGTGCGGAGCGACCTACGCGCCGAAGAAGGTGTGGGGCTTCGCCCGGGTAGAGGAGGACGGTTCGGCGCACTTCCGCGTTCCGGCCGGCTTGCCCATCTACTTCATGGCCTTGGACGAGCAGGGCCGAGCCGTGCAGCGGATGCGGTCGTTCACCCACCTGATGCCGGGTGAACAGCAGAGTTGCGTGGGCTGCCACGCCGATCGCAACTACGTCACGCCCAACACCGCGGCGGCGCCGCTGGCCGCCCTGCGGCCCGCTCAGCCGCTGACCGAACCCGAATGGGGCGTCCGCGGCTTCAGCTATCCGCACTTCGTTCAGCCGGTGCTCGATCAGTACTGCGTCGAGTGCCACAATGCTGTCACACCGGAGGGCGGGGTTGACCTGAGCGGCGACCTGACTGATTTTTTCAACGTGTCGTACGAGACGCTGGCGCGGCAAGGCGAACCGGGCGCGAATCCGTACACGAAGTGGATTCCGACGTTCAACGGCCAGGAGGCCAACATCCTGCAGGTCCGTCCCGGCTACTGGGGGTCACCCGCCAGCCGCCTGGCGGATCTGGTGTTGTCGGGCCACCCGGATGCGGACGGCCAACCGCGCGTCGCCGTGCACCCCACGGGCCAGCGCCGGATCTTCATGTGGATCGACCTGAATGTCCCCTACTACGGCACATCCGCATCCAACAACAACGATCTGATCGGCTGTCGCCAGATGCGGCCTGACAATCTGGATCAGGTCCTGCAGGACGTGTTTGCGCGGCGGTGTACTTCCTGTCACGCCGCACCGCAGGTTCCGTACGTGCGAATTACCAACGTCCAGCACAACGCCTTCCTCCACGCGCCGCTGGCACGCGCTGCCGGCGGCGCCGAGCGTTGCGGCACGCCGGTCTTCGCCTCGCCGGATGACCTGGATTATCAGGCGATCTTGCGGACCTTCACGCAGCTGCAACCGCTGATCCAGACAAGTCCGCGCGCGGACATGGTCGAGTGCGAGGAACCGCTGCGATGCGACTGGTCCGTACCAAGCCACTGAAGTCGCCCATGACCTCGCGCCCGCTCGTGTCGCCGGTCCCAGCCCGCTGGCCCGCGCAGCGCGCGGCACTCGCCGCGCTGGTGCTTGCGCTGTGTTTGCCCGGTGTCGTGCTGGCCGACGGCTTGATCCCCTCCCGCGAACCCGACTGGCCTCAGTGGCGCGGTGTACGGCGAGACGGCGTGTCCCACGAGGCGGGCCTGCTGCAGAACTGGCCTGCGGAGGGACCGCCGCTGGTGTGGAAGCGCGAGGGGCTGGGCACCGGCTGGTCGTCCCCCGTCATCGTGGGCGAACAACTGTTCATCACCGGGGATATCGATGAGCAGCTGGTCGTGTTCGCCTTCGACCTCGCTGGGAACCTCCGGTGGCAGACCACGAACGGCGAGTCCTGGACGGGGTCTTACCCGGGCGCGCGTGCCACGTGCTGCTATTCGGAAGGGCGTGTCTACCACCTCAATGCGCACGGGCGCCTGGCATGTTTTGACGCGCGCGATGGGCGCGAGTTGTGGCACGTGAACGTGCTGGAACGCTTTGATGGCCAGAACATCACGTGGGCGTTGAGCGAGTGTCTGCTGGTCGATGAGTCCCGCGTCATTGTGACGCCCGGCGGCGCTACAGCGCTGATGGCGGCCCTGGACAAGCACACGGGCGAAACCCTTTGGCGCACGCCGGGCCGGCCGGAAGACCGAGCGTCCCACAGTTCGCCCGTTCTTTTTGAGCTGGGCGGACGGCGCGTACTGGCCAACTGTTCCTCGTCCCACGGGTTCGGCGTGGACGCCAAAGACGGGACACTCCTGTGGACCGTGCCGCTCAAGAATCAGTTCGGTGTGAATACCGCCACGCCCATCTTCGGAGCCGGCTCCGTATTCTATGTCACGCCGTACGCCGAGGAGGGGCGTCTGTACCGTTTGCGGCAGGACGTCAAGCAGTGGATGCCTGAGGAGCTGTGGCGATGTCCCCTCGACACGGTCACCGGCAGCGGTGTGCTGGTCGACGGTACGCTGTTCGCCGCCGGGTATCGCCGGAACAAGTGGTGGATGGGCGTGAACTGGCAGACCGGGGTCACCACATCGCAGCAGAAGGGCCTGACGACCGGCGCAGCGATATACGCCGACAGGCGGTTGTACTGCCTGGACGAAACCGGCGCCGTGGGACTGCTGGCGCCCGGTGCCGCCGAACTGCAGCTCGCCGGCAAGTTCCAGCTCGTGTCCGAGCGTGTAACGGACGCGTGGGCCCATCCCGTATTGCTGCACGGACGTCTGTATCTGCGCTACCACGACACACTCTGGTGTTACGACGCGGCGCAAGGCGAACTTCGAACATTGAACATCGAACATCGAACATCGAATGAACGGGAGGGCGAGGCGCAACGGGAGGGCGAGGCGCAACGGGAGGGCGAGGCGCAACGGGAGGGCGAGGCGCAACGG
>JALOQX010000139.1 GCA_025459265.1 Pirellulaceae bacterium | reverse complement strand
AAGGACGCCGTGAGCCGTGATCAGCGTGGCCAGGAGGACGATCGCCAGCCACTTCCCATAGACCGTCCAGGGCACGGGCAACCGGTCCAGCTCCAACCGCACGACGTGCCCGGCGGGCAGGGCGGTCGCGCGAGCGACGTAAGCGACATGCCCTTGCAGGTCGTGCGCGGTCCCGCCGTCGCGGCGCAGATTTCCCAGGACGCGGTCTGGCTGCGGCGTCGTGACCTGCACCCGCACCGCATCCGTAGGCAGATCGAGCGGTCGCTCCCAGACGCGGTGCGTCTGGGAGTTACGCAGCACATAGGTGAACGCCACGTGGCGCTGGCCCGGTTCCCAGGGCATGGTCGTGATCAGATTTTCATCGCGGATGGTGAAGGCGCGACCGACTGCCTCCTGGTGGAAAGTGACCTTCTGAAATTCCGCCGGAATGGACAGCTTCAACGTGGTCGGCGTTTCCTCCGCCGTCGTCGGCTCCGGCCCCACGTAGGTTTGCGGCAGAGGGTTCTCAATGCAGAGGGACTCGGTGACTTCCAGCAGGCCGGGGGCCGGTCGCAAGCTGATCTCGTGGTGGCGCACCACGAGCGGGTTCGGATCGTGCACGATGTCGCGCACGGTCAGCACGGCCGCGGCGGTGGTGTGTTCCTTGGTGAGCTGAATCGATGGACCGGGATAGTGAATGCCGGCGAACTGAGCGGCGGCCTGATACCGAATGTGGGGGCTGGCAATCAAATCCTGGAACAGGAATCGACCGGCAGGATCCGTGGTGGTCTCGTCCACCAGGACGAAGCCGCGACCGGTGTCCTGCAGCAACGTCACGTGGGCTCCCGCCACCAGTTCTCCGCCGCGCGAACGGTTGGTGACGACGCCGCCAATGCAGCCGTCCTGCGGCAGGCCCAGGGCCGGTGCGCACCAGGCGGCGATGACCAGCAAGCCGACAGACATATTCGTTCCTCGACGATTTCCAGGAAGCGAAGAGACAATGCGCTGGCGCCGGTGGAGCCACGGCCGAACGGACGCGTCCCGGCCGGATCAGGCGGCACGTGGCAGGGACGGCTGGGTCGGGTGCTCCGCGGCCATCTGCGACTGCAATCGCTCCAACCGCTGCTGCAGGCGGGCCTGTTGCATCCCCAGGCGGGCCACGTACGCCACGACCGCCAGCCACACAATCACGTAACATGCCAGGACGGAACCCATGTGTTTCCCCTTATGCGTGCCAGCCGTGCGCGACGTCGCGGGCTCCCGCCCCGCCCCGCCGCGTCGGCTCAGTTGGCAGTCTCGATTCCAGCGACAGGAGCTGTTCCGCGCACTCCAGTTGCCTGCGGCGCTGCAGCGCCAGCCAGGCGAAAAGCAACGAGTATCCGGCGACGTTGAGCCACAGTACGAGGCGCATGGACGGTTCCATGGTGGGCGACACCGGGTGCATGCCGCGGAACAGGCGCGTCGCCGCGATCACCAGGGGCACGTCCAAGGCGCCGACAATGGCGAACACCGCACTCAATCGCGCTCGCCGATCCGCTTGTTCGATGCTGTGGCGCGCGATGAGATAGCCCGAGTACAGACACCAGAGAATGAACGCGGTGGTCAGCCGTGGCTCCCACGTCCACCACGTGCCCCACGCGGCTTTGGCCCACCACGCACCGGTGATCAGGGTCAGCGTGGCGCAGAGCCAGCCCAGTTCGGCGGACGTCTGGGCCCAGTGGTCCCACACGAGGTGCCGCCGGAGGAGATAGAGCAGTCCGGTTCCCGCGGCAGCGAGCAGTCCGACCAGACTGCACCAGGCCACGGCCACGTGGACATAGACGATCCGTTGCGTGTCTCCCATGGTTGCTTCACGGGGTGCCAGGAGCGCAACGCCCAGGCCGGCTGCCACCAGCAGCGCACCGGTGCACAGCGGCACCAGCGCTGCGCGCCGTACGGTCGCGTGCAGAGCAGTGGACACGGTCTAATCCTCCAGGACGAATTCAAACAGCACGGCGCCGGCCGTCACGAAGATCACTCCAAACGACACCAGCAGTCGCATCCAGGCCGACCACAACGGACCAAAATCACCGTCCATGACCAACCGGGACGCCTCGGCCGCGGCGACCAGCACGGGCGTCACCAGCGGCAGCACCAGAATCGCCAGCAGATTGTCGCGACCGATCCGGGCTGTCACGGCGCTCAATAAGGTGCCGACGGCGGCCAGGCCGATGTTGGCCAGCAAGATCAAGGGCAGCAATGCGGCCGGGGACGCGAGCTGCGGTGTGTCACACAAGACGATGAACAACGGAACAAGGACGATCTCCACGGCGGTCAAAGCCAGGATGTTCACCACGAGTTTGGCGAGAAACACGACACTCGCCCGTACCGGATAAAGACGCAGGATTTCCCAACAGTTGTCTTCCCGCTCCACGGCGAACGAACGGTCGATGGCGATCATGCCGGCGAAGTAGACCGCCAGCCACAGCAGCATGGCGACCATGCGGGACTTTTCCCGGGGCGGCAGATCGGTCTGCAGGCTGAGCAAGAGCGCCACGACTGCGCCCAGCACGAACATGGCGGGCCAGGCATGGCGCGCACGCCACTCCGAGACAAGGTCTTTGTGGATCATGAACCACAACTGACCGACCACGGGGCCATCTCCCTTCTCACGCCGCCACGCGGGTGACCACGTTCGCACCGGCGACTGCCACTGACATCCCAGCTTGTGCTGCGACCCTGCCGTCGCGCAATCGCCAGATCTGATCCGAGACAGCGCGGGCGAGCTCGGCATCGTGCGTGGCGAGCAGGACGCCGCAGTCTGTGTGCCGCAGCCTCCGCACCTGCTCCCGGAGCCACGCTCGCCCCGGTCCGTCCAAACCGGCCGACGGTTCGTCCAGGAGCACGATGGCCGGAGCATGTACCACCGCCCGCAGGATCGACAGGCGGCGCCGCACGCCTTGGGACAATTGCCCCGCCGGCACGTCGGCTGCTCCATCCAGTCCGGCGCTGGCCAGGTGTGCACGCACCCGCGCGACGGGCGTGGCCGTGCGGTGCATGCGCGCCGCGAATAACAGGTTTTCTTCCACCGTCAGGTGCGGATAGAGGCCGGCATCATGTCCGGCGTAACCCACCCACCGGCCGACCGGGAATCGTGCGGGCCACGCGTGCCCCAGCCAGCGGATCTCACCCGCGCAGGGGCGCAACAGCGCGGCGAGGCAGCGGAGGAGCGTCGTCTTGCCGGCCCCGTTCGCGCCCATCAGCGCGGCTACCTCACCCCGCCGCAGTGACAGGTTGACATCCTGCAACACGACGCGAAAACCCAATCGCTTGTGTAGACCAATCACTTCGACGGCTGGTGATTCGTCTGCCATGGATGTGTCACTTGTATTGAAGGCGGCGCTGCACGTTGGGACGGGTGTGCTTGAGAAACTTCGGCCGTGCCCGTGCGAGCCGTCCCGCGCGACTTGCTGTCGCAGCCGGCCAGAGGCGGACGCCCGCCGCCAGCAGGAAGATCCATCCTCCGACCCAGATCCACCGAACGAGCGGGTTGATGACCAAGGTCAGTTCGGCCCGTTGCCCGTCGGTCACGCCGTGCAGGATCGTATACACATCCCGCAGCCAGGTTGAATGCACCGCAACTTCCGTCGTCCATTCGTTCTGCCGTCGGTGGAAATGCTGCGCAGGGTACAGCGTGGCCACCTGCCGGCCATTGCGTGCGATGTCCAACTGTATGTCACCGATCAGGCGCTCGCCCGCGTCGTAGCTGCGTATCGCCGCAAGCTGAACCGTGTAGCCGGACCAGGTGAGCGACTCCCCCGCTCGTATCGTCACGACATCCCGCACCGTGCCCAGCGAGGAGCCGGCGATCCCGACGGCCAGACTGGCAAAGCCAAGATGCATGACGTAGCCGGCGTACTGCGGCCTGCGGAGCCGCACGACAGCCGCGAAAGCGGCAGGCAATGGGGCGCCGTGGCGACGCGCGTCGAGCCACACGGCGGCACCCAAGGCCGACGCGGCGAACGCCGCGCACCCCAGGACGGTGAGCACAACGGAGTTCCGCTCGCCAGACAGCCCGGCCGCGAGTGCGGCGGCCAGCCCCGCGCACAGGCTGACGGCCAACAGGCGAACCTGCCTGCGCGATGGCGCGCGGCCCCAACGCAGCAAGGGCGTCGCCCCGCTGGTACACAGCAACAGGAGCCCGATCGGCGTCAGGACATTGTTGAAATAGGCCGGGCCGACGACCACGGTGTGCCCCCCAAGCAACCCCGAGAGGGGAGCCATGAACGTGCCCACGAGCGTCACGCAGCTCAGCAACACCAGGCCGCACGACGCCAGCACGACCAACGCTTCACGGCTCCACAGACTGCCGATCGCACGCTCCGGTCGAAACTGTGCCCACCGACTCGCAATCGCACCGGCGCCCGCAATCGACAGGCACATGGTCGTTGCCAGAAACGCCCAGCCCACGGGCGAACGACTGAAGGCATGCAGACTGCTGAACATGCCGCTGCGCGTCAAGAATGTGGCGAGGTTACAGAGTGTGAACGTCGCGATCGCCAGGCCGAGTGTCAGGCGCTTGAGCATCCCCCGGTACTGCCAGGCCATCAGGCAGTGAACCAGGGCGGTGCCGGTCAGCCAGGGGATCAGCGAGCCGTTCTCCACAGGGTCCCAGGCCCAGTAGCCGCCCCACCCCAGTTCCTGGTACGCCCAGTGTCCGCCAAGGATGATACCCAGACCCAGCACAACCCAGGCCAGCAGCGTCCATGCGCGGGCACGAGGCAGCCAGTCGGCCTTGCCGCGCGGGTCGGCCAAGGCGACCAGCGCCAGCGCGCACGGCACACCCCACGCGGCGTATCCCAGGAAGATGATCGGCGGATGTATCAACATCGCGGGATGCAGCAAGAGCGGGCTCAGGCCGATGCCCTCCGCACTGGCAGTCAGGGAGGCCCTGGTCGGATCTGCGGCAAACACCATGATCGCCGTCAGCAGGCAGACGTAAGCCATCAAGACGCCGGTTGTCCGCAGGCGCATGGCAGCGGCGTCGTGCCGCGCATGGATGAGATAGGCCAGCGCGACCAGTCCCGACAACCAGGTCCACAGCAGCAGCGAGCCCGCCTGCCCCACCCACAACGCCGACAACGCGTAGTGCCAGGGAAGCTCACCGCTGGCGTACTCCGCGACATAAGCGAACCGGAAGTCCTGGGTCAGCAGAGCCGCGCTGAGCACGACCAGGACGACGGTCAGCGCCAGCACCGCCGCGACGACGCTCGGGACCGTCGCTGTTGACTTGCCACTTCGAAACGCCTGCGCGCCTGCGAACGACGTGAAGGAAGCGTAGCCTGCGGCGATCAGGGCAATCAGCAGGAAGACGTGTCCGAGGAGAATCATGTGCGTCCTTGCGCAGCGTATTTGCTCGCACACTTGGTCATGACCTTGTGGCCGCGCACCAGGTCGCGGCGCTCCAGGTACCCCTCGACGACGACTTCCATGCCCTCCGCCAGGTTGTCGGGGAGCGTCCCGGTACAGATCACCTGGACGCACTCCCGCTCGCCTGTAAGCACGAATCGCGCGAGTTGCTGATTCCGGTCAATCTCCAGTGTCTCGGGGCCTACAGTCCCGTGGATGCGCAACCGACTCCCGACAATCCGCGCCGCCTGGTCCATGCATTCGTCGACGGTGAGGTAGTACTGCCACGTGGCGGCAGCGCCGGACAACGCCCAGTAAGCGGTGGCGACGGCGATCACACCAGCACCCAGAGCGAGGGTACGACCTGTTCCCATCACCTGCGCATTCCTTCGTCAAAGCAGCGGGGGGCCGATCCGACGACCACCCACAGGGCGCCGTGTCGGCCCGACTCGTCGCGGCGCAAGGTGGACGGACGATACCGCTGGGGGCCGCCGTATAGCAGAACCCGTCACCGCCGTCAAAGGCAGTTGGGGAAATCACGCCGCGTTCGGCAGAGGCAGGCGAGCCAGGCAAATGACCTCACCACGGCGCACGCGCTCCCGCAAGGGGGCCGGGGACAGGAAAATGCGCGACAGAAAAATGGAGGACAGGAAAATCCCTCAAAGTCCATTTTTCTGTCCCCCATTTTTCTGTCCCCCCCCTGGGATCACACAAACCGCGAGGCGCGCTCGCCGCGTGCCGCGCAGCGCGACCGGCCGGCGGCCACTCGTCCGTTGCTCCGCGGACGGCAACCAAGTCCCGTTCCGCAAACCCTGCCGTCGGAGCCACTTCCAGGTCTGTCCGGACGTTTCCGGATAGCCAGTAAGTTGCCCCACCTAATTGACTTAGGCACGGGGCTGAGCTACCCTAGCGACACAAACAGGTTGGGGGGTGACGACGTTGTGGAGGGTGTGTACACGACGCCTTCGACGTCCTGTCCTCCGCATGGGGATGTTCCCGTAGTATCCATATGGGGGAGGGTTGGGAATGATGTTTGGACGTTCTCGTTCCACCGGTGCGATCGTACTGGCGCACATGGCCCTGCTTGTGTTGGGCGGCGCTGTCGTGTTCCTGCCGAGTCTGTTTCTGTCGGCCGATCCGCCGGCGGACCAGGAATATACCGGTACGAAGCGCTGTGCTTCGTGTCATTTCGACCAGTTCATGAAGTGGAAAGCATCTCCGCACGCGAAGGCGTTCAGCCTGCTCACGAAGAAATACGAGTCGGATGCCAAGTGCCTTCCCTGCCATTCGACCGGGTATGGGAAGAAGACCGGGTACGGCGCAGTCAAGGATGATGCGCTCAAGGACGTGGGGTGTGAGGTGTGTCACGGACCGGGAAGCGTCCATGAAGAAATCTCCAAACCCTTCGCGCAGGTCAAGAACATGACGAAGGAACAGGAAGAGGCGGTCCGCGGGAGCATCTGGAAGATCCTGCCTCACAACGTCTGTCTTGACTGCCACAAGGTCCAGGGACATGGGGAGTCGGAGACACCGCCCGATCTGAAGAAGAAGAAAAAGTGACAATGGGCCAGAAGTGGATGTGCCCGTGAATGCCCTACCGCGTGCCTGCCTGACCGCTGCGCTCAGTGTGATGCTCTTGGTGGCGGCTGGCGTACGCGCTCAGGATGAAGTGTTGGAAGAGGACAACAAGTGCATTGAGTGTCACGGCACGGAGGAGATCTGGGACGCGCAGACGCGGCATTTGTACGTCACTTCCGAGCTGCTCTCTGCGGATATTCACTGGCAGAAGGGCATTCGCTGCCAGGACTGTCACGGGGGGAACGCGTCCACGACCGACCTCCGCTCTGCTCATGCCGTGGAAGACGGATTTCGGAAAATCAACACGCCGGCCGACATGCCGGCGTTTTGTGGTTACTGCCACAGCAATGCGGAGTACATGCACCGGTTCCGCCCCGATGCACCGGTCGACCTGATTGCGCGATACTGGGCCAGCGTCCATGGGGTAGACCTGGCGCAGCGCAAATGGCCTGCCCCCGTCGCAGCAGGATCGACGCCGGACACGCCGGAGGATGCCGACGCACCGGAGACGGAAGGAACCGGAGCCGACGACGCGGAGCCCGGTGTCGTCCAGCCGGAGCCCGCCGACACACAGCCAAGCGCCGACGAGACGACCAGCGACCAGACGCTGGACGAAACCCCAGAAGAGGAAGCGGCTGACACCGGCGACGCTGAAGAGGCAGCGGCTGACACCGGCGACGCTGAAGAGGAGGTGTCGGCCGACGTTGTGCCGGACGGTGCGAGCGGTGATCAACTCATGCCGGGCAATCCGCCGATCCCGGCCGCCACCTGTACTTCCTGCCATCCCGTGCACCAGATGCTGGCCGTCGCCGATCCCCGGTCGGCGGTCAGCAATCGCAGACTGGCCGAGACGTGTGGTGCCTGCCATCGTGAAGCGCTGGTGAATCTGCGGCGGAGCGTGCACGCCAAGGCGGGCGAGCGGAACGAGACCGGTGCGGGGACGCTGCTGGACTGCAGCAAGTGCCACGGTCGCGATGTGCACGATATGTTGCCGATTACGCACCCGGCGTCGCCCGTGTTCCTGGACCATCAGGTGAAGATCTGCGGCGAGTGCCACAAGGCATATCTCGAGACGTACCTGCAGAGTGCGCACGGGACCGGGCTGGTGAAGTCTGGACTTCTGGTCACGGCCGCGTGTGCGGATTGTCACGGGGCGCATGACATCTTCTATGCGGCGGACACAAGGTCCTCGCTCCACTCGTCCAACGTGTCAGCGCGCTGCGGTACCTGTCATCACTTTCTGGCAGAACGGCTCGCGCAGAGCGTGCACGGGTCCGGCGCCGGTGCAGCGCCCATCGAGCACCTGGCGCCCGGGGGAACGAGCAGCCGCAAACCCGGTTGCACGGACTGCCACCAGGGTCACGATCCGGTCCGTCCCCGCACGCCGGAGTTTCGGGCCGAGTTGCCCAACCGGTGCGGCAATTGCCATCAGAACCTGGCGGATCGGTATCGCTTGAGTCTCCACGGGGAACTCACGGAGTTCGGCTACGTTCCGGCGGCGGAGTGTGCCGACTGCCACGGGGCCCACGACATCCGGCCGCTGAGTGATCCCGACTCGCGTCTGGCGGGCGGGAATCGCCTGCAAACGTGTCGCCAGTGCCATGCCAATGCGGTGGCGAAGTTCGCGACCTATGATCCGCACGCCAGCTATAAGGATGGGCAAGGTTACCCCTTCCTGCACGGCATCTATCACTGGCTGGAGCGGATCGTCTATGTGCTGGTGGGGCTGTTTGTTCTGCACATGTTCTGCTGGTTCACGCGCTCGTTCTTCTTCGCGCGGCGTTTCGGGCGTGATCGTCCGTGCGTCGCCGGCGGGAAGGCCATCGTGGCTTTCGAGCCGCTGAATCGGCTGGTGTACGCGTTGCTGCTGGTGTCGTTCATCGGTCTGGTGCTTACCGGGCTGCCGCTCAAGTACGGCGCGTACCCTTGGGCCAAGCGGGTTGCCGGCCTGGTGGGTGGCTTTGGCACGACGAGCGTCTGGCACCACGTGTTCGCGGTCGTGCTGCTGGCGGCATGCGGCAGCCATCTCGTGCGCGCGTGCCGCGCCGTGTGGGCGCAGCGGCGGGAGGGAACCGGCTGGCAGGCGTTGCTGCGCAGTCCCGACGGGCCCGTTCCGGGCCGCAGGGACCTGCGCGACATGGGGCGGATGGCCGTGTGGTTTGTGGGGTTGGGCAGGAAACCGAAGTTCGAACGGTGGACGTATTGGGAGAAGTTCGATTACTGGGCGGTCTACGCCGCGCTGGGGGTGATTGCCCTTCCGGGACTGATGTTGTGGTTCCCGAACTTCTTCTGCCTGTTCCTGCCCGGCACGGTGTTGAACGTGGCCAAGGTCGTGCACTCGGAAGTCGCGTTGATGGCGGCCGGTTTCGTGTTCATGATTCACGTGTTTAACACGCATCTGCGTCCCGAGAAATTCCCGCTGGACGTATCGTGGTTCACCGGTGTTGTGAGCGAGTCGCACATGATCAAGAGCCGCCCCGATTACCTGCGCCGTCTGCAGGCGGAGGGCAAGTTGGAGGCGTTGCGGACCTGGGCGCCCGACCGACCGCGGCTGCGCCGGATCAACCTCCAGGCGGTTTGCCTGCTGGGTGCCGGCCTGTGCGTGCTGGTCGTGGTCGTGCTGGTCAGCCTGAGCAAATAGGAACCAGGGCGTGACAATGAGTAGTGACTCCGAGCAGCCCGTCGACGGTCCCCCGCGGGAACCGCTGATCATTCCGACGGAACCGCCGGACGAGCCAATCCGGCTGACCGGATTGCTGGCATCCTGGTCGCGGTTCTTCTGGCAGGCGCTCGCACTCGTGGCTGCCTGCGTCCTGTTGGTTGTCGCCGGAACCGGCGCCGCAGGTTGGTACACGTCCCGCTCCCAGTTCTGCAACTCGTGCCACATCATGGAGCCATACTACCAGTCGTGGCTGGAATCAACCCACCGGGACGTCAGCTGTATCAAGTGCCACTTTCCTCCCGGCGTGGGGGAGAAAGTCCGTGGCAAGGTGCTGGGGCTGGTGCAGCTGGCCAAGTACGTGACGCAGACCCAGGGTCCGCGGCCGGTCGCGGAGATTCCCGACGCGAGCTGCCTGCGGTCGGGCTGCCATGAAACGCGTCTGTTGTCGGGGCGTGTCGACTACAACGGAATCGCGTTTGACCACGCCAAGCACTTTCCGGAGGATGAGTCGCAGACGGTGCGCAACATGCGGCTGCGGTGCACCAGTTGCCACAGTCAGATCGTGCAGGGCGAGCACATGACGGTGACGGCATCCACCTGTTATCTGTGCCACTTCCGGGATACGCACTTCAACGAGGGGTTGGGGGCCTGCACACGCTGCCATCAGATTCCGGACAAAGAGTACGATCTGGGTGGCGGAGTGATGTTCCACCACGATCTGGCCTACGAGGAAGGAGTCGATTGTGCGAGCTGCCACGCCGATCTGGTGCGCGGCAACGGTGAGGTGCCGCGGGAACGCTGCGCCGTGTGCCACAACCGGGAAGATGACTTGCAGAAGATCGGCGACTCGGCCTTTCTGCACCAGACTCATGTCAGCGACCACAAGGTGGACTGCCTGTCCTGTCACCTGACCTTGCACCATGCGCTCGATCCGCACAAGATTGCCAATGCCGCGGCGCAGTGTGCGTCATGCCATCCCAATCAGCATCAGGAGCAAGTGGCCTTGCTGCAGGGGAGCGGCGCCCGACTCGTGGCTGCCCACCCCAGCAACATGGCTGCCGCCCGGCTCAGCTGTTTCACCTGTCACCTGGAAAAGAACGTCTCCCCGATCGGGACGGTGCTCATGAAGGCGTCGCTGGCAACCTGCGTCGGTTGTCATGCGCCCGTGGAAATCGACGGCCTGAAGGCGTTTCACGAACAACTGAAGGAGTTGTTGACCAGCCTGGAGGCGGAACATGAGCGGGTTGTGGCAGCGCTTCCGGAGGCTGAGCTGGCCGCGGCGGACCTGACGACGCTCGAACAGCGCCTGGCGGATGTGGGGCATGACATTCGCTTCTTGCGGGCGGGCAACGATATTCACAACAGCCATTACGCGAGCGAACTGGTCGGGAAGTTGATTGACGAGCTGACGGCCGTGTGTACGCAACTCGACATCGATCCGCCCGACCTCCAGATGCCGGACAAGCCGGTCCGCGCCGGTTTGTCTTCCGTCGATAGCGCAGCCCCTGCCGAGGAATAGTCACCCGTGAGACACTGTCCGACTTGGTTGCTCCTGCTGCTCGCGTTGGCCGTGGGCCCCGCCACGACGTCAGCACAGGAGGCGGATTTGCCGACCGCCCTGCCCGCGGGGGTGCCGGGTGCGACGCAGGAGGCGGCCGTGCCCCCACAGGACGCCGACGCCTCCGGTGCCGCGGCAGCAGCGGCGGACGAAACGGAACTCGACGAGCCGGAGATGACCGAACCGGAAGCGGAGGAAGCGGAGGCGGACGAGACGGAGGTGGACGAGACGGAGGCAGACGACGTCATCCCGCCCGATCTCGAGGACAACCAGTGCGTGCTGTGTCACGGGACGGAGGAGATCTGGGACGCGGAGACGCGGCACCTGTTTGTACGCGTCGCAGACCTGGTGGGTGATGTGCACTGGCAGCGAGGGATTCGCTGCCAGGGCTGCCACGGGGGCAATGCCGAGACTACCGACCTGCGAACGGCACATGCGGTGGAGGACGGTTTTCGCAAGATCGACCAGCCGATCGATGAAGTGGCCTTCTGCGGGCATTGCCACGGCGATGCGGACTACCTGAAGTCCGTCGGCTCCGACAGCCCCGCCACGGTCATCACGGAGTTCCTGGCCAGCGCGCACGGTCAGCATCTGCAGCGCGTGGGCGATCAGCGGTCGACGACGTGTTCCACCTGCCACGGCAAGCACCACGCGATGCGCGGCGTCGACGACATGCAAGCGACCGTGTTCGTGCACAACCAGGTCGCGCTGTGTGGAGCATGTCACGAGCAAGCCTGGAGCGAGTACCGAGTCAGTGTCCACGGCCAGGGACTGGAGCGGTCCGGGCTGATCAAGACCGCCGTGTGCGCGAACTGTCACGGTGCTCACGCCATCCTGAACGCCGCGGATCCCGCCTCGCGGCTCCACGTGAGCCGTGTGGCGGACACGTGCGGTGCGTGCCATCGCTTCATTGAAGAGCGGCTCAAACGCAGCGTTCACGGCACCGGGAACGGACCAGGCGGGATGGCGTCGCGCGCTGCGCCAGGGGGGACGAAACTGCTCAAACCCAGCTGCACCGATTGCCATATGGGGCACGATCTGCCGGATCCCCGTTCCGCCGGATTCCGCAACCGGGAGCCTGATCGTTGCGGGATTTGTCACGCCGATCTGTACGCGCGGTACGGCATGAGCATGCACGGCGCGCTGACGAATCTGGGGTACGCCGAAGGCGCCAAGTGCTCCGACTGCCACGGCGACCATGACATCCTGCCCCTGGCGGATCCGGCCTCGCCGATGGCAGCGGGGAACCGGCAGGCTACGTGCGCGCGGTGTCATGCGGGGATGTCGGCGAAGCTGGCCAGCTTTGATCCTCACGCGGATCACCACGATGCCCAGCGATCCCCGCTGGTGTTCTGGGTGTATCGCGGCGTGCTGACGTTCATCATCGTCGTGTTCGGGTTCTTCGGACTGCATGCGGTCTGTTGGTTTCTGCGCGGCCTGGTCGATGTCCTGCGGCATGGACGACCGACCGTGCTGGTGCCGCAGCAGCCGGCCTACCTCCGCTTCCGGCCGTTTCATCGCGTGGCGCATACGGTCCTGGTCGTGTCGTTCCTCGGGCTGGCGTTGACCGGCTTGCCGCTCAAGTTCAGTGACCAGGCGTGGGCGCAGTGGCTGGCCGCACTGCTGGGCGGTTTCTCCTCCACTGGCCTCTGGCATCGCGTGTTTGGCGTGGCGATGTTCGGCTGTTTTCTGGCCTATCTGGGGCTCTTTGCACGCCTGTACCAGGCGGGGCGTCGCGCGGGGCGGCCGCGTCGCGAGATCCTCTTCGGCCCCGACTCGCCGTTGCCCAACTATCGCGACGCGCAGGACCTGGCGGCCATGGTGCGCTGGTTCATCGGACGCGGGCCGCGACCGACGTTTGAGCGGTGGGCGTACTGGGAGAAGTTCGACTTCTTCGGCGCGACGTCGGACACGATCCTCATCGGCCTGAGCGGGCTCATCCTGTGGTTCCCGAACTGGTTCTGCCTGTTCCTGCCGGGCGAGGCGGTGAACGTGGCGAAGGTCGTCCATTCGACCCTGGCGCTGCTGGCCACTGGCTTCGTGTTCGCGATCCACTTTTTCGGCACGCATTTCCGTGCCGACAAGTTCCCGATGGATGTGTCCATCCTGACTGGGGTGGTCAGCGAGGAAGAGATGCGGCACGAACGCCCGGAGTTGCTCGCGCGGTGGCAGGCCACCGGGCAGCTGGACGCCCTCCGCACCCAGGCGCCATCGCGTGGCAAGTTGCGCAGCGTGCGTCTGGCCGGCACACTGGCCCTGATCACCGGGCTGGCTGCGCTGGCCGGCATCATCTGGTCACTGCTGCAGTAGCCGGCCAGCCGTCAGAACGTGCCCGACACGCCTCCCAGGAACATGTGCGCCACGCCGCTGTTGAACGTCGCAGTGTCATCAATGAAGTCGTAGAAGTTGTACCGGACGAACGCATTGATGCGCGGCCGAATCAGGTAATCCACGCCGGCCGTGATCCGGTAGATGTCATTGATGACCGCGCTGTATCCCGGCAGGTCCGTGTAGGGGGGATTGGCCGTGGGCGGAGACGGTGGCGCGAGGAAGAAGTTCTCCGCGCGGACGTATTCCGCCTGCGTCATCAGACTCAGTCGCTCCGTGGCCGCGTAGCT
>JALOQX010000426.1 GCA_025459265.1 Pirellulaceae bacterium | reverse complement strand
CGGGGAACGCGGAAGGCGAGTTCGACCGTGTGCCGGCGCTGCTCGAACAGCACCTGGAACATGCACGGCAGATGAGCCAGACGTCCCAGATGCTGTTCCGCACCGCCTTGGGGATCGTCGCCGCGCGGTACCATGCGCGAGCCCCGAACCGCTTTGAAGACACCTTCTTCTATGGCCCGTGCGTCCAGAACTTTCGCAGCCTCAACGGATCGCATGCGCTGCTCTCGCTTCCGCTGCTGGATTCGCGGGACATCGTCACGACGTTGTACCTCGTTGGCGTGGCCAACCAGCCCGTGCGCCGCGAGATCCTGGCGGAATTCCAGCGCTTGGTGGCCGAGGAGCTGCCAATACTGCATGCACAACAGCAGGCGGCGATCGCCGCCTCGCTGGAGGGGCACGGCAGTGCAGGCACGATCCTCGCTCGCCTGGCAGGACCGATCGCCCGCGTGGACGGGAACGGCGAGCGAGAACGTCGCCCGCTGGATCTGAGCTTCTCGCATACCATGGCCTGTCTGCGCTCGCCTGGCGAACAACCAGACTCCGCCAACGCGATTCAGGTCGCTACGGCGCGATTTCAGCGCGCCGTCCTGGCATTTCGCCAGGCCGAGGCTGCCGTAGCAGCCATGCGGAACGACCGCAAAGTGCTGGCCATCAAGACCGCGTGCGCAACGCGGTCCGCAGCCTTTCCCGTGTTGCCCGGTGAGGTCCTGGATGCCGCCTCATTTGCCGTCCTGGCGGACTCCGTGATTGAGGAACAGGCTGCGCGCGTACTTGATCTGCATGAAGTTGTGCGGTCCGAAGTCGCCGCGCTGGACGGGCAATTAAAACGGCTGACCGCCGCGTTCGACGACGATCTGCGTCGCCAGTTCTTCAAGCCCGCCTTGGATGACTTGCGCCGCCACGCAAGTGCGCGGAAAGCACAGCGGGTTCAGATCCAGACGACGACCATCCGCACCCACGACCGGATGACGGCACGCGTCAGTCCAGGCCAGACGGCCGTGCTCGACCAACCCGTTCGTCCCGTGCTGCTGCAGGAAGGGTTGCAGGTGGCTCACGGCCTGGCGCAGGAAGCGCAAGTGCTGGCACAGTACGGCAGTCTGCAGGTCGCGAGCAGTGCGGTCGCGCCGGGCGCAGCAGCCCTGTTGGCCCAGACCGGCGTAGCACCTGTTCCCGGTCAGCACCTCGGCCAGCTCGTCGAACAGTCGGAACGAGTCAGCATCGCGGTCGGAGACGAAATCTCGGTCACGCCGGTCATCCAGCCCGATGGGATCAGTGTCGCATTCCACCTGGCTTACTCTCACACGCCCCAACGCAACTCCCCTGCCGGAACTCTCGCGGCCGGGAGCGTGCAGCGCCACCTCATCGAAGCCGATGTCCAAATTGCCAGCCTTGAGTTGCAGGAGGTGAGCCGGTTTCGCGTGGCCCTGGATGCGACGCAGCAGGGCCCGGGCATTCCCTTGTTGGAGGAGATCCCGGTAGCCGGGGCCTTGTTCCGTCCGCGGCGTTCGTCAGCTGCGACGATGCAGCAGAACATTATTCTGGTCGATGTCGTCGTCTATCCGACCGTGCTCACGCTCACCGGGAATAACTGGCTGGCGGTTGAGCCTGCTCAGCACAGTCACGCGCCGGCTTCGGTCGCTTCCGTGTCCGCGCCGGCCCGGCCGAGCGACTTGACTGCGTGGGTGCTCGAGACACTGCGACGCCAGGCGCAGGCCGGCCTTTCAGAGACGGACCCTCTCCGGCGCATGGATGATCCGGTTCTTCCGCCCACGGCGTCCCGCCTCTTGCCGCACACCCAGACCGCGTTGTCGCCCCACAGGATGCGCGGCACGCGTTAAGCGTGAGAACGCGGGCCACACCACCCCAGGAGGAAGTTCCCGGAATCTCGCGATTCCACTCAAGGGAGGGCCTGCATGGCCGCATAGCCAGGGGCTGTGAGCGAGTAGCCGCCGGTAAACCGCTCCGTCACCAGGAATCCGCGCTCTGCCAGTTCTGCCAGTGGCGTGCGGAATGCTTCCACATCGGACCGCGAGAAACAGAGCATCTGCCCCGGCGTCATGCGGAACCGGCGGAAAACGGTCAGCACGGCCAGCTGAGATGGCGAGAGCAGCGCGGCCGTGTCCGTCACGGACGCCGGCTGCGGCGCGCATGCCGGGGACCGGTCGGATGCCGCGGGCTGGGCGGCCTCTCGCTTCTTCTGCACGCGGTGCGGCCTTTTCTCGTCCGCCTTGTGCTTGCGTTCCATTTCCCGCTGTCGCCTCGCAAACGAGTTGCGATCTTTGGCCATCGTTGCTGTTCCTTCCCGGTGCTGCCGGTTCTGCGTCAACTGTTTCGCTCAACGGCCTCCGCGTCGCTCCACGCTGCGCTGGGTCCGCACAGGCCGGGATGCCAGCTCCTGGCACCGCTCGCGGACCGCTCGGTAAGGCATGCCGGCGACGCGTTCGCAGCGTTCCGCGCGCACGAACCGGAACGCCAGGACCCGGGTATTGTGCGCCAGCTTCCCGACGGCTCCTGCCGCGCGCACGCCCAGCGAGCCTTGGCGGCCGGTCTTGCGCCATCCGCGCCGTTCCATGACGATCCGCATCACCGAAAAACTCAAGCACGGTCTCAAAAGGTTGTGTCGGATCGAGTACCACGTCGGAAAACGTCTTGCCGTGGCGATCCTGCAAAAAGTCGTCGCGCGTGACTCGGACCTTCTCCACGTCCGTACCTCCGCCATGCTCCGCGAGGCGATTCCCGCCGCTACCCGTATTGCAGATGCAAATATTGTATCTGGTCGATTGGGCACAGGCAACCCGGGGCGACGCGCCGGAACGCGTGCCCCGGTAGTCCGCTCTCTCAGAACTGAAGTGGCGAGGTAAAAAGCGGGCAACGGCTGCCCCGGACGTGGTTGCGGGAATTGTTCCGTTCATGCCTGCGTATTTCGTGGACGGTCAACCTCTGTACCGCGAAGCGGTCACCCGTCGCGTCCCCGACATCTGAGTTGTCGGGTCAAGTGGGCCGAGGTGAGCGAAGCGGTCCAGAAACTCTGCAGGGCCGCAGGCCCGGTACAACCTCTGCCGGTGGCGCAAGCCACCGGTGAGCAGGCGAATCAACAACAATCAGGCCCGAAGGGCCGACACAAGCGGGCCTGTGTCGGCCCTTCGGGCCTGGAGGAGTTCTCAGAGAGCATTCAACCGGGGCCTGTCGGCCAATGCCACTTACTTTAGTGGCGTTTCAGGTGGTTCAGACGGTTCAACAGCTTTTTTTCCTCGTTTAGCTCTCTCGAACTTGGTGGATTTTTGGCGGCGAGGATGTGATTGCCGGGGATAGCTTCGTGGTACGGAGCGGTTTGGGTGCTTCTTTTTTGCGGCGTGATGGAGGGCCTTATCAAAACGTTTGATCCACTCCTCCAGGCTGCAGGGAGATTTCACGAGGAGGACGAGAAGGGGACAGGTACATTTGCCGCGGCAATTGAGAGGACCTGCGTAGGAACGCCACTCGTCGCGGCGCACGGGAGCCGCGGTCAATAATTTACTGGGCACGCGCGGCACAGGTACATGTAGAATGGCTGGACGCCGCACTGCCATTGTGGCGAGGGCGACGGACGGGAGCCTGGAGTCATCAACGCTGCCGCGGCGGGGCAAATGCCGAGACGTGTGCAGCGGGGAGCATAAGACCGTGGCGGAAAGGCCGACCGACCAGGATCTCGATGTCGTGCTGGATCGCTGTCGCCGCTGGCCGAAACGCTTGGCCGTGGTCCTCCTGGTGCTCACGGCGGCGCTGTGGGCTGTGCTTCTTGTGGATGCCTGTGGCCTGGCGTATGTCTTTGTCTACGTGCTGCGATTTCCCAATCGGGCGATCGGGCGGTGGCTGGGATGGAGCTATTTCATCGTACTGCCCCTAATCGCTTTGCTGATCGGACGCAGACTGCAGGGCGACGGATCTCGGCGGCGAGGCCGGTGCATTGCCGGTGTGGGCGGCATCCTGTTTGCGGTGGGCGTCAGTTTCGTGGTCGCTGTGCATTCCTACGAGGCGCTCCGATGGCGGCCGCCGGAGAATCCCACCAGGCCCCGGCCCACACCGCCGCTGGTCGGTCTGCCTGTGTTTCCTGGTGCGGAGGGATTCGGCGCGCGTACTCGAGCCGGTCGTGGGGGCCAGTTGATCCCTGTCACTTCGCTGGCCGACAGCGGTCCGGGCACGCTCCGCGCAGCGCTGGCCGATCCCCGCCCGCGCATCATTGTTTTCCGGATCGGTGGAACGATTGAGTTGGAGCGCGAGCTGACCGTCTGCCACCCCTATGTTACCGTGGCGGGACAGACGGCGCCCGGCGGCGGGATCTGCCTCAAGAACGCCGGGCTCGTCATTGCCACGCACGACGTGCTGGTTCAGCACCTGCGGATCCGCCCGGGAAATGCCGGCGATGTGAACCCGGAAACGAACGATGCGATTCAGATTCTGGGGGGTCCGCAGGACGACACCTGCAACATCGTGCTGGATCATGTCTCGGCCAGTTGGGGAGAAGACGAGACCGTCAGCACGTGGTTCGGCGCGCACGACATCACGATTTCGTGGAGTATCATCAGTGAAGCACTCCATCGCAGCCGGCATCCCAAGAGGACGCACTCCGCCGGGTTGCTGATCGGCGACAGTTCCTATCACGTCTCCATCCATCATTGCCTGTTGGCTCACAACGGATTTCGGAATCCGTTGGTCGCCGGCGGGGGCACGCACGATTTCGTGAACAACGTCGTCTACAACTGGGGTGAGATTGCGGGCGAGATCGCGGACGACGGCGCGAATTCCTTTCTGAATTTCGTGGGGAATCGCTATCTCGCCGGCCCGTCGACCGGCGACCTGCGGCACGGCCTGATTCTCCACTCTTCAGGCAAGCCACGGCTCTTCCTGGACGGCAATCTCGGTCCCACGCGCTCCGACGCGGGGGCTGACGAGTGGGCCATGGCCAGTTGGGGTTGGAGCGGGGAGACGCCGCCGGCCGCTTGCCGGGCGGAAGGGCGTTTCGCGACTCCCGCTGTGACGACCTGGCCGGCTGAAGACACGCTCGAACTGGTACTGGCCGGCGCGGGAGCGACCCGGCCGCGGCGCGACGCCACCGATCTGCGCGTGGTGGAAGATACGAGACACGGGCGTGGTGCCATCATTGACTCGCCCGCGCAAGTCGGCGGATATCCTCACCTGGATCGAGGTGAATCGCCCGCAGACTCCGACGGAGACGGCATGCCCGACACCTGGGAGTCGGCGCAGGGACTCGATCCGCGCGATCCCGCCGACGCCAAATTGGATCGTGACGGCGATGGTTACACCGATATCGAGGAGTATCTGTTCTCGCTCTTGTGAACACGGGTTCGTGCTGCCCTGTTACGAAGAGCAATCCGCGTGGTTGGGATCGTTGCGGCGCGTTGCGGGACGACCGACACATCGGGTGAGCCGCTTCGCTTATTGCAGCGTGATGTTCGCGGTTTCTTTGCGGCCGGAGGTCGGGTCGACAATCGTCAGTTGGCACGCGCGGCCGCTCTTGCGCACCGCATCCAGAAGATCGTCAGGATGCAGCACAGGTTGGCCGTTCACCGCGAGGATCACCTGGCCGGGGCGCAAGCCCGCGCGGGCCGCCGCGCTACCCGCCCGCACCTCGGTGACTTTGACCGCAAACTCATCGTCGTGCAGCACCATTTCCGTCACGAGACCCAGCTCGTTGGCGCCAGATGCCGGAGCACCACCAGCCGGTCCAGGCGGCACATCGGGCGGCGGGGCCACACCACCCATCGCGACCTTCACCGGGACGTCGCGGCCCGTACGCGAGTCGCGCACCGTCAGCTCCAGGGTCGGTCCACTCTTGCGTACGGCAGCCAACAGCTGCTCAGGCGATGTGATTGGTGCGCCGTCGACCGCCACAATCACGTCATTCGTCTCGAGCCCGGCCTGTTCGGCGGGACTGCCCGGCGCGACACGTGTCACCTTGAGCGCCGTGCGCGACCCGACCATCACGGTTTCGGCCGACACACCCAGGGCGACACGGGAAGGTGGCGGCGACGACGCCCCCGGCGCATTCCCGGACCTGTCCGGCGCAGCCGCTCCAGGCGTCACCTGCACCTGCGCTGCGCGCCCGGTCCGGACATCCACGACGACCAACGTGAAGGGCTGACCACCGCGCGCAAGTTGCTCCAGCTGCTGGGTGCCCTGGAGCGGCGCGCCGTTGGCACCAGCGATCACGTCGCCCACTTCCAGTCCCGCCTTCTGCGCGGCACCGCGCGGGTCGACGCTGTTGACCCGCAGCACCTGCCGACCCTGGATCGTCGCTGCCTCGACCGTCATCCCGAGCGATGAACCAGCCGGCTGCTCGAGCGGGCTTTCGACCAGCGGCGGCTCGGGCGCCCGCGCCGTCGTGTCGCGCGGTGGATCGGATCGCAACTCGAACCAATCCGCCGACGCTCCCTCCCAGCCACCCGCCGGGCGCGGCGTCAGGAAGGCCCGCACTACCGCGCCGTCTGCGGGAATCGCGACCGGGCTTTCCGCGGTCACCGCGCGAGCGGTTCCACCAGGGATCGCCGCCACATGCACGTACACCAGTTCCCCCGGACCGGGTATGCCCAAGCGAGGTGGGGCAGAGGCGACGCGTCGCGCCTGCGCGCCTTGCACCTCGATTTCCACCAGGAAATCTGCCGCCGCTGCACGGGCATTTCGGTACACCTGTCGCACGATGCCGTCCACGATCAGCGGCGCTTCGGTTGCCTTCTGCGCACTCATCACGGGCTGGGCCACCGCGAGCGAACATGGGTACGGTCGCCCGAACCACACAACAGCCAGAATCGCGACGGTCAACTCACAGCGCAGGAATTTCGACATGTTCACTCCTTGGCGACGACTGAGGTGGGCGATGAACCGAGCCAGCGCCGCCACTATATCGGGCAACACGCATACCGCCTAGTGCTGTGTCAACGCTCAATAGTGGGGTGGCTGAGGACGAACGAAGTGAGCCCCCAGCGGCCAAAAAAGACTGGGGGCGAGCTGAAGCTCGACCCCAGCCACCCAATCCCACAATTGAGCGTTGAAGCTCGACCCCGAGGGTGCG
>JALOQX010000425.1 GCA_025459265.1 Pirellulaceae bacterium | reverse complement strand
ATTCGGCGTCGATGGGATTGGGGTTCGGAGGCAGCGTGAGTTGCAGTGCCTGGTTGGCCACGTGTGCTTCGATGGGGGTGGGCGGGCCTAGGGCGGTGTTCAGACGCCGATACCCACCCGCCATGTTCTGCGTCTGGGGAAAGAGGTAACCCGTGGTAATTCCGAGTTGTGCCCTGGCTGACAGCACTCGAAAACCGGCTTCCCGCAACGACAAGTTCTGAACCTGGGCCGACTCGATGAAGCGATCCAGCACCGGATCCTGAAAGACCGACCACCAGCGGCTCAAGTCGCCCGATTCCTGCCGAACGCGAATGTCCGCGTCATCAATCCAGTTCTTCGCCACGGCGGCGTCGGCGCCCTGGTAGTTCGGGCCGACTTTGAACCCATTACGCACGTACTGCCCTACGCTCGTGCACCCAGTGCCGAGGCAGATGCTGGCGGCAAGGGCCAAGCTGGCAAATCGGACGCACGCACCTGGAACCATGTCCGCCGACTCCAAAAACCGCTTCAATTGACGTGATCGTGCAACCCGCCTCTCGGCTACCATCGATACAATCGGCAAATTGCCCGCACTCGCGTTACTTTGTCCGTCCCAAAGTATTAGCCCATGCAGGCTACGCAGTCCTCCCAGCTAACCCAGGATGCTATTGGACGGCTCGCTGCTCGGCAACCTTCGTGCTGCCGTCGCACGCGACCAGCTTGGGTTTGCGTGCGCGGATGATCGGAACCGCGAACGAGGCGCGCAGCCGATTGCAGTCCCCCGGGAAGTTGGAAATTTGCTGCCAGCTGCTTTCGTCCGACTCGCGGAGACCGCGCACCGGCCGTGAGAACGTCACTCGGAAATCCGCGGAACGTTCGCCGGCCACTCCCCGCGCAAGCCCAGCAGGGGATCGAAACGCAGAATGGTCATGGACTGCGGGTTTCGCACCAGCATCAGACCGCCCCCCTGCTCCGGGATCGGATACGACTCGATGGTCGTCGGCAGCTCGCACGTCCAGCCCGGATGATACCGATAGCGCAACACAACATAATCGCCGGGGCCGTTTGCGTCGCGCAGTTCGATCCGATTCACTCGGGCCGACAAGTGCCCCGAACCGATCAGGAATCGTGACTGATCGGTCGAGACGCGAAAGGCGCGAAAGCTGCCGACGGCCTCCCCTTCGTCGCCGCTCAATTGCCGGAAGAGGGCGATCCAATCGGCCGAGCGGACGAGCGCCCAGTTCACGCCGAATCGAGCCAGCGACGCGTGCAGCTCGTCAGGGGTCCAGGCGTCCACGGCCTTGTCGAACAAACTGCCGGGAAGAAACTGGATGGGGTCCCGAGTATCGGGAAACGAGTTGGTGATGAACTCACGTCCATAGGCCTCAGGCGCCGCCTGTCCCAGTTTTTGATTCGAGCCGACGGACTGCATGAGGATCCGGTCGCGCGGGTCCGTGCGGCGTTCAACGAACTGCAGCATGGCAATCACGTCTCGATCGTTCAGAATCAAGGGATGTGACTTGACGAACACGCCCCCCAGCATGGTGGCGGTCAGCACCAACAAGGCGGCCGACGCTCGCGACGGAATTCTGAATCTCTCACGAACGGCCACGATGACGACTCCGCCAAGCACCGCGATGAAATTCCAAAACATGGTGCCAAAACGCGCCGGCTGCAAAATTCTCGTCACCGACCATGAAGACCCGAACAAGAAGAGCAGCAAGGTCGTGGCGAGCACCAGCCCAATGCCGGCGGCGGAGACGCGCGACTGTCGTCGACCGATCCGCAGCAGCCCTGCGCAGCCGATCAGCAGCATGACTCCAACAACGGCGAACAACCACGGACCCCACCAGCGGCTGCCGGGCCTCCCTTCGGACCAGTTGAAAAAAGGATGCACGATCTGCAGCACCGGCGACCACGGAGGAGGAGCGGCTGTCAGTCCCTGCAAGACGGGGAACAGCCACCACATATTGACGGCCGCAATCAGCAACGGCGAACAGGCCGCGCCGCAGCGCCAGCGCCAACTCACGCCGGGCATCCGAGCGACCATGACGACGAGCGCCGGAGCGATGGCCAAGGGACCGAATGGATGCACCAGGAAGAGCAGGCTCCCGGCGAGCGTGGCGCCCGCGAGCCACGTCCAAGCCGGCGCGCGGAGAAAGCGATCGTAGGCGGCGAGCACGAACACGCAACCGTAGCTCGACGAAAGGAATGCGAGCATTCCCACGCGAACCATGACGCGATGCGCGGGCTCGAACCACAACAGCCCCATGCCGATCAGCAGACCCCAGACAATCTCCTCGCGGCGAAAGCCCCACATTTTTCCTGCGCAGGCGAGCAAGCCGGGAGCAATCAGCATGGCCAGCCACGCGAAAGCCATGACCAATCGGCCGGTCAAGACTCCTGGCGCCAGGCGCGCCAGAAGTTGATACGGCGCGCTGCCGACTTCCTGCGTCGGATGGAGCATGATCCCGGCGTCGACGGCCGGATGATACCCCCACGATCCGCTCTTGTCGCGCAGCGCCTCGCGGTACACGTACGCCCGGTGCGCGTGCGTTGGGAAATCCACCGTTGCCAAGAACGGAGTGTCGCGGACGGTCTGTGGCGGTAGCACAACGCAAGTCGCCAACATTTGCACCGCCAACAACAGTCCGATGCCCCACTTGGTCCACCCCGCATCCGCGTCCGCTTGCGTTCGCTCGAGCACAGGTCGAAGGTCAGCGGCCGTGTCCATATCCGGAACTCTCGTAAGGCGACCGCGATGCTGCCGCTACTCGTAACGCAAGGCATCGATCGGATTCAAACGCGACGCCTTCCAGGCGGGGTAATAGCCAAACGTGATCCCCACCGCCACCGAGACCGCGACCGCAATCGCCGCGGCGCCCGCCGAAGCCTGCGTGGGCCAGCCCATCAGCAGACCTACAAATAGGGATCCGCCACGCCCCACCAGAATGCCGATAAACCCACCGACCAGGCACAACACCACCGCCTCGACCAGGAACTGCCGCAGGATATCCCGCGCGTCGGCACCGACGGCCATCCGCAGCCCGATCTCCCGGGTCCGCTCGGTCACCGACACGAGCATGATGTTCATGATGCCGACGCCGCCGACGATCAGCGACACGGCAGCGATCGACATCGCCAAGCCGGACATCATTTGCACGGTGCGTTTGAGCGCATTGGAGACCTCGGCCGTGTCATGGATGCGGAAGTCGGTGTCGTCGCCCTGCACCCGATGCCGTTCCGAGAGCAACCGCGTGATTTGGCGGGTGGCGTCGGGTATCGCCTGCGGGGAGCGGGCCTTGGCCAGTATCTGCTGAATGGTTTCCGTGCGCATCCAGTGTTTGGTGCCCGGCAAGCGCTCGGCCAGCGACTGGCCGGGCAGGGCGTGTCCCAGTTCTTTCGGGATCGGCGTGCCCACCCCGCTTCCGGTGAGCCGATACTTGACCGTGGTCCAGGGCGCGAGCAAGATGTCGTCCTGATCCGCACCCAACAGATTGGCGCCTTTCTCGCTGAGGACGCCAATCACCTGGAACGGTACATTGCGGACCCGAATCTCGGCTCCCAACGGATCACGGTCGCCGAACAGTTCACGGACCAAGGTGCGCCCGATCAGACATACTTTGCTGCCGCTGAGGACCTCCCGTTCGTTGAACACCCGTCCCAAGTCCAACTGGGTCCAGTTGCGAATCTGCAAGAACGTGGCCGTACTGCCGATCAAGTAAATGGGGACCCAACTGCGGTTCCCGTAGACCACTTGGCCGCGGGCGTTCACAACCGGCGCGGTGCAGACGACGGCGGGACAGTCGCGCACCATGGCCTCGGCGTCCTCCGGCGTCAACGTCTCCTGTTTATCACCCACCGTGGTTGCGCCGCGCTGGGGGGCACCGGGCGAGATGACCAACGTATTGGCGCCCATATTCGTGACCGTGACCTGGATGGCTGCCGAGGCACCGTGGCTGATCTCCATCATGGCAATCACCGCCGCCACGCCGATAATCACGCCCAGCATGGTGAGGATCGTCCGCATGACGTTGCGGCGGAGCGCCTGCAGGGCGATCCGGGTGGCCCCGGCGGCGACGCGCAGGCTGTTCCGCGCGCGGCGCAGTTCGCCCAGCGTCTGCCGGACATCGGAGGCGGTCGCAGGCGGCAGGTTCCCGGCACGCTGGTCCTCGACGATGACGCCATCCACCATGCGAATCACGCGATCCGCATGCCGGGCCACTTCGGCGTCATGCGTGACCAACAGAATGGTAATCCCTTGTTCCACGTTCAAGCGGCGGAAGATCTGGAGAATCTCCTTGCCTGTGCGCGAATCCAAGTTCCCCGTCGGCTCATCCGCCAGCAACATCGTCGGCTGGTTCACCAGGGCGCGGCCGATCGCCACGCGCTGCTGCTCGCCGCCGGACAGCTGGGCCGGCGTGTGGTCCAGTCGGGTTTCCAATCCGACCAGACTCAGGAGTTCGCGACTGCGCGCCAGGACCCGCCGGTGTGAACCCGGCTCCGCGGAATAGGCCGTCGGCATGCGTACGTTGTCCAGCGCCGTGGCACGAGGGAGCAGATTGAAGCTCTGAAAGACAAAGCCGATGCGACTGCTGCGCAGGAGGGCCAATTGGTTCCGAGACAGCCGCGTCACGTCCACGTCATCAAAGCGGTAGGAACCCGCGGTGGGCCGGTCGAGGCAACCGAGCAGATTCATCAGGGTTGTCTTCCCCGAGCCGGATGCGCCCATCAAGGCCACGAACTCGCCAC
>JALOQX010000138.1 GCA_025459265.1 Pirellulaceae bacterium | reverse complement strand
GGACAGCGTGTTGAACAACTCCTGCAGCCGCGATGGGACCGGATCGATCTCCAGGTGCCCGGCGAAGAACGCGGCGGCCTCGGCCAGGGACGAGACGGGAGTCACTTCCAGCTGCTCGACCACGGCCGCCTCGGCGGCGTTGGTCTCCGGGACCACAATGCCGCGCAGGTGCCGCTGCCGCGCGGCGGACAAGGCCATCGACAGCGCGCCCTTGGCCGGGCGCGTGCGGCCCTCGAGCGACAACTCGCCCACGACCCGACCAGGATGGTCTTGGGCACGGTGGCCAGCGAGACGCCGACTTCGACGTCGACCGGCAGGGCGTCGATCCCCAGCAGGGAGAACGTATGGACTTTGGCCAACATGGGTGTGGTTCGCCGTTGGCCCGCGTCTGCTTGAGCATCGCGCGGCAGCCCCCGCGTGAACGCGGGGGCTTCGGGGGCGCGCGCGGCGCGGGGGACGTAGGGTGAAGGTGAGGCTCCCCTGCGTAAACGCGGGGGCTTCGGGGGCGCGCGGTGCGCGCGGGGCGTAGGCTGAAGGTGAGGCTCCCCCGCGTAAACGCGGGGGCTTCCGGAAGGTGAGTTTCCTCCGCGTGAACGCGGGGGTGTCGGTGGGCTGGGACGTCTCAAGTCACGATGTCGTGAAGCGGAGGAGACACGACAGTTGCCAGGAATGTGGAGGGAAGCAGTCCCGTGCGCGTGGCCGAGTGGCCACGCTGGCGCGGGGTCGGCCTGAGCCTGACCTAGTCGCCGGACAATACCACGGTCGCGGTTTCCGGGACGGGGGCGGTGGGCCTGTGGGACGGGACGAGCAATCAACAACGGGTGCTCGCGGTCGGTGGGCTCATGCCTGGCGCCGCAGCGCCATCTAGCCTGCGTTACGTTCCGAACCACGTCCATGCCGGCGGGCGCGTGTAGTCCATCGCCAAGGACTCACCCGGTTCGAGCCGCACGGTGCAGTTACCTCCACGCCCGACCGTGGCGGCGCGGCCTAGCGAGTCTCGTTTGAGTACGGCCTGCAGTTCGCCGCCGCACACGCTCACTTCGACCGGAAAGGGGTGAGAGTTGCTCGCGTATTCGCCCGTAGCGGGCACGTTTGGTGCAGGCAGCAGGCCGACCGGATTGAATCCGACGTTATCAGTCACGCGGCATCGGGCGATGTCGAAGGCCGCCGGATTTCCGAGGAGTCCGCCCGTGCTCGCCTCGCCGGGTTGCCACAGGTTGCCCTGCGCCAGAAGTGACACACGCGTGCCATGCCCCACGATGGCGTAACGCTGTGTGTTGCGCGTTCCCGGACGAAAGATGCAACCCAACACCGCGACTTGTCCGCCCTCTCCCGGTCCTGCCGCGACCCCACACTCCTCGTTGCCGATCAGCGAGCACGCCACGACGCGCACGCCGTCCTGGAAAGCACCGATGCCGTAGCGGCCGGCCTCGGAACCGATCGAGCCCTCAGCCAGGCATCCTTCAATCAGCCCGCCGCCGACCGGGGTCGTGATCGTCGGGCGATGGGATGAAGAGACTTGGATGTTTGTGGTCACGCCTTGTGTGGTGGACACGCCGGCAACCAGCGCTTCCCAGCAGTCCCACATCGCAATGGGCGTCGCGCGTCCTTCGCCCGCATAGTAGCCGCCGATGACGCGCGGCCGCACATTGCCCGCCTCGTTAAACTGGTCTGCGGGATCAAAGATGAGTGCGCCGTTCGTGCAAGCGTACGCTGTGCAGTGGAGCACCTGATAATCCTCGCTCGGACTTCCCAATTCGAAGCCAATCTTGGCTCCACAGCCCACGCACTGCTCAACCGTCACGCGGCGCCCGCCCGCCACCGCAATGGCCGACCCGCCGACATTGCACGCTTTCACGCGGCGCACCGCGACGTCACTAAAGCTCGTGCCCATGCCGAACACGGCGAGGCCGTAGCCGCCGTTCAGCCCAGCGCCGTCGATTGTGAGATCTTCGATGGCTACGTTGGAGACCGTCCAGCCCAGGAGCATGTTCACGTTGCAGTGCTGGGCCGCTACGAGCACGGTCCGATCCATGCCATCGCCGCGGAGCGCGAGATTGCTGCACAGGCCGACCTGCTGCGAACCACAGTTGAACCGCCGCGCGTCGTCGGGTGGTGGCGTGACACCGGACAATATGTACGTGCCGGCCCGCACGTGCACGACGCCGCCACCTTGAGCACGCACCGCGTCAATCGCCTCCTGAACGCCGCATGTCCGCGTGCCCGGCGTGTGCGGGCCGAACTGGCCGGAGCTGTCCGCAGTCACGTTGACCACCGGCCCCGCAGGCTGCACCGGTGCCGCCGCGCATACGCCCGTCGCCAGCCAAGAAGCGCCGCCGCACCCCAACGCCGCCGCCAGCACGCTGCGCCGCGGGACGTCGGGACCGCCCAGACCTGCTGCTTCGTTCTTCATTTTCTCGACTCATTCGTCTGTACGGGTAACATATTTGTTACGCGGTTTCCACTGGGGGCATCTGCGCTGTTGTCTGGCGGCCAAACTGACGGATGCAACTGACGTATGGTGCGACGGTACGCCGACTGTAGTTGCGAAGACGCATCTCTTCGCATAGCATTTCAAGCAGGCCTCGTTCCGGATTGACCTTGAGCGGCAAGGAGGAAGGGGTGTCGTGGACGAACATCGTACTGATGGGCACGAGCTGTGCCTGACCGATGCTGCTGCTTTGCCAGGTGACCGTGGCAGCCCAGCGCCGCGCGATGCGTCATGGCGCGCGCGTGCCCGGCTGGCGTATCGCATGAAGCTTGGCCGTGAGACGATCTCGGTCGATACCGTCGGATTCCGCATTCTGCAGTTTCTCGCGGCGCATCCCTACCGCGCCTATACGCGTCGCCGCATTGCCGCTGCGGTCAGTTCCCGTCGGCAGCCGGTGGCGGCTGAGTCGCTGGACCATCACATTTCGGTCCTGCGGCGCCAACTGGGCTTCTTCCGGGATTACATCCAGACGGTTCCCCATATCGGGTACCGATTCAAGGCGTAGGCTCGAAAAGCCGCAGCCGATGTCTTCGCTGCACAACGAACGGGATTGACGCCAGCATGCGAGCGGAATCCACACTCCCCTGGGGTTGGCGATCTTGCTGCTGCTGACGGGACTCGTGTATCGGCATTACTGGCTGGCCAGGCCGGTCGGCCGCGGGCCGGCTGGCCCGCCGGTTCCCGTTGAGCTGTTCGCGCAACGGACCTGGAGCGAACGCCCCGTTCTGCTGTTGGGCATCGGCGACAGTATCACCGCCGGATTCGGGGCCAGTCGCGCGGATCTCTCCTATTTCGCGCGTCTGGTTACGAATCCCAGCGACGAATTCGCGGACATGCGCGGCTCGTGCCTGTCCACCGTACTGCCGAACCTGACATCGAGAAACGTGGCCGTCTCCGGCAGCACGTCGATCCAGCACCTGCACGTGGTCCAGACACTGCCGAAACAGTCGGACGAGTGCTTGGGCCTGGTCGTCGTGACCACCGGCGGGAACGACCTGATTCACTGGTACGGCCGTTCATCGCCTCGGGAGGGGGCCCTGTACGGAGCGACGTGGCAACAGGCGCAACCGTGGATCGAGTCTTTCGAGCGTCGACTGCATGAGATGATCGATTTGATCGAGGAGACGTTTCCCGGCGGCTGCCATATTTTCCTGGGGGACATCTACGACCCCACCGACGGAGTTGGAGACGCGCTGAGCGTGTTCCTGCCGCCGTGGCCGGACGGGCTGCGCATTCATGCTGCGTACAATGGCGTGATCCATCGGTGCGCGCGGCAGCGAGACAACGTGCATCTCGTGCCCATCCACGCCACGTTTCTCGGCCATGGAAGTCATTGCCGGCAGTTCTGGCGAACTCACTATCGGCGCGACGACCCCCACTATTGGTATTCCGTCAACATCGAGGATCCGAATGATCGGGGCTACGATGCGCTGCGGCGGATCTTCCTGCTCGAGATCGCACGGGTGCTGGCGACTGGGCCGGATGACGGACCGTCTGGCAGCGTGGTTCCATCAGACTAATGGACTGCGGCCGCAATCCTTACCCCGCCGCGTTTCCGACGTCCCGTTCCTGGCGGTGGCGGTGCTCGAGTACCTGCGAATCGCCCGGCACTGGCCAGCGGAATCGCGCGCTGTTACCCCGTTGTAGGAGCGCCTCATGCGATGCCCGATCTCCACCGTCGCCATCCTGCTTGTTGCCTCGGCCGCGGTCGCCCAGGACGTCGCCTTCGTCCGTCCCGACCCGCCCGGCCCGTACCTCGGCCTCACCGAGTCGGACTTCGCCTCCGCGAAGTCCTTCGGCCCTCAGGACACGGTCCTCGCCACCACCTACTTCTACTGGTACGAGCGCCACTCCGGCGTCAACATGCGTTACGAGGATGGGCGCAGCACCATGCTGCGCACGCCCGTGGACATTGACGACTACTCGTACCTCTCGCTGAACTGGCACAAGCGTCAGCTTCGAGATTGCGCTGCCGCGGGCATTGACGTCGTTCTCCCGGTCTATTGGGGCGACCCGACGCACAGGGGCGAGTGGAGCTTCGAGGGCGTGCGCAAACTCGTGCAGGCGGAACTGGAGATGATCGCCGCCGGCGAGAGCCCGCCGAAGATCGGCATGTTTCACGCCTGCATCTCTCTCGAGTGGGGCCCCGAGGGCAAGGTGGACCTCCGGACACCGTTCGGCCGCGAGTGGAACTACACGATCATCCGCGACTTCTGGGCGATGGTCCCGCCGCAGCTCTGGGCGATGGTCGACGGCCAGCCGATCATCATGCTCTACAACGCAAGCTTCGCCGCCGCCCACGACCAGTCGTGCGTTGAGCACGTTCGACGGGAGTTCGCGAAGGACTTTGCCGGACGCGACCCGTACATCATCCGCGGTGACGGCTGGAACGTGGACACGGAGAGCCAAGTCACGTGGGGCGTTGCTGCCTATGGTCCGAGCGTGCTGCCCTGCGCCGCCGTCGGGCCGGGCTACGACGACAGCGTTGTGCCGGGCCGCGCCCCGCTGATCGTGGACCGCGAGGGTGGGGCGTTCTACCGGCGCTCGTGGGAGAAGCTGCTCTGGCTCCCTCCGACCGAGCGTCCTCGCATCGTCCACATCGAGACCTGGAACGAGCTTCACGAGGGCACGGAGATCTGCGAGACGAGGGAGTTCGGGCGGCACTACATCGAGATGACCCGCAAGTACGGTGACATGTACCGCGAGGGTGTGCAGCTTCCCCGTTCAGGTCCTTTCGCCAGTGCCCATACTGTTGTCTGGTGTGCTCCGGGCCCGAACGTCGGCCAGGGCCTGCGCCTGCTGCCGCAGGTCGGCGACGGCCCTTCGGAGCCCTCCTCACGCGGCGGCGAGCCCTGCCGTGTGACCACCCGCAATCCCTACGACACCTGCGACTACCTTTACTTCGATCTTGACGACAGCTTCGCGTTCTGGGAGACGGATGGCAGCCTCGATGTGACGGTCACCTATTACGATGAAGGCGCGGGGTTGATCCACCTCCAGTACGACTCCCGCGATCCCGAGGGCTCCATCGTCTCGGGAGCCTTCAAGTTCGCTGAGGGGACGGAGTTTCGGGACACGAGGACCTGGCGCTCGTACACCTTCCACCTGCCCGACCCGCGCTGCACGAATCGCACCCACGGCGGCGATTTTCGCCTGGCCTCCAGGGATGGCCCGATGGCGATCGGCCGAGTGAGCGTGCAGCGAACGCGATAGGCGTGGGGCGCCGTGGCCGAGGGATAGTGATAAGAATCTGGAGTGTTCGTCGCGGGCGACCGCGTGAACGCAGCGTCGATTCCCGTCCCAGTTGCTTGGCCAATGCAGAACGCTGGGGGCTCACTTCCTTCGTCCCCAGCCACCCGGAAATTCGGAAACTCCCGGAATCATCCAAGTCCATTATCATGGCGTTCTGGCAGCCTGGTCAGGCCGCGCGATGTTGAGCTTCTGCATGCGATAGCGCAAGGTACTGGGACTGAGGCCGAGCAGGTCAGCTGCATTGCCTTTGCCCTTGATTCTCCAGTGGCATTTCGTCAGCACGTCGAGTATATGGCACCGCTCGACGTCCCGCAGATTGCCCAACTGCCGCGCGCTGGCCGGCGTGGCATTCGATGCAACGCCGGAGTAGGGCGCCGCCAATCGGTCGCCCAGCGAAAAGGCGGAACCTTGGGATACCACCAATCCACGTTCGATCACGTTTTCAAGCTCTCGCACGTTGCCAGGCCAATCATATTGCGTGAGCGTATCCATCACGTCGGATGGTATCTCTGTGATCGTCCGCCCCAGCTGGGCCTGACGCTTGCGGATAATGTGCCACGTCAGCAGCGGAATATCCGCGCGCCGCTGGCTGAGCGGCGGGATCTCGATCAGAAATACCGCCAGGCGGAAGTACAGGTCCGACCGAAACGTACCGTCCCGGATCATGCCATGAATATCTCGGTTCGTCGCGGCAATCACACGCACGTCGACGCGCGTGGTAGTCGTCGAACCGAGACGCTCAAACTCCTTCTCTTGCAGCACCCGCAGCAACTTGGCCTGGAGTTGCAGCGGGATCTCGGCCACCTCATCCAGAAAGATCGTGCTCCGGTTGGCCAACTCGAAACGGCCAATCTTGTGCACGTACGCGCCTGTGAAGGAGCCCTTCTCGTGTCCGAATAACTCGCTTTCGATCAACTCGTGGTGCAGCGTCGCGCAATTGACTTTGACCAAAGGGTGGTTCCTGCGCGCACTGCTTTGGTGCAGGCACCGGGCGACGAGTTCCTTTCCGGTTCCCGTTTCGCCCAGAATGAGCACGCTGGAGTCCATCGGCCCGACCTGCTCGATTTTCTGGCGCGTCTCTTGGATAACGCCACTCTCGCCAATGAGCTTGCCGGCTCCGAGCGTGTCCTCCAACTCTTGCTCCAGATACTTGCTCTCCAGCAGCGTTTGCCGTCGCAGGTTCTCAACCTCCTGCAGGGCTTCTCGCAAACGCATCTCCTCCGTCTTGCGCCGGGAGATATTGCGGATCGTGCAGATGACCAGGCCGTCCGGCTCTTGGCGGAAGTAACCCAGGCTCATCTCGATCGGCAACTCCCGGCCATCTTTGGTCAGGGCCAGCAACTCCGGGCTCCCCTCTTTGGATCGGAAGGCCGGTTCGGCGCAGAAAGCGGTGAAATGCCGGGCATGCTGTTGCCGGAATCGCAGGGGAATCAGCATTTCCAGCGGCATGGCGACAAGTTCCTGGCGCGTGTAACCCAGGAGCTGCTCAACCTGAGCATTCGCAAACGCAATGGTCCCATCGCGCCGCGCCACGATCACGGCGTCGGGCAGGCAATCCAGCAGGTGCAGCTTGTTCGTCGTCAGTGGAATGGGACCCGCTCCCGCAGCCTCTGGGTTGTGCGCGTCTCGTAAGGTGACCGCGACGTCCGCCCTTTCCAGTCATCTGGAACGGATTCTACGCGTCGACCTCCAGGTGGGCAAATTCTCGACCGCCCGGGGTGGATAGTCGACCCTGCGGGCAGCAGGCTGCCCCCTGCGGCGAGCGGCTGTGCTCGGCGACCGCGGCTCAGCACGCACGCGGCCGATTGGTTGTCCGCCCGTCTTGCGGCACGAGGGTAGACGCTTGGGCCCGCGCGGCGTTTTCCAGCCAGTGGATGCGAGGAACCGCCCTCGGTCACTGGCACGGCGGTTGCTTTAGGAGCGACGCTGCGAAGGAAACCGTGGACACTGCCGCGTCTGGGCGCTGGGAATTACTGAGCAATTACGACCCTGACCGCAGCACTGGGAGCATGTCATGAGCAAGCGGCTACTGCTCGTTCTGGTTGTGGGCTCGGTTGTGGGCGTGTCTGTCGGGCACAGTGTCTTCGCCGGCGTGATTCACGACGAGAACTTCGATGGCGACAACGGCGGCTACACGGTCACCGACGATGGGTTTCCCGAGAGCCCGTGGCAGTGGGACAGCGGCAGCGGTACATGGTTGACCACCGGCAGCGAAAACCTGGGACAGCCGTCTCATTCCCGGCTGACCAGCCCAGCGGTGGTGATCACCGAGAGTGGTCTGTTGGAGTTGACTTTTCTGCATCGCTACAGCATCGAAGGCGACCTCTGGGACGGCGGTGCAGTCTTCATCAGCGTCAATGGCGGGGAGTTCAACCAGCTCCTGACCGACGCGTTCAGTGCCGGGGGCTACACAGGTTTCGGGCTGATCGGGAACCACGATCTCAACGGTGACGACGGGTACAACGGCGATTCACCCGGCTATGGCGACGGAACGTTCATCACGAGCGTCGCCAGCCTGGGTACGTTTTCCGTGGGAGATACGGTGGCGGTCCAATTCCTGGCGGCGTGGGATGAGTCTGTGAAGGGTCAGGAGCCGAACTGGCAGATCACCGCAGTCACCATCGCCCAGGTACCCGAACCGTCGGTGCTGGCGCTTGCAGCCATCGGCGGATTCGGTGTTGGTGTGCTCATGTTGCGACGGAAATCGACTCGTTATTGAGCGGGAGGTCACTCGATGTCACGTGCTCGCAGGCTATTGGGGATCCGCGTCCGTCGCCGGGCGGTGGCGAAGACACGGAAATCTCGGAGATGCATCCCGCTTCTTGAGCCGCTGGAATCGCGGCGTCTGCTGTCGGTCACTGCGTTCTACGTGGCGCAAAGCAACCTGTTGGGCGTCGTGGGGGATGCGGCAGACAATACGATTGAGATCAGTCGTGATGTGGGTGGCAACATCCTGGTCAATGGCGGGTCGGTGAGCATCAGCGGAGGGAGTCCCACGGTCGCGAACACCAGTTTGATCGAGGTGTTCGGCGAGGGCGGCAACGACAACGTCGTGCTGAACGAGGCGAATGGGGCCCTGCCGCGAGCCAATCTCTATGGTGGCGACGGCAACGACACGCTAACCGGCGCGAGTGGCAATGACACGCTCATCGGTGGACCTGGCGACGACATGCTGACTGGTGCGGCCGGCAACGACACGTACGTATTCGACACGGACCTGGCCCTGGGGACCGATACGCTCAACGAATCGGGCGGCGGCACGGATACATTGGACTTCAGCGAAACGACCACGCGCATCGTGAAACTGAATCTTGCGAACCCCGCAGCGCAGGTGCTGAACGTGGGCCTCCGGTTGATCCTGGGATCGGGCGCCGCAGTCGAGAATGCCATCGGAGGTAGCCAGAATGATGCGTTGGTGGGCAATTCCTTAGCCAACGTACTCAAAGGCGGTGGTGGCAACGACGCGCTGACCGGTGCGGCTGGCAACGATTCGCTCGTCGGTGGCTCGGGGAACGACACCTACATCTTCGACACGGACGTTGTGTTGGGCAACGACACGATCGACGAGTCCGCAGGCGGCACGGACACGCTGACTTTCAGTCCGACGTCCACGCGTTCGATCAGCGCAAATCTCGCGAATGCCGCAGCGCAGGTCGTGAACGCGAATCTCACGCTGGTCCTGGGATCCGGCGCGACGGTCGAGCATGTGATCGGAGGCAGCCAAGCCGATACGCTGACGGGCAACTCGTTGGCCAATACGCTCACCGGCGGCGGCGGCAACGACACGCTGACCGGTGCGGCCGGCAACGACATGCTCATCGGCGGTCCGGGCAACGACACGTACGTCTTTGACACAGATCTGGCCCTCGGTACGGACACGCTGAACGAGTCCGGTGGTGGTACGGACACGTTGGACTTCAGTGCCACCACGACGCGTTCCGTGACCGTGACGCTCGCGAACGCTGCGCCGCAGCCCGTGAACGCAGGCCTTACACTGGTGTTGGGATCCGACGCGGCGATCGAGCATGTTATTGGGGGCAGCCAGTCGGACACGCTGGTGGGGAATGCCTTGGCCAACACGCTCACCGGCGGTGGCGGCGATGACATCCTGATCGGCGCCGCTGGCAAGGACATCCTCGTGGGCGGTGACGGGAACGACCAGGTCATCGGTCAGGGCGACGATGATCGGTTTGTCTGGAATCCCGGCGACGATACCGACCTGAATGAAGGCGGCGACGGTATTGACACCGTCGAGGTCAACGGCGGCAACGGCGCCGAGGTCTTCGTCACCACCGCCAACGGCACGCGTGTCCGCTTCGACCGGATCGACCCCGCGCCATTCAGCCTGGACATCGGTACGGCCGAAAATCTCGTCCTGAATGCCAACGGCGGGGACGACAGTTTCTCGGCGACCGGCAATCTTGCCGCGCTGATTCGACTCACGGTCGACGGGGGCGCCGGCAACGACACGATCCGCGGCTCCAACGGCATCGACCTGTTGCTCGGCGGTGAGGGGAATGACTTCATCGACGGCAACCAAGGCAGCGACGTGGCGTTCCTGGGGGGCGGGGACGACATTTTCCAGTGGGACCCCGGCGACGGCAGTGATGTGGTCGAGGGGCAGGCGGGGTCCGACACTTTGCGTTTCAACGGATCTAACGGGAACGAGATGTTCGACGCCTCGGCCAACGGGACACGCGTGCGTTTCACACGCAACCTGGGCAACGTCCTGATGGACCTTGACGATATCGAGACCATCGACGTGAACGCGGTGGGCGGGAGCGACGTGGTCAGTGTCAATGACCTGTCCGGGACCGACGTCGTGGAGGTCGAAATCGAGCTCGCGGCCGTACCGGGCGGCGGCACGGGGGACGCACAACCTGACACGGTCATCATCCACGGCACCTCCGGGAACGACGTCGTCGACGTCCTCGGCTCGGGGACGTCGTTCACCGTGGTCGGGCTGCCGATCCTGCTGGCCGTGACGAATTCGGAGGGGGCCAATGACGCACTCGTCGTGAATACCCTGGCCGGCGACGACGGCGTCACTGCATCGACGCTGATCGCCGGCATCGTGAAGCTGACAGTGGACGGCGGCGACGACGACGACACAATCCTTGGCAGCCGTGGCGACGACCTGTTGCTCGGCGGCGCTGGGAACGACTTCGTCGCTGGCAAACAAGGCACCGACGTGGCGTTCCTGGGGGGCGGGGACGATGTGTTTCAGTGGGACCCGGGCGACGGCAGCGACGTGGTCGAAGGGCAAGCCGGTGTCGATAGGATGGTCTTCTTCGGTTCGAACGCCGGCGAGCACATCGACATCTCGGCTAACGGCGGACGTGTTCGGTTCTTCCGCGACGTGGCTGCCGTGACGATGGATCTCGACGACGTCGAGAAGATTGACTTCAGGCCCCTGGGCGGTGCCGACAACATTGTCGTGGGCGACATGGCCGGCACGGACGTGACGCTGATCGCGGTCGACCTGAGCGGCGCCAACGGCGCAGGGGACGGACAGCCCGACACGCTCACGATCAACGGCACCCAGGGCGACGATGTGTTCGGTGCCGCGGGCGACGCGGGAGGGGTCACCATCTTCGGTCTGCAGGCCACGGTTAGCGTCGTCCACCAGGAAGTGGCCAACGAGCGTCTCGTCCTCAATGCCCTGGGCGGCGCGGACGTTGTCGATGCGACTTCTCTCGAGGCCGACAGCATCCAGCTGGCGATCAACGGAGGACTCGGCGCTGACGTGCTCCTCGGCAGTGAGGGAGACGATCAGTTCAACGGCGGCGACGGCGACGACTTGGTCCTCCTGGGCGCTGGCGACGATGTCTTCGTGTGGAACCCCGGTGACGACAACGACACAGTCGAAGGCCAGGCCGGCTTCGACACGCTGCTGTTCAACGGCAGCAATGTCGCCGAGAATATCGATATTTCGGCCGTCGGCCAGCGGGTGCGGTTTTTCCGCGACGTGGCGAGCGTGACCATGGACCTGAATGACGTCGAATCGATCGACTTCAACGCCGCCGGTGGCACGGATGTCATCGTCGTGAACGACGTGAGCGGCACTGATCTGGTCGAGGTGAACCTGAACCTCGCAGGCTTGGGTGGCGGCGGCGACCTGCAGCCCGATACGGTCATCGTCAACGGAACCAATGGCGACGATGTCGCGTTGATCAGCGGAGACTCGTCAGGAGCCAGCGTGTTGGGCCTGGCGGCTCAGATCAACATCACGGGCGCAGAAGCGGCGGCCGACCGACTGACGGTCAACGCCCTGGCCGGCGATGACGTGGTCGAAGCCTCGAGCGTGGAGGCCGGCGCGATCGCCCTGACGCTCAACGGCGGCTCGGACGCCGACATTCTCATTGGTGGCGATGGTGATGATGTCCTCCTCGGTGGTGACGGCGACGATGTGCTCCTCGGTGGCCCGGGAACGGATATCCTCGATGGCGGTCCTGGCGACGATGTCGAGATCCAGTGAGGACACGGGCGTGACGCAAGGCCTCGTCGCACAACCGACCTTCCACTACGCGGGGGAGTATCACGTTCACCCTACGTCATCCAGAAGCCCCCGCGTGAACGCGGGGGCATCCAGGATCGCGCGCGGCGCGGGGGCGTAGGGTGAAGGTGAGGCTCTGGGCGCGTGAACGCGGGGGCATCCAGGATCGCGCGCGGTGCGCGGGGCGTAGGCGGTAGATGAGATTCCCCCGTGCCTGCACGCCCCGGTCCACTTGCGACACACTCCAGTGTGACATATATCTGACACAGAAAATACGATCCGTGTGCCACTGTGTGGGCATGCGCGCACGGCCGACAGCGATAGCGACCCCGGACCAGAGAGTGTTCCACCACGTCGCCCGCCACGCACGCAGTGTTCAGCGCACCCGTCGCCGCCGGAACCCCCGGGTTGGGTGAGGAGACAGGATGAACGGGATGGACTGGATCAACGGGATGAACGATGAGGAGTGACGATGAGGAGTGACGAGGGCGGAAATCAGAGTGTCTGCAACTCCGGCAACTCCGGTCTGCAACTCCGGCATCTCCGAGTGCCGCGACGTGTCATCGCTCGCGCCGTGATCAGTTCCCGCCCTCGGGATGCCAGCGCGTGATCAGCAGATCATAGAGTCCGCCGCCGAGGACGCCGCCGATCAGGGGGCCGGCGATCGGCACCCACCACCAGGAGTGGCCGGCGCGGAAGACGTCTGCACCCCAACCCGCCACAAAGGTGAACAGGCGCGGGCCGAGATCCCGCGCGGGGTTGATCGCATAGCCGGAGTTGTAGCCGAACGCGATCCCGATGGCGAGGACCGTGGCACCGACGAGAACGGGTGTCAGGTGCGAAACCGGCGCCAGATTCCTTGGATCGCTCAACGCAAAGACGCACAGGATCAGCAACGCCGTACCCACGATCTGGTCCAGCAGACCCCCGATCACCGGCGTGAGAAAGGGTTGCGGATACGTCGCCCAGATGCCGGCGGTACCCCGACTTCCCAGCACCTCGCGCACGCCGCCGTCGAACACGTCCAGCGCATCGCGGTAGGTTACATACACCACGACCGACGCCACAAACGCGCCGACCAGTTGCGCGCCGCAGTACGGGAGTATCTTGCCCCGGGGAAACCGGCGCCACACTGCGAGGGCCAGCGTCACCGCGGGGTTCAGGTGTGCCCCCGTCACACCGCCCGCCACGTACACGCCCAGCATCACTCCCAGCCCCCAACCGATGTTGATCGACAAGTACTCGCCGTGCTTCTGGCCACTCAGTAGCACCTGGGCCACCGACCCGCACCCGAAAACGATCAGCACGAACGTCCCCAGGAACTCGGCCGCCAGTTCGCGATACAGTGTCCGCTGCATGAATGATCCCCCATGTGACGCCCTGGCACACACTTCCCGCCCGCCATTGTCGCGGTCGCAGCCCGCATTACAACACCAGGTTTCCCCGCGCGCGGGGCCTGCGTTACAATCGGGCGCGCGGCGTGAGCCCGGGCCGGCGCGTGTGCACGCCTCAAACGAAACCGCTGCGCGAGCGAGCGCCTCGTGGAGCTGCGGGCGGACGCCTCGTGCCGGTTGACAGCTCTCAGTTCACAAGGCCCCCACCGAATTCACTGCGGAGAAGACCGATGCACCGCATGCAGATCACGCTCATCGGCTGTCTGGGATGCGCACTGACCGCGTCCACCGGCCGGGTCGGCAGCGCAGCAGACGTGCCCGCTGCCGGGAACCGGGCCACATGCGCCCCCTCGGTTTGCCAGGAAGCCCCGTCACAGCTTGCCTGGCCGCTGCGCTCGACCTCCGAAGGGCTCTTCGTCAGCGGACGGGACGGGTGCGACACGTACCGCATTCCGGCTCTGGGTGTCGCCACGCGCGGCACGGTGCTGGCCTTTTGCGCGGGACGCAAGCACTCCTGCAGCGACCCTGGCGATATCGACCTGTTGGCACACATGCCGCTGCAAGCGCTTGAAGGTCCGGGGCAGCTTTCCACGGTCGACATTTCCGGCGACGAACACCGCCACGTCGTCATTGCCCCGGGAACGGAAGACGTGTACCAAGGCCACCCCACAACATTGCTCATGCCGGATGGCAAGACGATGTTCGCCGTCTGGTGTATCGGCCACGGTGGACATGCCGGTCCCCTGGCGCGCAGTGACGACGGCGGCCTCACCTGGACGCGCCTGGACGATCAGCTTCCAGCGGGATTTCGGCAGCACGTGAACTGCCCCAGCCTCTACCGGCTGGTCGATCCCGCGGGCCAGGAACGCCTGTGGGTGTTTTCCGCGTGGCCAAATATGCCGCGGATCGTCAGCGAGAATGGCGGCCGGACCTGGCGCGAGATGGAACCGCTCGGGCTCCCATGTGTCATGACGTTCTCCAGCGTGATTCGCCGACGAGACGGCAGCTATCTGGGCATGTATCACCGGGGGCCGGACGGCCAGGATCGCTCGCCCCTGAAAGTGCTGCAGACCGTCACGCGCGACGGTGGGCTGACCTGGTCCGAACCGCGCGTGGTGGCCGCGGTCGAAGGTAAGGACCCGTGCGAACCCTTCGTCTTCCCGTCGCCCGACGGCGACGAATTCTGCTGCCTGATGCGCGAAAACACGCACCGCGGTCGCAGCCTGATGATGTTCAGCCGCAACGACGGCGAAACCTGGACTTCCCCCGTTGACACGCCGTGGGGACTGACCGGCGATCGGCATAGGGGCATCTACACCGACGATGGACGTCTGGTCATCGCCTTCCGCGATCAAGCGCTGGAGAGCCCCACGCGCGGTCACTTCGTCGCCTGGATCGGAACCTATCAGGACATCCGCGACGGGAGCGCCGGCCAGGCGCGCGTCAAATTGCTGCACAGCTTCGCCGGCAGCGACTGCGGCTACCCTGGGCTGGAACGGTTGCCCGACGGTACCATCGTGGCCACCACCTATATCAAGTACCGCCCCGGAAAGGAAAAACACTCGGTGGTCAGCACACGGTTCACGATCGACGAGATCGACCGACTGCTTGAGAACTGAACGGATAAGGGTTTTCCGGGTCCAGGCGCCCGCCGCGGAAGCCGGCCGCCCCGGCCGGCGACGACACGGGAGTCGCTTCCAGCTATTTCACCGCCGCGGCCATATCGGCATGGACACGGGGTCGGTCACCGCCGCGCAGGGGTCCGCGAGCAGACATCGGCACGTACCGGACGAGCGCGGAATTCACATCCACCGCATCAACAGTCCACCAACAGCCACGCACAGGGCAACGATCAATCATAGGTGTCTTCCCATCGCCAGAATCAGTTGTTCCAGCATGTCATCCGTGTGCGACGAAAACACGGCGATCCGCAGGATCCCCTCAGGTCCCAGCCCCCCATAGGCGGCCATATACGCAGTCAGGGTCCCTTCGGCCGCCGGCGCACTGTTCCACGTCCAGTGTCGGCGGCACAGTGCCGAATCCGACCCGTGTTGTGGCACTGCCCAGGCCGAACCTGCGCGTCGCGTCACAGGCGGCTTCCACGACTTGCGGATGACCGTGCAGGCCGTGATAGCCGGCCCCGCAGAAGTACAGGTACCGCCGACGTCGGGCGCGACGCAGATCGATTCCCCCATGGCCCCCGTCACGAACTGAGGATGCCCCCATCGACGACGTAATGTGCTCCGACAACGCCGCGCGCATCGTCCGACAAGAGAAACAGCGTGACCGCCGCGACTTCCTCGTTCGTCATGTAGCGGCCCAGCGGTATCCGCGTGAGGTATTTGGTCTTCACTTCGTCTCCGTGTCCGGGGCTGATCTGTTGCTCGATGGAACGCATCATCCGGTTGTCCACGGGCCCCGGATTGACGCTGTTCACGCGAATGCCCAGCGGCGCCAGTTCCGTGGCCGCCGTCCTCATCAGCCCCATCACGGCGTGCTTGCTCGACGCGTAGGGCCCAAAACCTGGAACGCCGATCAGGCCCGCCACGCTCGCGGTGATGACAATACTCCCGCCACCCGCTCGGCGAAGCGGTTCGATGCAGGCGACCAGTCCCCACCGCACGGCGTGGAAGTTCACGGCCAGCACGCGCGACCACGTCTCCTCCACGAGTGACTCGAGCGGTCCCGCCTCGCCTTCCATGCCGGCGTTGAGGAAAGCGCCGTGCAAAGCCCCGAAGTGCTCGACCGCCCGCTCGACCATGCGCTGATTCTCAGCGGGAACGGTGACGTCGACGGCCATGCCGATCGCCCGCCCGCCAAGCGACTCTGCGAGCGCAGCCACGGCGTCGCTGTTGCGATCGATCAGCACCACGGACGCCCCTTCGCCGTGCAGGCGACGGCCCACCGCGCTCCCGATACCGCCAGCTGCCCCGGTGACAATCACAACCTTGTCCGCAAACCGCTGCATTGGACTGCTCCCCTTTTTATTGCGTGCGCGGCGCTGATCTCGGATCCGCCGAATAGTGTCGCTGACTGTCAGGCTCCTGTCCAGCGCGCCGCCGCGATCAACCGCGACCGGTAGGTGGCTCGCCAAAGACACTCTGTGAGGGAGCAGGTCTCGGCGTGCGCTGTTCGGACCACATACGACCGGCTGCGCACCGCAGCGTCGTCTGGCGTCTGGCACATGGCGATCATCTCACCGCGTCGGCAAGTCCCCGCTGACAAACCTAAGGTGAAGCTGAGGCTCCCCCGCGTGAACGCGGGGGCTTCCGGGGCGCGCGCGGCGCGGGGGCACGTAGGGTGAAGGTGAGGCTCCCCCGCGTAAACGCGGGGGCTTCCGGGGCGCGCGCGGCGCGGGGGCACGTAGGGTGAAGGTGAGGCTCCCCCGCGTGAACGCGGGGGCTTCCGGGGCGCGCGCGGTGCGGGGAGCGTAGGGTGAAGGTGAGGCAACGCGGGGGCTTCCGGGAAGGTGAGGCTCCCCCGCGTGAACGCGGGGCTGCAGGTCGGCGAAACTTGCCCACGCTTCTTGGGCACAACCGGCAGCAACGCGTCGCACTTCAAGACTGTCAAGGATGACAAACACATGGCACCATTTCGGCACGTCACGCGACCTGTTGAAACGCCCTCCCCCAGCCACGACCGGGCGACAGATCCAGAGGCAGCCATCGGCGGGTCTGACAGCTCGCCCAAGAATCAGAGTCCGCTTTTCTTCATGCCGATCGCGGATGGGGTGTGTCAGTTCGAGACTTCTCCCGGGTAGACTTCCAGTTCGCGGATGGCGTTGCCCCACTGGGTCCCGCGCTGCGTGCAAGTCACGCGGACATGCCGGGCTTCTGCTGGATCGAAAGTGATGTTGGTTGTGCCGCCTTTGCCGTCCGTCGTTCGGTACACTTCCGTCCACGACGTGCCATCAGTGGAGAGATTCACGGTGAACGCCCTGGCATACGCGGTTTCCCAGACAATGACGACACGGCCAATCCGCCTGGCAACCCCCAAGTCCACATTCAGCCACGCGTCGTCCTGGAACGCTGACGACCAGTAACTGCTCTCGTCTCCGTCCACCGCGTATTCGGCCAGATGCGCCGGCTGGTAGACAGAGGATGCGGTTGCCGTGCACTGCTGCGTGAGTGAGGCAGGTTGGTCTTTGATCACGAACTCCCGCACGCTGCGGACCGTTTGGCCGTCGGCGCCGCGCAGTTCCGCTTCCAGGACGGCAGGACCTTCCGTCGTCGGCCACGCTAGGTCAAAGCCCAGCACCGTCGTTCCGAAGGGAGCAATTTCGGCGTCCTGTCGTTTCTCGTCGATGAGACGCTCGCCACACGTCAGCCGCAGGCTGACCGGCCCTTGCCAGAGTCGTTCCAGGTCGTTGATCAGGATGACAGGCACTTGCGATCTAGCCCCGGGCTGCAAGTGTGCCTTACCCAGGTTGATCATCAAGCCGACCGGCGCAAAGGCGTCGCGGACGTACCGGTAGAACTCGGGTTCCCATGCGAGGCCGGCGACTTCGCCTTCCCGCCAGTGGTCCGACGTCTGGCCGTCGGGACGGGAGTAGCCGAGCGTGACGAAGTGCATGACAGCGGCGCACTGCCGATGGGCGCGCCAGAACTCAGTCGTGGCTGCCAGCCAGGTGGCTTGCATGTGAAATCGCTGCTGCGGCGTGGCATCTTCACCGAGGACGTCCCGGTAAATCGTGCTTGTCAGCGTCGTTGGGGTGCCGTTCCGGTTGACCCAGTGCCAGCCGTACTCGTTGTTGATGACGGCGTGTTTACCGTCGCCACCCCCGTTGTTGTAGGCCTCGGGATCGGACTTGGCGGTGGCCAGTTTCCATACGCGGAAGCGGGAGTTGAACTGATACGGATGCTGTTCGCTGGTGTCGCCAGGCCGCCGTGGCCAGGAATAGCCGTCGTCCCAGGGACGATCCGACAGATCCAGCCCGCGAATGCGCATGAAGGCATCGCCGGTCTTCTGGCTGCGCGTCTCGTTGCAGGCGTCCCAAATGACCACGCTCGGATGATTCCACTGGTCGCGCAGCCACTCCGCATATTCCACTGCCAGTTCCTCCGCCGTCAGGGGCTCGGGTACATCCCCGCCGAACCAGATGGGGAATTCGTTCTGAATCAGGACGCCTTCCTCATCAGCGATGTCATACCAGCGGTCCGGGGCCAGCCCGATGCAGTATCGCAGGCAGTTCCAGTGCATGTCCTTGACGCGCTGATGCAGCGTACGCACCCAGGCGTCGTTCCAGGGGAGCGCGCCGCGCTCCGCATCCTCGAAGAAGCGGTAGAGCGTGATATTGCTGCCGCGCAGGAAATACGGCTTGCCGTTGAGCATCGCCCGACGGGTGGCCGGATCGAAACGCAGCTCGCGCATCCCGAAACGAGTCGTGAATTCATCGCCACACGTGCGTACCGCGATGCGGTAGAGAAACGGATCCTCGGGCGACCACAAATGGCAGTTCTCAATCGGCACAGTCACATCCAGTTCGTTGACGCCCGCATCCACGTTTGCCATGCACTTGCCAGCCAGCGTGCCGGCCTTCGCCTCGCGGATTTCGACCTCGACACCAGTCGCCTGCGCACCAGCGAGATAGACGCGCACCTTGGCTTGTTTCCCGGCGACGTCGGGAGCGACCTGGACATTCTCAATGTGCGGCGTGCCGGTGAGAACCAGCGTGACGGAGTCAAAGATGCCCGGGATGTAACGCGCTTTCTCGAAGTCGAATCCGTCCGGATACGCCCGGCCGATCGCATCCCGGTCGGCACCGACACGGATGACCACTTCGTTGTCACCAGCCTTCAATGCCGGCTTCGCGTTGAAGTACCCCGGCGTCCAGCAGGGGACATGGTCCCCCAGCAACTGGCCGTTGAGGAACACGCGGGTGCCGAACATCGCCTTGGCGACCTTGAGCATCGCCGTCCCCGGAATCGGCCCTTCGACCGTGAACGTCCGCCGGTACCAGAAGGCATCCCGGCGCGGGTCTTTCTGCGGGATCGCATCGCGTTTGGCCACTCGCGGGCCAGGCTCCACGAACGCTGGCGCAGCCATGTCCACCAAACCCGGCACGGGGACCGTCCGGGAAAAGTCGGCCGGCATGGTATCCATCTTCCCCTCGGCGATCTGCCAGTCACCGTCGAGCGGAAGAACCTGGCGGAGCGGTGTGGGGGTGCCGCCTGCAGCGATGGTTGCGCCGCAGAAGGCCGCCATCACCCCGATCAGGAAGGAGTTATTTGCTCTCATGGCATCGTTTCCCTGTATCTGTCCGGAACATGCCGTTGAGTCTTGCGTGCGGAAAGGGTCGTGTCAATCGCCGGCTCGGCGGCAACCGTTGGATGCTTCGCGACGGTAGATTAGTCCGTACTGTCGAACCGTTCCTGGGGCTGTAACTCGAAGAAACACAGACCGACTTCTTGACACGCAAGGTGTGCGAATGACGAGCAGGACATCGGTGTGAGCGTCTGACAACCGGCGTGTCTGCCCCGCTCTGACCCGCCGTATGGAGTGTGGCCAACATGCCTGGATGGTGCAAAGGGGCGTAAACGCGTCTCCTTGGCAGGGGAAAGTGGCGTAGTATTTTTTCGACCTCGAAGGCGTCGTAGTGGACTTCCTCTGGAGATGATGCCCGTCGGCTGAAATCTCGCCCACAACCCAGCGTCGCGCTTCGACAGCCGTCCCAATCGGCGTGTTTGTCCAGAGACTGGTGTGAGGCCCCCCCGACAGAGTTTCCGTGAAGAAATCGCGTGGCGAACGGAAGCGATCGTGTTTGTATCTCGCCATAATCGCGAGCACGGGGTCGCCAGCGGAGAGCGAGATCCATTTGGGACTTGGCGAGTTCGCGCTCGCCTGTGGCTTTGGAAAGCGTTCAAAGCGCCCGCGAACAAGCCTTTCATTGCACGAGGGCTGTAACATGAAACGCGTGCTGTCGCCGTCTGTTGTTGATGGACTGGTCGGTCCAAGTCGACGGCGGCGAGACGCTTGACGGCAAGGTGTTCCTCGGGTTTGACCCCAAGAGCGGCAGAATCGTCTCCGGCGAGTTCACCTCGCTGGGAGAGTACTCGCACGGCGTGTGGGGGGTGGAGGGGAATACGTTGACCATCACGGGCCATGGGGTCACGGCCGACGGGGACGAGACTGCGGCCGTCGTCACCAACACGATCGCGCAGGGCGGCACGATGATCTGGCAGGCGACGAACCAGGTCCGTGGCGGGGAGACGCTACCCGACACGGCGGAGTACGAGTTCCGACGGCCGGCTCCAGCGGCGCAAGACGCCGGTTCGAACTACGAGCATCTGAAGTTCCTCGACTTCTATCGGGGCAAGTGGCGGCTCGAAGGGGAGTTGCCCGAGGGCCACTACGTCGGCGAGGAATCCAATGCCTGGGCGTTCCGGAAGAACATGCAGCGCACAGCAGGCTGGGGACGAGTGGGCGACGGCCCGCGCGTCGATTACGAAATCCTGGTCGGCTGGGATCCGGCCAAGGAGAAGGTGTTCATGTGGATCGCGGGTTCCGATGGTTCTTCGAGCGTTCGGGAAGGGAACTACGATCCCCAGACACGGTGTCTCACGAGCAGGCAGCGGTCCGTTGACGCGTCGGGAGCAGAGACCACGTCGATGGTGGAAGAGCAGCGACTCGATCGCAATAGTTTCCTGATCAAGTTCACGGACGTGACGAAGGGCAACGAGCACCAGCCGGATTTCGAAATCAAGGCCACGCGGCTTGCGCGTTAGACGCATCATGGCCTGCGTTGCGCTTAAGCGCAGTCGCTGTCGGTTCAGGTAGTGAGATTGTCCATTTCGAGTTCCTTTCGCTTCATGTGTGGATGAGGAGTACGGTGATGAGACGACTTGTGATGGCGGCATTGGTGACTGGAGGTCTACGACCGCTTGCTCGCCGCACATCCCGACGCGGCGACATTCTACACACGGCGCGCCGTGAGCGCCGTGCGTATCGGCCGATGCGATGACGCGGTCAAGGATCTCAGGAAAGCAATCGCGCTGCGACCGGAGCAAGCGATGGACTGGTACTTGCTCGCACTCGTACTACGCTATCAGGGACATGCCGACGAGCACGCGCAGGTCTGCCGGGACATGTATGCGAAGTTTGCCGCTTCGGCGAATCCGTTCGAACGCCATTTGCTGATCATTGCCTGCCTGATGGCGCCAGACACGGGCGTGGAACCCGAGACGATTCTGGAATTGGTTCGTCGGCCAGATCGTATAGATGAGATCCGCCTCGGGCTCGCGCTCTATCGAAGTGGGAAAGTCCAGGAGGCTCGGACCAGCAGCGGAACTCATCTCGACGCGATCGTTTGGGCGATGATCGAATACCAGGCGGGGAATCTTCTCGAAGCGGAGAGGCTGTTGGCCGAGGCCCGCCGCGCCGTGCAATCTC
>JALOQX010000424.1 GCA_025459265.1 Pirellulaceae bacterium | reverse complement strand
CGGCCGGACTTGCTGGTGCTGGACGAACCGTCGTCGGGACTGGACCCGTCGGCCCGGCAGGACATCCTGGCGGCCGTGGTGCGTACGGTGGCGGAGGAAGGACGCACGGTGTTGTTTTCCTCGCACCTGTTGCACGAAGTCCAGCGGGTTGCGGACCACGTGGCGATGCTGCACCGTGGGCGGTTAGTGCTGAACGAACCTCTCGACGCGATCCTTGCCAGGCACAGTCTGATCACGCTGCACTTCTCGTACCCCCTGGCGGCGCCGCCGGACTTGCCGGGGGCGCTGGGGTGGTCGGGCCAGGGCGACGAATGGACCGGTCTGTGTGATGGTCAAGCCACGCAGCTGAAAACGGCGGCGGCCGAGGCCGGAGCCACCGTGGTGGAAGAGCGGCCCGCGACGCTCGAAGAAGTATTCCTGGGTCGCAGGCAAAGCGCGGCAGCTAGGAGCAACGAGCCATGATGATGCGTTCGGTGGGTTATGCGCTGTCGTGGGAGTACTGGCGGCGCGGCATGCTCTGGTTCGTGCCGGCGGTGGCCGGGGTGATCGTCGCCTGCGGTTCGCTGCCCACCCTGATCGCACTCAGCATCAATACAGAGCCACTCGCCTATTTCTCGGAAGCCTACGCGCGGATGTTGAACCGCGGCATCGTGTTCTTCCTTTGCTGGGGTCCGTTCGTCCTGGCCCTCGCGTCGCGAACGGCGTTGCGGAGGCTGTACGCGCTGCCCATTTCCACCGCCGGTCTGGTGGGCTGGCATTTGGCGAACGGCAGCTTGGCCGTCGTCGGACTGTACGCTCTGGTGGCCGCCGCGCTGAATGGTGTCTGTCGCACGGATTGGCCGCTGGTGGGACCGGCCTGCTGGTCGGTGGCTGTCTATTGTGCCTTTCAAGCGATGGTCTGGACGATCGGCCAATCTCACGGACGTCACGTGGCGGCCGTCTACGTGACGCCGGCGTGCCTTGTCGCCGCATTCCTGGCTGCCATCGCCCTCATTGTGAACGTCGAAGGCCGTCTGTCCGAGCGTCTGCCATTGGACGCAGGCGGCGTGCTGCGGGTCTACACGGAGCTGACGGCAGAGAGTCTTGCGGTGTGGCTGGGAACCGTGGGTCTTTCTCTGGCGGTGGCGATCGCTGCCGTGGCGCGGGACCGCCGCAACGAGTCCTGGCCGTGGATGACGCTCGTCCACAGGTGGTTCGCGCGGCGCGCTGTGGTGCCGCAGCTGCAAGGCCGTGCGTCGCACAGCGCCACTGCTCGCACGTTCCGCTCTCCGCGGCGAGCGCAGTTCTGGTTCGAGTGGCGCTCGAAGGGACGCCTGCTGCCGCTCGCCCTGGGATGTCTCATGGGCTTACTTTGGCTTGGCTTTGTCTTACTGCGCGTCAAGCCAGACGATGTGATCAATACGCTGGCTGCGGTCGGCGGCATGTTGCTGATGTTGTCGCCGTTCATCGGGTTGTTTCTGGGTCACGTGGCGGACCGCTTTGACCTCCGCTCGTTCGCGGCGACTCGCCCGCTGTCGGATGGAGCGATTGCTTCGGCCGTGCTCCGCAGCGTGGCAGCCAGTCTCGGTTGCGCTGCGACCGTATGGCTCGCCGGCATCCTCCTGACAAGTGCCATTTGGTACCCCGCGGCGGCCGAGGTGCTGAACAACTTCCGGTGGGGCGACCTGCCGCGCGAGGACTTGTACCGCGCGGTGGCGTTGGGCGTGTTCGCGATGTTGGCGCCTTGGACGCTGGCGGGCTTAGGCGCGGCGTTGGCCCTGGCACGGAGTTGGTTCGTGGTCGCCGGCGGGATCAGCGTCGTCGGGCTATTCACGTGCTTCATCCTGGTCACGGCAGCGAACGAAGAGGTCGGTCGCGCTCTGTTTGCCAGCCTGTGCCTGGGCGCCACCGTGGCAGCGTTTCTTGCCGTGCGCAGACGTCACCTCGTGTCGACACGCACCGTGCTGGCATGTCTCGCGGGCTACGTGCTCCTCGTGGCGTTCTTCCATGCCTCGCCCGATCTGGCGAACCCGACGCTCGCAGTCCACTTCCAAGGTGCCGGGCTTTGTGCTCTACCGTTCGCCCCTCTTGCAGCGGCACCGTTGGCGCTGAGCTGGAACCGGCATCGCTGAGGCCCGGCATGCCACGTGAGAATTGACGAACGCTACTGGGAATACGATCGGCGTGCAGCTGCTGACGGCCGGCCTGATGCAGTTATTGCTGATATGCTTGCCAGGCTGCTTGTTCCTGCTCGAGGGTCGTCTTTCCCTCGCAAATCACAAAACGGGTCCGGTAGTCGAGCGGCTGGCTCTTGGGGAGTGGGAGAATCGTCCGGCCCGGAAAGGCCAACGAGACGCACGTGGAGCCGTAGTAGCGGAAATGGTTCGGGAAGAGCGGTGTCGCTTTCGACTCGAACATCATGACAGTCGTGAAGTCGGGCGACTCGACACCGGCGGCCGGGTATTTGCCGAAAATCGCCATCCACGCGGCGTCGCCCAACGCGGCCGGATCGGACACCCTTTGCACGATGGCCAGATCGTCGCCACGCCATTTGTCGGGATTTGGATGCACGGCCCGGATCGAGTACTCCTGCACACCGGGATTCATCCGAACCGTCATTCCGCCGTAGCCGCCGTAATCGACCACCTGTCGGCCGGCGATGGCAACACCGTCGACCAACGCCTCGAGCTTGACGTCGACATCGACCGTGCGGCTCCGGGCTCCCATCCTCACTGCTGTTTTGGAGGCGCGTATCGTGACGGTCTCGTTCACTACGGCGGCCGGGTCATCGTCGTAGCGCCAGACGTTCACCGCCTGAAGCACGGCCTCATCGGCGTTGACGTCCATTTTCGTGATCTTGACTGGATAGGCGCGGATCTTACACACGGCCCACAAGTCGCCGATCTTGTCATTGTGGCGGACCTCACACCAACTCCACCAGAGACTTCGGTGATGAAGATGATCACTGGGGTAGTCAGCGGTGAGCGGCTCGCCACGGAAGCCGTACAGCGGATAGATGTAGTCGCTTCGCTCACCCCCGTACCGGCTTCCGTCGGTAAAGTAGCTGCCGTTGTACGGCTTGTCGCCCTTCCCGAAATAGCTCGCCTGAACTCCGGCCGGGAGCGGGACCTCGCCGAAGCGGTAGGTCAAGACCGGTTGGCCTTGTTCGGTGATCGTGTAGCTCTGTGTCGCCTCATCCACAGAGAACGCCAGGGGTCCCGCCGCCGCAGAAATTGCGGCGGGAACGCAACACGCCAACAACGCTACGATGCCGAGCCTGCGGTTGACCATCTGTCCATACTCCTCTCTCGCTGGTTCAATACGTGGGTGGTCGCTGCTCCAGACAATTCTCTGAACCTGTTTTCGAGTTGGCAAGGCAGGCTGTCCTTTAAGGCAACCCCGTGATGCGAGCTCGCCTGCATTGGGCTATCCGATTGACGGCCGAGGCCGGCAGGCATCGGACTCCTAATAGTGGCACTGTGCTGATTTTCACGGATCAGGGAAGCTCGATTTGTGCGCACCTGACTCGGCAAGGCCAGCGCTGGTCTCCGCACCGGATCGCGTTAGAATTCTGGCCAGCAGGGCTCGGTCGTGTGCCTCGCGTCATGTGTTTCGTCCTTGGCTCAAGGATCGCCCGATGAGACTCTCAATCATCTCCTGTGGGCCGTCGAGGACAACACGGAACTCCTGGAGCTGTAAATGAAGTGTCTTGCGGCAGTCGCGTTCGTTTTCTGCCTGGCGGGGCTCCCGCATGGCTGCGCGCAAACCGTGTTGTTTGAAGACACCTTTGATGGCACACTTTCGGACCAATGGCAGGTCGTTGGACTGGAGCGAGGGGATTATCGCATTCGCGACGGGGCCCTTGAGCTACGCGTCACACCCGACTCGAAGAAGCCATCACAGCCCATGCTCAAGGTCGATCTGCCGTTCACCACGGCTGAGACTGTGGTCGCGTCGGTGGAGATGACCATGGTTGGCGAGCAGTTGCAGCGTGGGGAGCTGGCTCGCTTGTGCCTGACCGATCAGAGCGGCGTGGTCTTCTCGGCCAGAAAGACGAACATCGACGGCTATTTCGTGTTTGCACCGGGAGAGGTCGATTTCATCGGCAAGCCGGGCGAGGAAGGTGACC
>JALOQX010000137.1 GCA_025459265.1 Pirellulaceae bacterium | reverse complement strand
CCATCTCAACCATCTCGATCAATCGTAGAGCAGCCAGTTCCGGCGGCGCTGCCGAAACTCCTCCAGCTTCGACCGATAGCCCTCCATGATCTCCGCCGTGGACCGGCCGTCCCGCACGGCCTGGCAGACCGACGCGTTGAGCAGCAGCCGGTCATAGGACTCGACGTCCCACTGCTCGGGATAAAGTCGTCGCAAGGTGACGGCCAGTTCCAGGCCCGTGCGCAGCGGATCGAACTGCGCCCAGGACGTGATGATCAGCCGGATTCCCGAACAGGCCTCCCCGGCGAACTTGCTGGACTGCGGCGTGAAGTGAATCGGAATGAACCGCACGCCAGGCAGGTCTGCGGCATGCAGTTCGCGCGCGAGCCGTGTTCCGTCGAGCCACGGCGCGCCGATCACCTCGAACGGCGTGTCGGTCCCACGGCCAACCGACACGTTGGTCGTTTCCAGGAGCCCGACACCGGGATACAACAGCGCCTCCGCAGGCGAACGCATGTTCGGTGACGGGTTGATCCAGACCAGGCCGGTCGCGTCGAAGAAGTCGGCGCGACGCCAGCCCTCGAGCCGCACGACCGTCAGGTTCAGGCTCTGCAGACTCCGCTCGTCGCGAAACAGGGTGGCGAGTTCGCCGACCGTCATGCCGTGCCGCACCGGCAACGGATGGCAGCCCACAAAACACTCGCGACCGGCATCCAGCACCGGCCCGTCCACGTCGAGGCCATTGATCGGGTTCGGGCGGTCGAGCACGACGAAGGAGAGACCGGCTGCCGCCGCGGCCTCCAGCGCATAAGCCATCGTGGAGATGTACGTGTAGAAACGCGTGCCGATGTCCTGGATGTCGAAGACCAGCGTGTCGATGCCCGCGAGACGCTCCGGCGTGGGACGCCGCGACGCACCGTAAAGGCTCCAGATCGGCACGCCCGTCTCCTCGTCGCGGCCGTCTGCAATCGCTGCCTCGTCCAGCTGCCCGGCAATCCCGTGTTCGGGACTCAGCAGCGCGACCAGTTCCACGTGCGGCGCCGCCTGGAGCAGCTGCGCGGTTCGCACACCCGCGCGGTTCACGCCCGTGTGATTCGTGATCAATCCAACTCGACGACCGCGCAGCAGTTCGAAGCCATCGCGTTCCAGCACGTCGATCCCGCAGAGCACGGGCTCCTGCTGCGATCGCGCAGTCCCACTCGTCGCGGTTCCGGCGCGCGCCGGGTCGGCCACCGCCGCGGCCGCGATGGATCCGATCTTGCCCGCCAGCGGATTGATCGCACCCTCCCCCGCGGGATGGACGCGGTTACTCAGGAAAATGACGAAGAGATCGAGCTGGGGATCGATCCACAGCACGGTGCCGGTGAAGCCGCCGTGTCCGAAGGCACGGGACGAGAACCCGTCGCCACGGTTGATGGAAAAGCCAGTCCGCTTGTCCCAGCCGAGCCCGCGGACGCCGCTGGACACAGGGTAGTCGGCCGTCATCAGCTGCACGGCGGCGGGCGCCAGCAGGGGGGCCGTCTGACCGCGCGTCGCCGCGAGCAGCGCCTCGGCGTACAACGCCAGGTCGTCGGCCGTGGAGAAGAGTCCCGCATGTCCCGCGACACCGCCGAGCAGGAAGGCACGCGGGTCGTGCACCTCGCCCTGCATCCAGTGCCCGTCGCGCTGCTGGGTCGGAGCGGCCCGCGCCTGCAGCTCGGCGACGGGCCGAAACGTGGTCTCCGCCATGCCCAGCGGCTCGAATATCGTTCGCTGCGCGAACTGGTCAAGGCTCTCGCCGGCCACCCGGCGGACCAGTTCCCCCAGGACGATGAACCCCACATCGCTGTAGCGAAACCGCGTCCCGGGCGGGTCCCGGAGCTGGAGCGCACAGATCCGCTCCCAGGCCCGCGCCGGCCCTTGCTCGTAGTCGGCCAGCTCGTTGTCCGGTGTCAGCCCGCTCTCATGAGTCAGGAGCTGCTGGACCGTAATGGCCTCCTTGCCGTGGCCCGTGAATTCCGGCAGGTACCTCGCGACGGGCGCCTGCAGATCGACCTGCCCTGCTGCCACCAACTGCATCACGCTGGTCGCCGTCGCCACAGGCTTGGTCAGCGAGGCGAGGTCGAATACCGTGTCGACGGTCATGGCGATCGGCGCAGGCCTGGTCTGACGCCACCCGAACGGGCGCAGATAGGCCAGTTGCCCGTGGCGGCCCAGCGCGACCACACAACCGGGCATCTGCCCCCGGGCAAGTGACTCGCGTACCAACGGTTCAATCTCGCTCAAGCGCGCCGGGTTCAGTCCGACTGCTGCCGGATCCACCTGCGGCAGACGTTGCGGCCGCATCGGAGCAGCCGACAAAGCGGCGACGCTGGTCCACAGGAGCCAAGGCCACACCAACACCAACACCAGATATCTGCTCCCGCTCACACCCATGTCCGACCGCTCTCCTGTGTCCCACGGGTGCCGCAAAAACGCTCGAACTGCATCATATCACATCAACTTGTCGGCCGATTCTCCGCCGGCAGGTACGAGACGGCAAGTCCCGTGCCGAAGGTCACTGCCGCGCCGATCACGGCGTGCCAGGTGTACGCCAGTCGCGTGGCCAGCAGGACGTACGTCAGGGCCAGCACACCGGCGGTCAGACCCATCAGGGCGGCCTGCTGCCCGACCCGGCGTGTCAGGACGCCCAGCGCGAAGATGCCCAGCAGCAGACCGGCGGTGACGCTGGCGATGGCCAGCACATTGTTCACGACCGCCGTCGCCAGGTGCCGGGCGGCGATGCCCACGGCGATCTGCACGGCACCGAAGAACACCGTGGCTGCCCGGCTGGCCCGCAACAAGTGGCGTGCCGTGGGGGCCGTGGCCCACCACGGCCGATAGAAATCCTGCAGCGCCACCGACGCGGATGAATTGAGCGAACTCGAGAGCGTGGACATGGCGGCGGCGAAGACCGCTGCCACGAGCATCCCCACGATGCCCAGGCCGCGTGGCAACTCGTCCACAATGAACGTCGTCAACACGCGATCGGTCGTCGTGAACGCCACGCCGCTGATACAGTCGGAGTAGTAACAGGCCAGCGCAATGCCCAACACCAGGAACAACGCAAACTGCGCCAGCACCGCGATGCCGCTGGCGATCAGCGCCCGGCCGGCTCCGCGCTGGCTGCGGGCACACAGATACCGCTGCACCATCAGCTGATCCGTGCCGTGTGTCCCGAGCGACAGGAACGCGCCGCCGACAAGTCCTGACCAGAACGTAAACGGCTCGGTGAAGTCGCAGGAGGCGTCGAACAGCCTCAGCTTCCCGGTCGCCTGGGCAAACGACCACAGCTGTGTCCAGCCGGCGGGCAGACGCTGCAGAATGATCGTCAGCACCAGCACGGCACCGGCCAGGTACACGGCGAGCTGGATGCAGTCGTTCCAGATGACGGACTTGATGCCGCCGGCGAACGTGTAGACGATGGTCAGCGTGCCCAGGATCACGACGCACCAGGGGAGTGCCAGACCCAGCAGTTTTTCCAGCACCAGCGCGGCCAGGAACAGGCGCAGGCCGTCCCCCACATTCCGCGCCACCAGGAACACCAGCGACGCCACCGTGCGCGTGGCTCCGCCGAATCGCAAGGCCAGCACTTCATACGCGCTCAGCAGCTCGCCACGGAAGTATAACGGCAGGAGAAACCAGACGATCAGGCACCGTCCGACGAGCATGCCGCAGGCCAGTTGCAGGAAACGCAGGTCGCCGCCAGTGCGCGGATCCAGGACGCCGCCATCCGGCACGGCCGCCGCGAAGGCCAGCCCGGGTACGCTCAGAAACGTGGCCGTGCTCGTCTCCGTCGCCACGATCGAACCCAGGATGGCCCAGGACGGCAGGTTGCGGTTTCCCACCAGGTACTGCGTGACGTTCCGCTGACCGCGTCCCAGAGCGCAGCCGACCAGCAGGATCACGGCCAGATACGCCAGCAGCACCACAGCGTCCGCGGTCGCGATGGCGGGCCCGATCGGCATGTCTCACCCTTGTCTGCCTCGCGACAGTGCACGGAGGTACAATGCGGACGTTGCGGACGAAGCTCGCATCATAGCCTGGGATCGGCAGGATGCTCAATCATCTGACCACCGAACAACACAACCCCGACTCCGCCGCCATCGATGCGCTCAGCGCACTGGACATCGTGACGCTCATGAATCGCGAGGACGCCCAGGTGGCGGCGGCGGTGCAGACGCAGCTGCCGGTCATCGCGCGCGCGGTCGACCTGATTGTCGGGCGGCTGCAGCGGGGCGGGCGGTTGCTGTATCTGGGCGCCGGCACTTCCGGACGGCTCGGCGTCCTGGACGCGGCCGAGTGTCCTCCCACGTTCAGCACGCCGCCCGAGCTGGTCGTGGGCCTCATTGCCGGCGGGTCCGCCGCGTTGACGCGGGCCGTGGAGGGGGCGGAAGACCGACCCGAATGGGCGCGGCGCGATCTGGAGGCCTGCGCCGTCTCGGCCGCCGACAGCGTCGTCGGGATTGCCACCAGCGGACGCACCCCGTTTGTGCTCGGCGGACTGGCCTACGCCCGCGACTGCGGTGCGGCCACGATCGGGTTGAGCTGCAACGCCGATTCGGCCCTGGCGGCGGTCGCTGAGCTGATGATCACGCCTGTGGTCGGGCCCGAAGTGATCAGCGGCTCGACACGCCTCAAGGCCGGCACGGCCACCAAATTGGTGCTCAACATGCTGACCACCGCCAGCATGGTGCGGCTGGGCAAGACGTACGGCAACCTGATGGTCGATCTGCGCGCGACCAATACCAAGCTGCTCGACCGCGCGCGGCGCATCGTCGCATTGTTGGGGGAGATCAGCCCCGAGGAGGCCGAGCGTGTGCTGGCCGCCTGCGCCGGCGACGTGAAGACCGCGATCGTCATGCAGCGCCGCGGCGTGCCGGTCGCGCAGGCTCGGCAGTGGCTGTGTGAAGCGCAGGGACATCTGCGGGTGGCGCTCGAGCGGCCGAACGCCATGGCCGATGCGGCGGCCGCGGGCTTGCGCGATGCGCCGGACCGCCCCGGCCGGCCTCCGGCCGCCGCGGGTCGTTGCACGCCTCGCGCCGCGGAGATCACGACGCTGCTGCTGGGGGTCGATGGCGGCGGCACCAAGACCACCGCGATCCTGGCGGAGTACGCTGCGGGCGAGCCGCCCCGCGTGCTCGGGCGGGGCACGAGCGGTCCGTCCAATCCGCTGGTGGCCGGCATGCACGCCGCCCAGACGCAGATTGCCGCCGCGGTGACCGCAGCATTCCAGGCCGCCGGTCGCCCGGTGGCACCGGTGGCCGCGCTGGGACTGGGTGCGGCCGGCACCGGTCGCGAGCCGGTGCGTCGCGCCTTCGTGGAGTGGTGTGAGCAGTCGGGTCTGGCCGTGCGGTGCTGCGTCGGGCACGATGCCCAGCTCATCCTGCGGGCCGCCGTGTCGGCGGGCCCGGGCGTCGCGCTGGTGAGCGGCACCGGGTCGCTCGCCTATGGTGTCGACGCGGCCGGGCAGGCCGCACGCGCCGGCGGCTGGGGCGCGCTGTTGGGCGATGAAGGGAGCGGTTACGCGATCGGACGGGAGGCGCTGCGCGCGGTCGCGCGGGCGGCCGACGGGCGGATCGACCCGACTGAGCTGAGCGCCCTGGCGCTGGACTATTTCCAGGTCGCCGACGCGCGAGCGCTGAGCGCGGCGATGGCGGACGAGCCCGCCTGGCGGCAGCGGGTGGCGGCCCTGGCTGAACTGGTTGTCGCCGCGGCCGAACGTGGCGATGCAACAGCGCTGCACATCGTGGACGCCGCGGCGGCGGACCTCGCGGAACTGGTCCGCGCCGTGCTGCACCCGCTCCAGCTCTCCGCCGCCTCCTATCCGCTTGCACTCGCCGGCGGCGTGCTGCGGCACGCGTCGGCACTCCGGCAACGTGTGCTCGAGCGACTCACACAGCAGCATTGCGCCCCAAGCTCCGTCACGGTGGTCGACGAACCGGCCTTCGGCGCCGTGCTGCTGGCCGCCGATCTGCTGGCGTGACGCGCCGGGCCGCGGTCATGCGGCGCCATGCGGCACGTGGCTCAACGCGAGGCAGCTTGGTTCAGCGCAGCCAGCCGCGCGCTGCACGCGGTCACGGCGGCGGCCCAAATTTTCCGTTTTTTCGTGAGGGGTTCGTCGCGCCGTCTGCGATGGTACTCCTGTGAGACGCGGGCATCGCGCGTCCGACCGCGCATGGAAACGGTTTTCACGCCAGGACGGGCACGCTGCACCAAGCACGAACGGGAGGATCACGATGTACCGCGTCCTTTTTGCCTGGCTCCTGCTGGGCGCACCGGCACTGGGGTCGGTCATTGACAGCGCCGTCTTCATCAATGAACTGCACTACGACAACGACGGCACCGATCAGGGGGAGTTTGTCGAGGTGGCGGCGCCGCTGTCCTGGCGCGACCTGTCGTCGATCACCTTGACGCTCTACAACGGCGGCAACGGCCAGTCGTACAGCGGCCCCACCCCGCTCAGCTCATTCACGCGGCGCGACGTCGCCGGCCCATTCGCGTTCTACACGCTGGATGTCTCCCTGCAGAACGGCGCACCCGACGGACTGGCGCTGGCTCAGCACGACCAGGTGCTGCAGTTCCTCAGCTACGAGGGAACGTTCGCCGCGCAGAACGGGATTGCCCAGGGTCTGATCTCCACCGACATGGGCGTGCGCGAGGAGCCGAATACGCCGCTGGACTGGTCCTTGCAGCTGAGCGGACGGGGGGACAGCTACCAGGACTTCACGTGGGAACTGCTGTCCCCGGCGAGCTACGGGAGCGTCAACACGCGCCAGTCGATGTTGCCGGAACCGGCCAGCGTTGTGGCGTGGCTCATCGGGCTGAGCGCTCTGGGCTGGCTGCGCCGCGCCCAGCGCCGCCGGGCCGCAGGCGCTCCTTGAGTCGGTCGCCGATCCGAACACCGCGCCGCAGGACGGACCTCCCGGTCCGTCACGCGGTGTTCGGATCGGCGCGTGGTCGATTCCGCGCGGGCGCCGGGTGTCTGGGGACGTACGCAGTGAGCCCCCAGCGCTGGACATTTCGAGCACTCGCTGCGCTCGTGCTCGGCCACCGCAGGATTGGGCATTCCCGAAATCACGCACGTCCAAGTAGCTCATGCGCGGCGGCAACCGCGGCGCAAGGCGCGACCCCGTCCGCGAGCGCCGGCGTCAATCGCTCCCCCCGCGCCGCCGCCAACTCCGCTCGATGTCCTCCAGCGACCTCCCCTTCGTCTCGGGGATGAGCAGCCACGTGAGCAGCAGGGCGGGAGCGACGAGCACCGCGAAGAGCGCGAACGTGCGGGCCGGACCCACCTCGTCACGCAGCGTGGGGAACACCAGCATGACCAGCGTGTTCGTCAGCCAGATCGTGAAGGTCCCCACCGCCATGGCGCGGCCGCGGATCCGCGTCGGAAAGATCTCGGCAATGATGATCCAGGGGATCGGACCAAGCGAAAACGCGAAACAGGCGACGTAGAACATCAAGATCGCCACCAGCTGCCAGTTGGTCAGCTCGAGCGCGAACAGGATCGCTGCGGAGATGAGCGCCAACACCAGGCCGGCGATGCCGGCCAGCAACAGCGGTTTGCGGCCGAACCGATCGACCACCGCCACCGCAACGAGCGTGAAGACGACATTCACGAATCCCACATACGCCTGACCGCCCAGGGATGCGCTGAGTTCCCAGCCGGCCTTGGCAAAGATCGTCGTGCCGTAGTACACGATCGCGTTGATGCCGCTGACCTGGGAGAAAAACGGCAGCAGGATGCCGATCGCCAGGGCGATACGCAGACCCGGTTCGAGCAGTTGCCGCAAGGACGCCGTTTCCTCGCCCAGTGCCTGGCGAATCTCCCCCAGCTCCCGATCCGCCTCGCGGCTGCCCACGATCCGCTCCAGCACCTGGCGTGCTTCGCTCCACCGTCCCTGTTTGGCCAGCCAGCGAGGCGTCTCGGGGACCAGGAAGAGTGACACGAGGAACCCGACGGCAGGAAGCGCGCCGATGCCGAACATGCCGCGCCAGACTTCATCCACCAGCATCCAGCGCCAGGGACCGGCCGCCAGATCGGCCAGACTGTGTTGCGACATCCACTGCAGCCAGACATTGGAGAAGTACGCGACCACGATGCCAATTGTGATCGCCAGCTGGTAGAACGCCACCAGTCGCCCGCGGACGTGCGGCGGGCTCACCTCCGCGATGTACATGGGTGAGAGCATCGACGCCATGCCGATGCCGAGTCCGCCGAGCCAGCGCGCGACGATGAGCCAACCCACGTCCGGCGGCACCGCGCAGCCCGCCGCGGACACGAGGAACAGCACGGCCGATACGACCAGACTGGCCTTGCGGCCGAACCGGTCGCTCAACGAGCCGGCCAACAGAGCCCCCATCATGCAGCCGACCAGCGCCGACGAAACGACGATGCCTTCCATGACGGGTGTGAGCGAGAACTGGGACCGCAGGTACTCGAGCGTCCCCGACACGACCGCCGTGTCGAAACCGAACAGGAATCCGCCCAGGGCCGCCACAAAGCTGATGGCAGCCAGATAACCTCGCGTCCCGGCTGAGACGACACCGTCGGCGCGCTCCATATGACCCTCGTCGGCGTTGCCTTGGCTCGACATGCCCCCTCAGCCGCCACTCCACCCGCGGCACCCGGCTGCGGACCCTGCCTCCACCAAGAATCGCCAAGATATCCGCCCGCGGGCCTCGTCCGCAATCCGGCGTCGTGCGCGCTGCGCCCCGGCGGCGCCGCCGGGGCGTTGACGCGGGCCGCGCCGCGATTCAGAGCATTTCCACGTCCTGCGCCAGGTGCGCCGCATAGCGATCCTCGAGGAAGTTCAGCTTGTCTTCCAGGTCCGAGCACTTGGCGCGCAGGTCCTCGCGCGACGTCGCGACCTCATCCAACGCGGCGATGAACGCCGCCACCGCACTTCGTACCGCAAACAACTCGGACTGCTCCCGCAGATACCCCCGCAGCTCGTCGAACCGCAGGTGGAGCTGCCGGACGAGCTCCGTCGCGTCGGCATGCGCGTACAGGTCGTGCACGAGTTCCCCCAGGTGCCCCCCGACAGCAAACAGCATGACCGTGACCGACTCCCGGGGCGGCATGTCGGTCAGCCCCGCCATGTTGGTGAAACTGTTCTGCCAGACGCGCGGCGGGTCGCCGCCCGCAGGCCGTGGGGCCGAGGAGCTGGGCAGCGCGGCGCGATCCACCGCAGGTTCGAAGGCAAGCTGGTGCTGCTCCCATTCGGCGCGGGAGGCAAAAAAAGATGTGGCGAAGCGGTCTTGCAGCAAGTAATTGTCCAGCTGCCAGATCATCGGCCGGCCACTGTCGGCCATCATCCGGCAGAGCGGACAGTCGTCATCCAGCTGCTCGTGCCCCGGCGGGACGACGGCCGGGAGCCGCGCGCGTTCGCGGGCAATGAGCGCTGCCGGACTGAGGTCGTACAAGTCGGGCTGCGGCTGATGCAGCCACTCCTGCTGCAGCTGCTCCAGGTGCCGGACCTCCGCGGCCCAGTCGACACCCGCCGGCGCTGGGACACGATCGACCAGCTCGTGCAGCAGCGTCGCCACCAGCTCGTGATAAAACACGATTTCGTGCGTCCCGAAGCCGGCAAACCGGTAGGCGTGCGAACGCGGAGAGAGACCGGGAGGGGCGTGACCCAGGAGCGACCAGATCTCGCCCTGGTCCTGAATATCGCTGTCCACGGCGCGCCGCCGCGCCAAGAGCCAGTCGCGCGGAGACTTGTCCCGCAAGTCCGCACGCGGCGTCAACAGCCACCAGTCCTGGATATCGGTCCAGCTGGTGTCCTGCCGCCCGCCAACTTCGGCGTAATGACCGACCAACGCCTCTGCCAACCGGCCGTACAGCACGGCCCGGACGTCCAGGTCCGGGGTCGCCCGGAGTTTCTCCCGCCGCCGGGCCGCGCGTGCCTGCCAATCCTGCGGCTGCGTCACCATCTGCCACCGCGCAGGCATGCGATACGGCAGCCAGACGTCGAGCGTGGAGTGCTCGTCACAGCGGAGCACACAGCCGACACGGGGGAACGACGCGGCCGGGGTCAAATTCACCACCAGCCGTGCCGCCAGGTCGATGATGACGTGGCCCCCGTCCGAAGGGCGACTTGCCAGGCCCTCTCCCGGCGCACGAAAAATGAACTCCACGACCTCCGGCTCGACGTAACGGCCGAGCGCCTCACGCAGCTCGCCGATCGTCACCGGCTCGGCGCTCAGCGCCGCCAGCATGATATCGGCCAGCCCGTCGTGCACCTCTACGTGGATTGTGCTTTCCTCATCGTGTACACTGACCCTCGTTGCAAGCATGGCGGTCCCCCTTTCCTGTGCGGAAACCCAAGGCCCGCCCGCGTACGTCGCTCGGCTGACGTCACACAGCCAGCCGATGTTGAGCATACCCGATCACGCAGTTCCGGGTATACCGCGGGAGGCCGCGAGAAAGCCGCGGAGGGTCCGTTTGTGCGGCGGCGAGCACTCACGGTGACAGGCATCTGTCATCGTCACCGAGGGAGGATGCATGATCGCAACGAAGCTGATCCTGGCTCCGCACCGGCGCCGCGACCGACGCGGGATCGGTTGGCCGTGGTTGATGTCCGCGAGCCTGCTGGGCGCCACTTGCTGCGGCGCTGGCGTGCGTGCGGGTGACTGGCCGCAGATTCTCGGTCCCAGCCGCAACGGGGTGGCTGCCGACGAGACGCTGGCCGCCACGTGGCCGGCCGACGGACCACCGCTCGTTTGGCGGCATGCCGTCGGGAGCGGCTTTGCGGGGCCGGCGGTGGTGGGCGCGGAAGTATATGTGTTTCACCGCACGGGCGATGTCGAACGCCTCGAGCGGCTGGAGACGGCGACGGGCCGGCCGGTCTGGCGTGTGGACTTCCCGGCGAGCTATCGCGGCGGCGTCAATCCGGACGACGGGCCGCGCTGTGTCCCGCTCGTGCACGCCGACCATGTCTATGTGTTCGGCGCCGCGGGTGACCTGCACTGCGTGGCCCGCCAGGACGGCGGCCGCATGTGGTCGCGCGCGACACACCGCGAGTTCGCCGCGCAGGAAGGATACTTTGGCGCCGGGAGCACACCGCTGGCGCTGGGCAACGTGCTCCTCGTCAATGTCGGCGGCGCGCAGCAGGCGGGAATCGTGGCCTTCGCGCTCGACACCGGCCAGACGGTCTGGCAACTCCCCGACGAACAGGCCAGCTATGCCGCGCCGGTGGCAACGACGCTCGAAGGTCAGCCCCATGCGATCTTCGTCACGCGCTACCATGCGCTGGCCGTTGCCCCGGAGACGGGGACGGTGCGCTTCCGGTTCCCGTTCGGTCGCCGCGGCCCGACGGTCAACGCCGCCACACCGCTGGTGTTCGACGGCCAGCTGTTCGTCACCAGCAACTATGGGATCGGCTGCGTGCTCACACGCCTGACCGGGGCTCAGCCGGAAGAGGTCTGGTCAAGTGACGAGGTGTTGTCCAGTCAGTACAACACAGCCGTCTACCATCAGCAGCACCTGTTTGGGATTCACGGCCGTGAGGATGTGGGGCGGGCTGAACTGCGTTGCGTCGACGCGCGCGACGGGACCGTGTCCTGGAAAGTGCCCGACTTCGGCGTCGCGCATCTGATCCTGGCCGGCGACCGGTTGCTGCTGCTGAAAGTCGACGGCACCCTGGTGCTCGCGGCCGCGGACCCCCGGCGGTTCGTCTCACTGGCCGAAGCGCGTGTATCGGCGCACACCACGCGCGCACTCCCCGCCCTGGCCGCCGGCCGGCTCTTCCTGCGCGACTCGGTGCAGGAAACCGGCACGTTGTATTGCCTGGACGTGAGTCGCCGTTGAACGGTCTACGCATGAGATTCTTGCGCCAACGGGAGTACCTGCCATGGCACGTTGCACGCTTGCCGTCTGGTTGATGACTCTGTCGATCGTCCCGCACGTTCGGGCCGCAGATGAGGCCGGTGTGGACATCTCCCGCCTTCGCGGCTGGCAGATCGTCTTGGACCCGGACGCGATTCCCAGTGAGGTGTACGCGGCCGAAGAGTTCCGTGCGTTCTACCAGCAGGCGACCGGCACGGAACTGCCGATTGTCCGCCAGGCGGACCGCGCGGACCGGCTCATACTGATCGGTCCAAGTCCCGCCCTCGAGCGAGCGATTGGTAACGGGGACGCGGACGCCCCTGGACCGGAGGACTTGCGGATCGTGGTCCGTGACGGCCTGGTGGCCATCGTCGGCGGCCGACCGCGGGGAACACTCTACGGCGTCTACACGCTGTTGGAGGACTACCTCGGCGTGCGATTCCTGACAGCCGACCACACACACGTGCCCCCGCTGCAGGCCCCGCGAGTCGTCGGACCACTGGACCGCCGTTACCACCCACCGCTGCGGTTCCGCTGGAGCTTCTACGGCGAGACCAACAACTCGCCGATGCTGGCTGCGCGGCTGCGCGTCAACACAATTGCCGGCGACGAGCGGTACGGCGGCCGCACCGGCCAGTCGCTGATCGGCCACACGTTCGGCCACCAGATTCCCGTGTCGAAGTACGGCGCCGAGCATCCGGAGTATTTCGCCCTGCGCGACGGTAAGCGGCTGGCCGATGTGCACAACGACTGGTTTGAAACCGAGCCCTGCCTGACCCATCCCGACGTGCTGGACATCGTGACCCGCTCCGTGCTCGACGAACTGGCGGCGCATCCCGACCGCGAGAACATCTCTGTCAGCCAGAACGACAACGCGCTGCATTGCCTGTGCCCCACCTGCACAGCGATCGACGAGCGGGAAGGGACTCCCATGGGTTCGCTGCTGGAATTCGTCAATGCGGTGGCCGACCGCGTCGCGCGCGAACATCCGATGGTCCAGGTCGGCACGCTCAGCTACTGGTATTCGCGCAAACCGCCACGCACCATCCGACCCCGGCCCAACGTGCAGATCCAGCTCTGCAGTATCGAGTGTTGCCTGGTTCATCCGATTAATGACCCCGCGTGCGAGCTGAACGTGCAGTTCTGCCAAGACATGGACGCCTGGGGTCAGCTCACACGCAACATCTTCATCTGGAACTACAACACCAACTTCAGCAACTACCTGCTGCCCTGCCCGAATCTGCGCGTGATCGAACCCAACATCCGTTACTTCGTGGCTCACGGGGCCCAGGGAGTTTTCATGCAGGCGGCAGGCAATTCGACCGGCGCCGAGCTGTCGGACCTGCGCAACTATGTCATGGCGAACCTGTTGTGGGATCCGTCGCGCAGCGGACAGCAGTTGATCGATGAGTTCCTGGATCTGCACTACGGTCCTGCCGCGCCGCCCATCCGGCGTTTCATCAACCTCTACCATGATCACTGCCTGGCCCAGGGGATTCACCGCAACTGCTTCGGCCAGGCCGCCGACTACGGGATCGATGCGTCGATCACGCAGGCCGCGATGGACGCGTTCGCTCAGGCGCTGGCACTGGCCGACACCGATGTGCGGCGGGCACGGGTGGAGAAGGCCTCGATCTGCGCGTACCGCTGCGCCATCGACCCGGTGTGGCAGAAACCTCAGGACGCCGCCGACGCAGCGCGGTTACGGCCGCTGGTCACGCAGTTTCTCGACCTCTGTGCGAAATACGAAGTGCCCATGTTTGCGGAAGTCAAGACGATGGAAGAAGCCAGGAAGCGGTTGCAGTTCCACCTGGGCGACGAGTGACCGGCGCCCCTCACCTGGTCGGCACCGGGGGCTCGCAGATCCGCGACTGCAGATCCGCCGTTTTTTGACAGGATGTACAGGATGTACAGGATGATTGTTCGCGCGGACGCAGGAGCGACGACACAACAGAGAGGCGAAAGGGAGTCGCCGCTGCCCACGCTTGCGCGCCTCCGCCCCCAACCGGCTCGCCCGGTTGGGGCGCAAGATCATCGGCTACGAACAAGCAGCGCCACAATCGCCCCCAACCGGCTCGCCCGGTTGGGGCGCAAG
>JALOQX010000423.1 GCA_025459265.1 Pirellulaceae bacterium | reverse complement strand
CGTGGGCGGCAGGGAACTGGTTCCCCGGAAAATGGGCGGTCCAGGCCGGCCACGAACCGCACGGACACCCCACGGCTCCTGGCTCACCACCGCGCCTCAGGTCTTGCCTGCTGCCCCGGGCCCACGTGCATCACTTGGCCCAGGCTTGGAAGCGGGCCAGTTGGCGCAGGACGCTGCGCGCGATCAGCCGCAGCGGGCGGAGCAGGTAGTACAGGCCCGACCAAGGCCAGGACAAGGGACAGAGCTGCCATTCCGCTGGAGTTGGCCGCACCAAGATGTCGTACAGCCGTCGCCAACGGTCGCGGGCCTGCGTCATACCGAAGTAGAACGGAGTCCGCCAGGGCCAAACAACCTGGCCCGGGGATCGAAGGTAGCCGTTGGACAGTTCAGCCAGCGCGGCGTCATAGACACGCGCGAAGCGGGCATCCGGCGGCAGGGACGCGAGAATCTCACTCGGGATCGGTGCCTCCAGCAGATCCGCGGCCAGCTTCAGTCCCACGCCGACGAGATAAGGATTATGCGCCGAGGACCAGCGGAGCCAAGCTTCCTGCCAGTCGAATTGCGGATAGGCACGCACGATCTCGGCAATATCGATCAGCCATTTCAGACGGCTCCAATCATGCTTGGCCGCGTGCAGGCAGTAGTACAGCAGGGTATCGTCGACCGCCAGCGTCGGTATCAACGTGTTGTCGAGTGTGACCTCGCGAGCGCGTGGCCAGACGTCGCGAGTCTTCACCGCGAACGAATAACGTGCCCCGCTCAACTGCCAGTGGACATCGATCGCCCGCGGGCGGGACGCATGGAAGAAGTGCAGCGCTTCAGACTCGCGAAACTGCCGTTCCAGCCAGGGGGGTGACAGCGGAAACTGGGGGGCATAGCCTGCCCGGGTCAGCAGGTCGCAGCAGCGGGGAAACGCTTCGTAGTCGATCAGCAAATCCAGGTCGCTATAGCTGCGCAATCCGATTTCGCTGCCGCACATTTCCGCCGCCACGGGACCCTTAAACCAGAGAAACCGTACGCCCTGAGTTTGCAGCCGTTCTGTCAGCCGGCCCAGTTCGGCCGTGAACTCCATGTTGCGGGCCAGCGTTTGCCGGGCGGCGACGCGCAGCGGCTCCCGCACCTGATCCGGGCCGATCCCGCGCCGCCCCACGTGGCCATACATCAGCGGCAGGACGCCATGGAATTCCGCTTGGGCCAGCACGCGCTGCCAGTCCAACGGACGGGCCGTCAGCCGCTCGAGCAGAGCCTGCTGGCGGGGTTCCAGCTGATACCGAGCACAGCAGGTCAGCAGCAGAAACTCGGGGCTAAGTAGTTGCTTGCTCATGCGCTCCGTCAGGCGAGTTCTGAAGTTGCCTCTTGCTCCGCCCATCGCAGCTGTCTCTTCCATGAGCGGGCATCAAGCTCTGTCTACGAGCGGCGGGGATGGCGATTTCGGGATGCCCCCGAGCCAGTGTTGTCGTGACGAGGCGTTTCACTGCGGTTGCGCAAACCGGCACTAGGCACAGCGGGAGGCCACCCTTATATTAGTGGAGCATAGCAGAAAGCGGAAACTTGGCAACAAATGGCACCGAATGCGGAGCATAACCCGTTCGATTTCACACCGACTCCGCCAATGGCGACAATGGTCCTGGGGCGAGCGCTGGCTGGTCTTGCGGGCCTTGCTGCTCCTGCCGCTGCTGACGCTGGGGGTGCGGCTGGTCGGCTATCAGCGGGTTCGCGGCTGCTTGGCCTGGACACTGCCATTGATACCCCCTACGGTGTATTCCTGCCGCGATGCGTCGGCGGAAATCGCGCAGGCGATGATGATCGGGCGGTTGGTCAACGGCGCAGCTCGGGGAGGACTGTTTCGCGCCAATTGCCTGTCGCGTTCGCTGCTGGTGTGGTGGCTGCTGGGCCGACAAGGGATTGTGTCCGAAGTGGTGATTGGCGCGCAGGTTGAACAGGGCGAGTTTCGAGCGCATGCCTGGGTGCAATGCCAGCAGCGCGTGGTCAACGATCGGCCGGATGTGGCCGAGCGGTTTCACCCATTCACGTTGCCGGCGCGGCTGCGCCGGTTGGCGTGAGGGGACAGTTGAGGATCCGAGCCGAGGTGGGGGCAGCGATGAAGATTTCCAGCGGGGATCGGGTACGCGTGCCGGACGGAGTGTTGGTGCGCGAACTGGACGAGGAAGCCGTCATCCTGAATCTGGATACGGAGACGTATCATGGGCTGGATGGCGTCGGGACGCGAATGTGGGCCGTGCTGACCAGTTCGCCGACGATCGCAGCGGCCCTGGCAGTGCTGGAGGGAGAATATGACGTGGATCCGGAGGTGCTCCGGCGCGATGTGCTGAACCTGGTCGCGACCTTGGCCGAGCATCGACTGGTGGACGTCGAGGCGGCCGGCTGAGGCCGGGCGGGCTCGCGTAAGCGCTGGGCAAAGCGAAACAACCGATGAGCGGCATCTGTGGCGTTTATCATCTCGACGGGGCGCCCCTGCCCGAACCGGATCTGGCCGGCCTGGTCCACCTGCTCGTGCGGCGCGGGCCCGATGGCCAAGGGCTCTGGTGCGCGGGACCGGTTGGCCTCGGACACACGCTGCTGTGGACCTTGCCCGAATCGGCGCCCGGCCGACTGCCGCACGCCTGTGCGCGCAGCGGTTGCGTGATCACCGGCGACGTGCGGCTCGACAACCGTGACCCGTTGCTGGCGGCCCTGGGAGGCGGGGTCGAGCGGCGCGAGGCGTGCGACGAGCAGCTGGTGTTGGAAGCGTATCTGGCTTGGGGCGAGGCGTGCGTCGACCATCTGCGGGGTGATTTCGCTTTCGTCATCTGGGATCCTCGGCAGCGCAGGCTGTTTGGTGCGCGGGATCCCCTGGGGGTGCGTCCCTTCTATTACCACCATGCGCCGCGGCGCCTGTTCGCGTTCGCCTCCGAACCGCGGTCGATTTTGACGCTGCCGCAGGTTCCGGATCGAATCAACGAGGGGCGGATCGCGGATTTCCTGGTCTCCCAGCTCGAGGGGATCGACAAGACCAGTACCTTTTACGAACAGCTCTTTCGGCTTCCGCCGGCCCACTGCCTCCGCGTGTCGCCAGACGGTTTGCGGCTCTGGCGCTACTGGACGCTCGAACCCGGTCCGGAACTGCGGTTGCCGTCCGAGGAAGCCTACGCCGAGGCGTTTCGGGATGTGTTGACCGAGTCGGTCCGCAGCCGGATGCGGACGCGCGGCCGCACGGCTTCGATGCTCAGCGGCGGCATGGATTCGGGAGCGATTGTGGCCGTGGCGTCGCAGTTGCTGCGTGACGCCGGCACGGGGCCCTTGCCCACTTTCTCGGCGATCGCCCGGGACGAGGCCGATTGCGTGGAGTCGCAAGCGATCCGTGCCGCGCTGACGATGGCCGGCCTTGAGCCCTGTACGGTGCATCCAGGGCAACTGGATGATTTCCGTCCGGAATTAGACCAACTGACTTGGAATCTGGACGAACCATTCGACAACCACATGACGCTCCCCCGCGTGATGTATCTGGCTGCGCGGCAACGGGGCCTGAACGTCCTGCTGGATGGAATTGATGGCGATACGGTGCTGTCCGAGGGACGTTATCTGGCCCGGCTCGTGCGGCGTGGGCAGTGGCGCAGAGCCTATGCCGAGACGCGTGCCCGGGCCGAGTTCTGGCAGGCCGCGGTTCAGCCTTCACCACTGCGCAATTTCGTCGGCCACGTCCGGCTGGCCTTCGTGCCAAGTTGGTTGCGCCGGTTTCGCCAGCGTTTGACGGGAGCCCACCAGAAACGCGCTCGGCGAAACATCCGCGATTCGTTCATCTTGCCCGAGTTCGCTGCCAGGATCGATCTGGCCGGCCGGCTCGCCGCTCTCGAACGACATCGGCCTGGTTTTCTGCTGGCCGACGCATGCCGCGAGCACGTACTGGCGATCGATCATCCCTACCTGACGGTGGGGGTCGAGCGGTACGGCCGAGTAGCCGCGGCGGTTGGCGTCGAACCGCGCCATCCCTTTCTCGATCCGCGCATGATGGCTTTTTGCGCCGCCTTGCCCGATGAGCAGAAACTGCGTCAGGGATGGCCCAAGTTCATCCTCCGCCAGGCCATGGCAAGCCGGCTTCCCGAGGCGGTTCGCTGGCGGCGAGGCAAGGAACAT
>JALOQX010000136.1 GCA_025459265.1 Pirellulaceae bacterium | reverse complement strand
CCAGGAAATCGAAGCCATTGAACCCGTTTGGCTGAAGGCCAACCTCACCTGCGGCAGGGGCGCCCACGTGTGAATATGGCCTTCGGCCAAACATCTCGTTGTGCTCCCATTCCTGGGGCGTTGCCCCAGGCTACGGTGAGATTTGGCCTTCGGCCAAACGGTACCTATCCCGGTATGGCACCCCGGGAGCAGTGTCGCCAACCGCGCACAGGGTTCGCAGTTACGAAGTAGACCGTCGATGTGAAGTGGCGCACCGACGGAACAAATATCCAGACCGGCACCGGGGTCGTTTCTCCGGGCCTTTCACCAAGCCACGCACCACTGCAGCAGCATTTGGTCTGCGTCAAGACGGAACACGAGCGCGCGTTGCAGGAAGGATACGGCGGAGTCGAGTTGCCGTACGCACTGGCCCGTAAATACCCGCACGCCGATCGGGAGTGGGGTTGGCAATATGTCTATCCCGAAGCACGGCCATCGATTGATCCGCGCAGTGGCGCTCGCCGCCGTCACCACCTGGATCCGTCATATCTCCAGAACCGGGGCTTGAAGTTGAGGGAACGGGATGGGAACCGGCGACTGCGGGTTTTGGCGTCGCACAGCAACGCCACTGCCCCAGGTGCGCCGCAAGAAAATACAAGTGGCTGCGAGGATGACGGGCGAGGACGCCCGTCCCACTGGGACGCGGTCTACTTCTCCGTTTCTGCGGCGCCGCGGAGCGCGGTGAATTGGTCGCGCCAGCGCTCGCCGCCCAGGTCCGGATAGAGCAGCTCGAATTGACGCAGCACCTTGCGGGCCTGCTCGCGGTCTGTGCGGGCCAGTGCCTGCACCTGATAGTACTTGGCTTCGTACCAGGGGTCGGTGCCCTTGGGCAGGCCGAGCACAAGCTTGCGCCAGTGGTCGAGCGCCTCCAGGGGCTCACCCGCCGCCAGGCGGGCCAGGCCAGCGCGCCGCAGCAACTGGCGGTCGTCGGGCCGGGCGGCCAACACACGCTCGAGCAACCGGGCGGACTCCGCGTGCTGACCGCGCCGCGCGGCGTAATGCGCCAGCCGCGAGGAGGCGACCAACAGATTCTTGTGTTCGGCACTCTCCGCCGGCGGAGACGACTGCTCCAGGAGCGCCACGACGCGTGCATACGCTTCGTACGCCTGTTGCTCAGCGGCGGTCGGCGGAGCGGCGGCCGAAACCTTGCTCTCGCGTGCCTGGTGATCCAGTGCGGTCGCGACAATTATCATCGCGGGCAGTTCGTACGGGGACCCGGCGGCGTGGGTCGTCAGCCACTGGGCGGCCTGCTGCCGCTGCGATTCGTTCTCCTGCGCTGTTGCGAGTTCGAGCGTCCGATAGTGGTATTCGATCACACCTGGCGCCGTCTCCGGCAGTTGACTGACCCAGGTGGCGGCCTGCTGGAGCGTTTCCGCGGCCACGTCCACCTGCGGCTCGACGTGATGCAGTGCGGCGTCGGCCAACAGCAGACAGCACTGGAGCGTGGCGGCCGCGTCGAGCTCGCGCGGGGCCGCGCGCAGCAGCGTCTCCACGTCCGCCCGCAGCTCGGCCAGGCGCGCGCTGCCCGCCGCGGCGTCCTGACGCTGTTGGGACCAGAGTCGATGGCGCATGCGGCACAGGTCGTACCGTGCGCGCAAGTAGTGCTCATCCCCGACGGGAATGGCTTCCAGCTCGCGGACGACGGCGGCCGGGTCGCGACTGGCCAGCAGCCGCGTCATTTCGAACCGGGCGCGCTGCGCATAGGGGTGGTCTGGAAACGACTGCGTGATGCGTTCCAGGGCGTCCGAGGCAGCCGGAACGAAACGCGCATCCGACTCGGCCAGTCGGCGGTAAGCGACGTAGGCCATCCAGGCCGACTCGGCCGCCCACGGATCGCGGGCAGCCGCCAAACCGTCGATGGCGGCGGCGAACTCACGCGCCGCCGGTTCATATTCGGCCCGCCGGTAATGACACCATGCGAGCGTGTAGCGGCAGCGGCTGGCGGCGCCGGGCAGACTGCTGGCCTCGGGCGCGTCGAGCGCCGCGCGCAGCGAGCTGGCGGCGGCCTGGTAATCATCCGCGGCCTGCGACTTTTCCGCCGCCGCGAACTGCTGTTGACCCGCCGCCCACAGGAGCACGAATCCCGCGCCCTTCTGGGCCGTGATCTGATACTTGTCGATCAGCGCCTGGATCACGCCGAGTTGACCCAGTCGTGCCAGGCCGGTCAGGCCGAGTTGTCCCAGGGTGCGGCGTGCGGCCGAGTCCGTGCCGGGTGTGCCGAAACCCTCACGCACCAGCGCCACGCAGAAGCTCACGCGGCCCTGCGTGGCCGGGGGGGAGAGCTGCGGGATCCGTTGGCGCGCAAAGGACTCGGCCTGCGCGAGCTGGCCTGACGTCAGCAACGCGCGGAGGTACCAGTATGGTGCCTGATCCGCGATCTCCGGCGGCACGCTGGCCGCCTCCAGCAGCTGGAAACAGCGGTCGCAGGCCGACCGGTTGCCGCAGGCGGACTCGCTCAGTCCCAGACCGATCACCGCGCGGGCGCGCCAGATCGATTCCAGACCCAATGTCGCGGCCTCGGATGGCTCCGGAATGGTGTCGCCGAACTCGAGCAGGCGGCGAAAGATATCGCGCGCGGTCACGTACCAGTCGGCGCCCGTGGGAGCGCCGGCCGCGAGTCCGCGATAGTAGTGTGACCAGCCGGCGAAGTAGGCCGCCCGCGCGGCGATGCCGTGGACGCGGCGAAGTTCCTGCTCCGCCGCCTGCCAGGCGTCTCCTTCGGGCAGCGCGTCCAGCTGGTTCTGCAACTGCTCGACCTGCTTCGCCAACGCGTCCTGGTGCTGGGCCAGCAGCGGCGCAATCCGCGTGAGGATCTGTTCCGCTTCCGCCCGCGCCGGCTCCGCCTGGGGATCCTTGATCCAGGCCGAGATCAGCGCCTCGGCCCGATTGTAGTCGGCCTGAAGCAACAGCACCTGGAGGGCGGTCGAATTCGCCGCGGGGAAATCCTGCAGCAGCCGGTTGATCCGCTGCAGCGTGTCGGCGTAGGCGGCCGAGTCCTCGGCGCAGGCCATGAGGCGCTGGGCGTAGAGGTCGGCCAGCCGCGTGGCGGAGGCCTGCTGGGCGGGGGACGATTGTGCGGCGCGCAGCTGCCGCTCCAGCAGCTCGACCTGCAGTTCGACCAGTCCGAGCCGGGCCAGGAATTTCGCCAGCTGTTCTTCCTCGCCGGACTCGGCCGCAGCCACCTGCCGCGCGCAGCCGGCGACCGCAGCGGCGCTGAAAGCCAGCACGCCGATCCAGGCTGCCGCGCGGCGTCGCGCGCGGCTACGGAGTGGCATCCAACGGCACATACGACACCTGCAGGAAGCGTGCGGTCCGGCAGGCCTGGATCGCGGCGGCCGCCACGTCGAACGGCACCGCGTCGCTCACCCGCACGAAGGCCCCGTCCGCCTGGTTCTCCAGTCCGCGCAGGACGCGCTCCAGCTCCGCCTGGCTGCGCAGCTCCCGCCCGCCCAAGCGATACACATAGCCACCGTCGGACGGCACCACATCAATGATTGTGGGCTCAAAGTCGCTCGGCCGATTCCCCGCCTCGCGCTGGACGCGGATCCCCGAATCCAACTCCCGCTCGGTCTTCACAAACGCCGATGTCGTCATGAAGAAGATCAGGAGCAGGAACACGACATCGATCATGCTCGCCATCGGCAGTTCGAGCCGCGTATCGCGTCCGACTTTGTGACTGGAGAGCTTCATGTCTGACACCTGTTGGATCAGTCGGGGACCTGGACCGGAATGCGCACTTTGCGGATATCCAGCTGTGCCAGCGCCGCGACCGTCCGATTGACAAACTCGCTGGACACGCGGCGGTCGGCACGCAGGACGACGGTCAGGCGTGACGGGTCGTCGCCCAGCCGCACCAGTTCGTCCGCCACCAGCGCGACCAGTTCGGAGAGCTCGTACACGATGCCGCCGATGATCAGTTCGCCGCGTTGGTTGACATTGATCGTCAACACGGCCGGCCGCTGGTCCTCGGCACCCGGCTGCCGCGGCAGTTCCAGGCGCTCGCGATTGACTTCCGACACCTGCGACACGGTCATGAAGAAGATCAGCAGCTGGAACACGACGTCGATCATGGGCGTCATGTTCATGCCAATTGACGTCACGCGTCGCCGTTTGCTCAGTCGCATCGCAGGGCTCGCCGCTGCCGCGGATCAGGAGGTGCGCCGCCGGCCGAGCGGCATCAGGATCTGTTCCACGCGTTTGCCGGTTTCGGCCACAATCGAATCAATCTTATTGCGGAAGAAGCTGAACGCGATCATGGCGGGAATGGCCACAAACAGGCCCATGAGCGTGGTGACCAGCGCCTTGCTGATGCCGCCGGCCAGCTCATCCGGCCGCGCGGCGCCGCCGGTCGAGGCGATCTGGTTGAAGGCTTCGATCATCCCCAGCACGGTGCCGTAGAGCCCCAGCATGGGCGCGATCGCACCGATCACGCCCAGCACTTCGGTCTTGCGATACAGGCGTCCCGTCTGGTTCTCCCCCTCTTCTTCGACGGCCGCCTTGTATTCGGCGAACCCGAATTCGCTCGACCGATAGCGCTGCAATCCGGCCAGCACCACGTCGGCCAGCAGCGACTCCTGCTGCGGATCGCGGCAGAATTCAATGGCCTCGTCGATCTGGCCGGCGTGGATCAGCGTTTCCAGTTCTTCCGCGATGGAATCGGGCATGAGCGTTTGTCGGCGAATGGTGATGGTGTGTTCGATCATGAACCCCACCGCAATCACGCTCAACAGGCCGATCAGGAGCCCGGTCAGGCCGCCATCCTTGAGCGTGTCGAGGACCGTGCGCGTTTCGGGCTCGCGCCGCGCGTCCGCCGGCTCGGACAACGAGGGAGATGCTCCCAGCGGCTCCGCGTCGTCGAGTGTCTCTTCGCCGGTGGACTCGTCCTGGGCGCGGACCGGGCGGGGAACAGGACCTGTGCCGGCCATGAGCGCCAGCAGCGCCATCACCAGACAGATTCGGCGGCGCCGCCGAGTCCTTGTCGAGCGAAGCCGGAGCCCGCCATCATCGGCGTACGCGGCCGCCGGATTGTCACCAGCATGTTTCATGGCTGTGCTTTCGGGAGTTAATCTTCCGCGCGGAGTCGCCGCGCATGCCAGGTCGTGCCATAGCGATCCAACAACTCGCGGCGCAGCGCAATGCTCCCTGTGGCATCACCGCGATCCGCCAGCGTGTGGAGCGCGACGTAGAGTGCGGCCGCCGCCAGCTCGGGCTCCGACGCGCCATACGCCGCGGGCAACGTCAGGAGCTGCAAGAGTCCCTCGCGCTGGCGCGCCGTGTCGGCGTCCGCCACGCGGGCTCGGCCCAGCGAGTACAAGGCCACGCTGCGCAGATCCGACCCGAACGTGGGGAGGTGCGGTTCGAGCACGTGCGCGGCGCGACCCGCGTCGCCCTGCACGAGGAGCAGCTGTGCTTCGACCAGGGCGGCCAGCGCGGGATGCGCGGCCAGCCCCGCCCGCGCCGACTCGGCCTTCTCCGGCACGCCGGCTGCTACCGCCAGCGTGGCGTAGTACACCCGCGCCGCCGGGGGTGGCGGCGTGACCATGTCGCTGATCGCCCGGCCCACCGACGGCAAGGCCTCCGCCGCCGCAGACTGGTCGAACCACACCGGTGCCAACTCGGGCGTGAATCCCGTCTGCGGGTCGAATTGCAGCCGGCGCGTGCCCGGGACCTCCACGGTGCGCCCGGTGCGCGCCGCTTCGCTCAGCAGGTCAAAGCAACGCAGATACGCCGCCAAGGCCGCTTCACGGCGCCCCACCGCCACGCGGGACCACATCAACGCCTGGAACACGAGATAAGCGGTGTCACTGCGGCGCCCCACATACCGACCCTCCAACGCCTCCGCCTGCGGCAAAACGCCCTCATAGTCGCCGACCGACAAGCGCTGGCGGATCCGGTACAGGTCCGCACCCAGCTCACCCAACAACTGGTCGAAACCTGCCTGATAAGACTCCCCCACCCGCCCCCGCTCAATCCGGTCCCAGGTGATCAGCGTGCCGTTATCGAGCTGCACCCCGTCTTCGTCCACCGCAGTGACCGTCGGGCCATCGACCACGTCCAGATTCCGCAGCACGATGCGATCGGCACGCGCGGGCACGGGGAACCACAGGGGTACCAGCGCACCACACGATAAGAGGAGAATTCTCGCTGCCATGATCGCTTCTGTGCACCATATCACGTCGACTCAACGTGTCAAGGAAGTGCATCCGCGGTGGCCGCCGGCGCCGTGGACGCCTCACCCGCCGACGCACCCAGTCGCTGGCGATAGGCCACCAGACCGTGCGCGGCATGGTACAGCGCCCCGCACTCGACCGGCATATCGCGCGTCATCCGGAACAGCTCGCACAGATGCTGCACGGCCCGCGTGACCCACGCCGCGCGGAGTTGCTGATCGTCCAGCGCCAGGGCCAGAAACTCCACGATGTGGCCGGTGCTGCCGAGATTCTGGGCCACATCCGGCGAGCTGCCGGCACTCTCAAAATATCGCGTCGAAAACGACCCGTCCGCGTTCTGGTAGCGGCGCGCATCCTCAATCGCACGCGCGATCACGTCGGCCGCCATCGCCCAGCTGCCCGTCACTTCACCTCCATGGGCACGATGCCGCGTCAAGGCTCGCGTCAGGCCGACCAGGCGATGCGTACCCCCGCACGCACTTGTGCTGAGCTCCTGTCCGGCCTCGATCTCGACCAGCCGCGCGATACTCCACGTTGCGTCGTCCGCCGCCGTCCAGGTGGCGTCGGTCGGCAAGAGGCTGGTGAGTGCCACCAGCGTCCAACTGTACTCGCGCGTCACGTTGCGCGGCACGTCAAGCTGGATCTGCCGCACCCAATCCTGGATCGTCAACAAGTCACTGCCGACGCGGATCGTCCGATCCAACCCGACGCCCGCCTCCGACAGGTACGCCAGCCATTGATCGGCGTGCCCCTGGCCGGTCTGACTGCCAGGATCCATCAGCGTCCGCACGCCGCGCTGCCCGGTCTGCCCCTCGGCCACGACTTCCAACTCCCAGCCTTTCGCCGTGCCGCCATCCAGGAGGTAATCAACAACTGCGACTGGCGCACCGTTGTGCTCCACCTGGAATTCCGCCCCGAACGCGAGCACGCCGTGGAGGATCTGCCACGCCGCATGCTGCTCGATGCTCAGGTGACGCTCATGCAGCGTGAACTCGAGCACTTCCTCGACTTGCGGCAGTACGTCCTCGGGCGTGATCTCCGCCTGGACCGGTGTCTTGTCCACGGTCGGGGAACCGGCCGGGCCGCACGAGGACAACGACGCTGCGAGCCAGGCCGCGCTCAGCCACCCGAGGCTGCGCACCGAGCGTCGCGCCTTGCCGGTTGAGTTGCCTGGGGACACAAGCAATGTATCGCGCGACGGCCCCAGGCCGATTCCACATGATCGACTCGACACCTTGACCACCTTTCTCGTTTCGCTTCTCGGTTCAGACAAATCCTCGCTCACGGTGGCTCTGAATCACAGCCCGCAGCGTAAGCCAGGGAAGTGCTGGCCTTAGCCTCCCCGCGCTGACACGTCGGGTCACGACCGCTCGATGGCTTTGCCTGGAAAGGGTACAGTCTGGCCAGCTTGTCTAAACATCCTATTCTCACGAGTGATCAGTCGGTAGGGCATGAACGGCGATAAGGCATCTCGTGCAACACCTTGAAGCCCGGGCGTATCGTATGTCGATGCAGGAGGCGGAGGTCGGACGGGCGTGGACGTGTTAGGTGAGTTGGTACCGTGGTTGATTGTGCCGACCCTCGGCATTGCCCTTGGCTGCCAGCTCTGTGTCCAGGTGCTGCTGGGTCGAGCGGGGGAGAAGCGCGCGAGGCTGAGCGGGTACGCGGCGGCGCGTCAGGTGCTGGACGGTTCGGGGTGGTACGACGTCGCCGTGGAGCAGGTACCGGGCCAGAGTGGCGGGCACTACGATCGACGCCGACAGGTGCTGCAGTTGAGTCCGGACGTCTATCATGGTCGGACATTGGCGGCCGTAGGGCTCGCGGCGCACGAAGCGGGTCATGCGATTCAGGGGACTGCCGGCCGTGCAGGGCGGATGCTGCGCGAGTTGGCGGTGCCGGCGGCGACCTTTGGCAGCGGCGGTGGGATCTTGTTGGCGATTGCCGGGCTGTTGCTGCGAATCCCGCCATTCCTGACGTGGGGGCTGCTGCTGTTCAGCGTGGTCGTGCTGATCGAGCTGGCGAATCTGCCGATCGAGTTCGGCGCCAGCACGCGGGGACGGCACAAGCTGGTCGAGTTGGGGCTGGTCGCTGCGGACGACGAGCCGCAGGTGCGGCGCGTGATGTGGGCGGCTGCCATCTACCATGTCGGTGCGACGCTGCAGTCGCTCTTCACGCTTGCCCAAGTCCTGGGGCGGGTCGTGCGCCGGCCGCGTCCGGGTACGTGAGGTTGGTGCCCCACAGGGCCCGTTCCCGTTGCAGCGCGGTCGCACCAGCCCTACAATTGCGGGCGGCACACAGGGGGGTGAGTTGGGCTCAAAAGGAGTGGCGAGCGAGGAGAGAGATCATGGCTGTTCGATCGCGCGGGGCTCTGGCGGTGGGGTTTGCTTTGGGCTTGCTCGTGGGCGTCGGCATGCTCATCGGCGCGTGGACCACGCTGGCGGTGCGTCCCGCCGCGATGCTGGCCATTCCGGAGACGGCCCTGCGTGCGTCGGCGACCGACAGCGGTGAGATGTTCGCGATTGCCACCGGTGCGATCGCGGACGGCGTCGAAGGGGTGTTCTTTCTGGATTTTCTGACGGGCAGCTTGGAGTGTTGGGTGATTAACGGACGCACGCGGCAGATGGGTGGCCACTTCTTTGTCCCGAACGTGGGCGATAACCTGGGCGTGATTCCGGGCCAGGGCCAGAAGAACCCACGCTACCTGATGGTCACCGGCGTGGCACCGATGCAGCGCGGGTCGGGGGGATTTCAGCCGGCGGACAGTCTGGTGTACGTTGCGGATGCGAACACGGGGAATTTCGCCATCTATGCCATCCCGTGGAACCGGCAGGCCACCGTGACCAACCGGCCCCAGGAACTCCCGATGGTGGTGTTGTTGACGGGCTCGGCGCGCAACAGAGAGATCCGGGGTCAGTAGCTGCCTGCCGATGCCGGTGCCCGCGTCGGGCCCTCGGCGGGGTGCGTCCCTTGGCGCGGCATGTCGCGGGTGGCCGCTTCGCGAATCGGGGGATGGGGCGATGAGGATATTTTTCAACGGACAGCCGCGCGACGTGGCTGAGGGCACGACCGTCGCCGGGCTGATCCGCGCGCTGGAATTGCAGCCGCGCTATCTGGCCGTGGAGGTGAATCTGACGCTGGTCCCGCGGGACCGCCACGACGAGTATGTCTTGCAGCCTGAGGATCGACTGGAAGTGGTCACGTTGGTGGGGGGAGGTTGAGTCTCATGGTGATCGACACTCCGCAGGAGTCGTCCGGCCCCGTGCGAGCCGAGGGGGACCAGCGTCCCGACACGTTTCGGCTGGGCAAGCACACGCTGCGCAGCCGGCTGATTGTCGGCACGGGGAAGTACGCCAGCTATGAGTTGATGCAGCAGGCGCTGGAGCTGTCGGGGACTGAGTGCATCACGGTCGCCGTGCGGCGCGAGCGACTCGTGGACCAGCAGGGGCGCAATATTCTCGATTTTCTGGACCTGCAGCGTTACCTTCTGCTGCCTAATACAGCCGGTTGTTTCAATGCCGAGGATGCGATCCGCACGGCGCGGCTGGGGCGTGAGATCCTGTTGGGGCTGGAGCACCCCGGAGCGGACTGGGTGAAGCTCGAGGTGCTGGGCGACGCGCGCACGCTGTTGCCCGATCCGATCGCCACGTTGGAGGCGACGGAGAAGCTGGTGGCCGAGGGATTCCAGGTATTGTGTTACACCAGCGACGACCCGGTCGCGGCGCGCCGGCTGCGGGAGGCGGGCGCCACGAGCGTCATGCCGGCGGGGAGCCCGATCGGTTCCGGCCAGGGGGTGCTCAACGCCAACAATCTGCGCATCTGTCTGGAGTATCTCAAGGAGGACGATCCAGACTACCCGGTGATCGTGGATGCCGGTGTGGGGACGGCCAGTGACGTGACGGTGGCCATGGAGCTGGGTGTCGACGCCGTGCTGCTCAATACGGGGATCGCTCACGCGCGGGATCCGCTGCAGATGGCCCTGGCGATGAAGGCGGGGGTGGAAGCCGGGCGCCTGGCTTATCTGGCGGGTCGGATCCCGAAGAAGCTTTACGCCACGGCCAGCAGTCCGACGGAGGGGGTGATCGCATCGCGCGCCCGGTAATGTTGACGCCTCAGGACATCCTTGGGCCTCAGGGACGCATCGCGGCCCGTCTGCCCCATTACGAGCATCGCGAGGAGCAGCTGGCGATGGCGGCCATGGTGGCCGACGCGATCGCACAGCATCGTCATGCGGTGATCGAGGCGGGAACGGGGGTGGGCAAGAGTTTTGCCTATCTCGTGCCTGCCATTCTGGCGGCGACTGCGCCGCGGCACGAGGACGATCCGCCGTTGCGGGTGGTGATTTCCACGCACACCATCAGCCTGCAGGAGCAGTTGCTGCAGAAGGATCTGCCGTTGCTGCGGGCCGTGATTCCGCGCGAGTTCTCCGCCGTGCTGGTCAAGGGCCGCGGCAACTACGTCAGTCTCCGGCGACTCGCGCTGGCACGCCGTCGGGCTCCACATCTCTTTGGGCAGGAGCGCGAGGTGCACGACGTGGAGCAGCTGGCCCACTGGGCGGAGACATCGTACGACGGATCGCTCAGCGACCTCTCCTTCCGGCCGCTGGGGAGCGTGTGGGAGGAGGTGGCCAGCGACAGCAGCAACTGTCTGGGGTCGAAGTGCGAGCACCGCGAGCGCTGCTTCTATTTCCGCGCCCGCCGGCGCGTCCACCACGCGCAGCTGCTGATCGTCAATCACGCGTTGTTCTTCACCGACTTGGCGCTGCGGCGGCAGCGCGCCCGCATCCTGCCGGACTACCAGGTAGCGGTGTTGGACGAGGCGCACACCGTGGAGTCGGTGGCCGCCGACCATCTGGGGCTGGGCGTGACCTCCGGCCAGCTCGAGTTTGTGCTCAACAAGCTCTACAACGAGCGGACCAACCGCGGGCTGCTGGTGTATCACGAGCTGCAGGAAGCGCAGCAGGCGGTGTTGCGCTGCCGCTACGCGATCGACGAGTTTTGTGACGCGCTGATCGCGTGGTACCGTGCGCATCCCGAAGCGCGCGGCCGCATTCGGGCGCCGGGTCAGTTCGCCAACCCATTGAGCGGTGAGTTGCAGCAGCTCGTCCAGACGATCCACGGGGCCCTGGCGGCGCTGGACGACCAGTCCGAACGGCTCGACCTCCACGCCGCGGCCGCCCGCGTCAGCGCGTGGCGGCGGGGTATGGAACAGTGGCTCGACCAGCAGCTGGACGAGGCGGTCTACTGGCTGGATGTGACGCTGCACAGCACGCGTCGTCCGCGAATCAGGCTGGCCGCCGCACCGATCCACGTGGGTGCTGCCCTGCAGGCGGACCTGTTGTGCCGCGGCCCCACCGTGATCATGACCAGCGCCACGCTGGCCACGGGTCGTCCCCCGTCGTTCGATTTCTTCCGCCAGCGGCTGGGGCTGAAACGCGCGCTGACGCTACAGCTCGGCAGCCCCTTCGACTTCCGTCGTCAGGCGCGGCTGATCGTGGTCGAGAACATGCCGGATCCCAAGGACGAGCGGGCCGCGTTCCAGCGGCGGTGCCGCGACATGATCTGCCGCTACGTGGAACGCTCCGATGGGCGGGCCTTCGTGCTCTTTACCAGTTATGCGATGATGCGGGAGATCTCCGCCCAGCTGGCCACCTGGATCACGCGGCAGAACCTGCTGCTGTTGAGCCAGGCGGAGGGGCTGCCACGCACGGAGATGCTGGCGCGGTTCAAAGCGCAGCCACGGTCGGTCCTGTTCGGCACCGACAGTTTCTGGCAGGGGGTGGATGTGCCGGGCGATGCGCTGCAGAACGTCATCATCACGAAGCTGCCGTTCAGCGTGCCCGACCACCCACTGGTCGAGGCGCGCCTGGAAGCGATTCGGGCGGCCGGCGGCAACCCGTTTCTGGACTACCAGGTGCCGGAAGCGGTGATCAAGCTGCGGCAGGGGTTCGGCCGGCTCATCCGCACGCGCCGCGACGAGGGGATGGTCGTGATTCTCGATCCGCGCGTCATCACCAAGCCGTACGGACGCGTGTTTCTGGAATCGCTCCCCGAGTGCGAGGTGATTCGCGAGCGGTGCTGAACGGCGCGGGCAGCCACTTCATTCGCGCAACGGCAATCCCTGGGCGTCGCACACCGTGCCGCTGAACACCAGGATCACGTCGATCAGCTGCCAGATGCCGCAGCCGCCGCAGGTGATGAGCATCAGGACGCCCAGCCAGATGTGGCCGGTGTAGAAACGGTGGATGCCGTTCAGGCCCACGAGCGGGAACAACAGGCCCAGCAGGCCGGCGACCAGTCGCGAACGGCTGCTCACCGGCGCGACGGAACCGGTCGGCACCGGCGTCACCGGCGCCGGGGCGGCCACGAGCCGGCTCGCCAGCTCCGGGAAACGCTCCCCGACCCACATCCACTGCTCGGAGTCCGCCGGCGAGACTTGACACCCGGCGTGGACCCGCCGCTCGCGAATCCACTGCATCAGTTCGTCCCGCGATACGGGACCGTAGACCTTACCGGACTCCATGCGGAGCCGCCACCACGGTGCCGGATCGCTGGGCGCGACGTCCGGAACCCGGAACATACCGCGGCATTTCGGGCACTGAATCTCGCTCCCCCCCGCCACGCCCGTCACCTGCAGCTGCTGGTGGCAGTGTGGGCAGACCACGTATCTTCCGACGGGCATGGCTTGACTCCCACGCTCAAGGGCGATCCGCACGTGAGGCCTATTCGATCCCTGGAGCTGTTTCTTGGGCAAAAAGTGGCCGGCACGGGACGGTTCCCTGCCTGCCCCGCCGACATGTGGCGCAAGTCCAGGTGCGCGACCGCTGGCCGGGCAAACCCTCGACATGGTCCTGGGGACCGCGTACAGTAGATGTCTGTCCAATGGGCCCATTGCCTGCGGCCGAGACTGTGGGCACGCGCAGCAGGATCGCCGATGTAACGCGTCCCGCTGGCTTCCTTTACGCATCGTGAAGCGCATGCTCGCCACCCGTGTAATTCCGTGCCTGGATGTGGACCAGGGACGCGTCGTTAAAGGCACGAATTTCGTGAACCTGCGCGACGCGGGCGACCCGGTCGAAATCGCGGCGCGCTACGAGATGGAGGGGGCCGACGAACTGGTGTTTCTGGACATCACGGCCAGCCACGAGCGGCGGGACATCATGATCGACGTGGTCTCCCGAACGGCCGAACAGGTGATGATGCCGCTGACCGTCGGCGGTGGCATTCGGACGATCGAGGACATTCGCGCCCTGTTGAACGCCGGAAGTGACAAGGTCTCGATCAACTCGGCGGCCTGTCGGGACCCCGAGTTCGTCCGCGACGCGGCACGCCGGTTTGGCAGTCAGTGTATTGTGGTCAATATCGACCCCAAGCGGGTCCGGCGCAACGGGCGGGAAGTCTGGGAGGTGTTCATCAACGGCGGCCGAGTGCCGACCGGACTGGAGGCGGTGAGCTGGGCCCAGCAGGTTGAGGCGTTGGGTGCCGGCGAGATCGTGCTGACCAGCATGGACTGCGACGGCACGAAGGACGGGTATGACCTGGAGATCACGGCGGCGGTCAGCCAAGCGGTGTCGATTCCGGTGGTGGCCAGTGGGGGGGCGGGGTGTCCGGACCATCTGGCGGACGCCATTTTGCTGGGACATGCCGACGCCGCGCTGGCCGCCAGCGTGTTTCATTTCGGCGAGTACACCATTCGCGAGACCAAGCGAGTCATGGCGGAACGGGGAATTGCTGTACGGTTGTAGGGAGAACACCGCATGACGCTGGCGGAATCGGGAGAGATGCACCACGCTGGCCACGAGCAGGACCAGCCCGACCTGGGCGATCTCGAGGACCGCTTCCTGGCCAAGA
>JALOQX010000135.1 GCA_025459265.1 Pirellulaceae bacterium | reverse complement strand
GCCCTCTGCCCTCCGCCCTCTGCCCTCTGCCCTCCGCCCTCTGCCCTCTGCCCTCCGCCCTCTGCCCTCCGCCCTCCGACTCATTGACTTTGCATTTCAAAAGTGGTCTACTGCGCGTGGTTGGCTAAGACTTCGTGAGTCTCGCGCTCGCACGGCTTACGCCCAGCGGGAAGACGGTGTGTGAGTGCGTCGTGTTCTAGTGTGTCGATTTCGTCTGTTTGTCTGGGAGGTCCGATATGAGAAAAGTTAAATTGGGGCGCGCGGGTTTTACGCTCGTCGAATTGCTGGTGGTCATTGCGATCATCGGCGTATTGGTGGCGCTGCTTCTGCCGGCTGTCCAAGCAGCTCGTGAAGCGGCGCGACGCACGCAGTGCGTGAACCACATGAAGCAGGTGGGGTTGGCTTTGCACAACTACCACGATACTTGGAACAAGCTGCCACCGAGAATTGGTGGCGATGCGTACGCCAACAACTACTGCCCCAGCGGCATGTCGCGACTTTTGCCATACGTCGAACAGGCTCCGCTGTACGACCTGATCAGCAATCCGCAGGTGATCAATGGCGTGTGGTTTCCGGCTTTCAACGTCCCGGGGTGGGACACGAGATACACGCCCTGGAACGCGTCGATCGCCGTGTTCCTCTGCCCGTCTGACGGCAATGCCAGAACCGCTGAGGGAATCGGCCGGTGCAGCTATCACTTCAGCAACGGCGACTATTTCGGTTGGTGGGGCGACCCGACGACCCGCGGTCCGTTCGAGGTGTGGTCTCTCTATCCCGACTGGCCAAACTGGTACCAGGGGGGAGTCGTGGGTTTCGCTGCCATTACTGACGGCACGAGCAATACGATTGCCATGCTCGAGCGGGCCGTTCCCGCACCGGGCACCGAGCGATCGATCCGGGCCGCGGTGGCGGTGAACCAGACTGGAGCCGTCAACTACAGCGGTACCTCCAGCCCGATTTTGTGCAAGGCTCTCGTGGGTAGGAGTGGCAACTATCAGGACGGCGTTGCTACCGGCAACTGGGCTGCGGGAACCTACAGCTTTGGCTGGCCGGGACGTAATACGGAGATCGCGACCGTACTTGGGCCTAACAGCCCGTCCTGCTCCATCTATGCGGAGGACTGGAACTCCGTCATGTGGTCGGCAAGCAGCTATCATCCCTCTGGGGTCAATGGCGTGTTCTGCGATGGGTCTGTGCGGTTCATCCGGGATTCGATCGATACGGGGAATACCGCCCTGCCGCCGGTCGCGAGCGGCCCATCACCGTACGGTGTGTGGGGTGCATTGGGATCGAAGAATGGACGCGAACCCGTGCCTAGCGATTTCTAATTTCGGCAGAATGGAAAGGCCGCGCACCAGAACTCGGCAGCGAGTTCTGGTGTCGGCCACTTCTTGCCCAACGGTCGTACTCTGCTCTACCGGAACGGTCACCTACAAAGGTGCGCCGGTGGAGGGTGCCACCGTCGCGTTTGTGCCCGATGGCGACGGCAAGGCAGCCGGCGGTAGAACGGATGCCAGTGGCAAGTTTACGCTGACCACGGTCAATCCTGGTGACGGCGTTCTGCCTGGACGATACAAAGTCAGCGTCACGAAGATGGTGAATCTCGACACGGCGGCCCAGGTCACGGCCGAGGACATGGCGAAAATGGTGGCCGGCGGAAAGGCGCCCCCCATGGGCCCGACGAAAGGGAAGCCGGGGGATTCTGGCGGCGTGAGGTACGACGTGCCGAAGAAGTACTCAAACCCCATCGAATCGGGGCTCACTGCGGAAGTCAAAGCCAGCGGCACGAACGACTTCACGTTTGAGCTGGTCGACTGAGTAACGGGCAGCTGGGGACGGACGGCCGACAACACGCCTTGCCATGTGAGTTCGACAGCCCAGGGCCGAAGGCCCGGCACAGCCTCTGCCGGGGCCGACAGGCCCCGGTCGCATGCTCTGTGAGAACACCTCCAGGCCCGAAGGGCCGACACAGCCTGATTGTGTCGGCCCTTCGGGCCTGAGCAGTGGAGTGCAACCGCGTCCCGGCACTGAGATTAACCGCTAACGTTAGTAGTCATCACGCTCCGCGTGATGACATCCTCTCGCGGAGCGAGAGGACTACTGTTCCATCGGTTCGATGTGCCGACTGGCGCGGAAGACCAAGAACCCGAGGACCGCGACCATCAGGGCGATAGCGCTGCCGAGAAAGACCGGGCTGTCGAGCCAGTCGGCCGGGCCGAACCCGCGTGAACCGCCGAAACCCGGGTTGGGCGTCTGGCTGCCCAGCGCGGCCGCGACCGGCGGGAACCCCTCCGCCAGCGCCACGTCGATCGCGGCCGTGTCATACCGCGGCGCAGCGGCCTTTTCGGCACCGTAGCACAGCTGATAGTCAGCGCCGGGCGCAGCGAGCAGCAAGGCTCGGTATACATGTCCTTGCGCCTGAAGTCCGGTGATCGCCAGCGGCGCGTTGTCGCCATTGGCGATCACAAGGCGGTACTCGTCTTGCCGTTGCTCGGCAAACTCGATCGAGAGCTGTTCCCGCTGGAAATCCCGAAAACGGAACTGGGACAGCGTGGCACGCCCGACGGGGGTCCACGTGACCGTCACGCCACGCGTCGACGGCACTTCCACGACTGCGGCTCGACTGAAGTTCGCGCTGGATGTCTCCAGCGTGAATTGCACCAGCGGCTCGCGCCGCGTGCGCACGTGCACGATCGTTGTCTTGTCCTCGGCGTTCTCTTCGGCCTGGAACTCCACGATGGGATAGTCCGCGCGCACGGTCTTCTTGATGCGCTGTTGAGGGACGTTGTGCCAGAGGTCAATGCGGTCGATGCGCAGCGGCCGACGCTCGACCATGGTTCGCTCGGTCCGCTGTGTCTCATCGGACTGCGCGAATTGCCGGGTGAGTTCCATCAGGGTGGACGTGTCTTCGTCCACGACGTCCTGGATGACCAGCTTCAACCGGCGGAAGGAGTTGCGCGGCAACAGAATTTCACGATTGGCGATGTCCATGAACCGAGAGTAGTCGAAGATCATCGCGTCGGTCGCCAGCGGCTGCCAGCTGGTGCCATCGTCGGAGCCGAACACGTTCACACGCCGCTCGAAATCCTCCAGCGGCGTGATCACGGTGAGGCCGTCGGCGGCCGGGGCTTCCTTCTCCAGTTCCACCAGCACCTCGATGCTGTTGTCCGTTTCGTTGGTCACCAGGGAGCGAACGGCACTGGGACTTGGTCGGCGTTGGGTGTCGACCGTCGTATCCGTCGCCCGTTCGATCCGGAACGGCATTTCGGCGCGCGCGGGATCGAGGATGCGGATGTCCGCCAGGCCATCTTGAGTCGCGGCGTACACGTCGGCGTCCAGCGGAATCGCCAGGATCTCCTCCTCGGTGGCAGGTTGCCGCTGGATGGGCTTGGCGAACTGCAGCAGTTCCAGATCTCCGGCGTTGCTCGCTGGCACGAGCCATCCGATCAGCAGCAGACACAAGCCAGGTGATAGACGGTTCATGTTGGACTCCCTTCACGCGGCTCATTCGTCGAGTCTGGCATGCGCGGCCCTCCGGTCGGGTCGGGCTCACGCACAATGGCGAACGTGTGCCGGTACTTGAGGTACAGGAACGAACCGCACAGCACGAGGATCCCCAGCAGGATGAAGGCGACGATCCGGTACAGCTGGTCCAGGCGCGCCAGGTCCACGAAGAAGACCTTCCAGGCAACAACGGCGAATAACCCCAAGCCCACATACCGGAGCGCCCGCACTTCCCGCAGGATGCCGGTCAGAATCATCCCCAGGGCAAAGAGCGACCAGAGGATCGAAATGCCGCCTGACCGCAGCCCCGTGACGTAATGGCTGAGAAACGTGTTCAGCTCCAGCGTGGACCAGATGAAAGCCAGGCCCACGGCCAGGGCGCCGAAAAGATTCCTGGCGCTGCGCGCGGTGATGTCGCCCTTGAGCATCGCGAAGGCGTAGCAGAACAAGCCGACCACCGCGCCGAAATCCACCAGCCGCATGCCGGCGTCGAGGAACGAGTACTGATCGACCCGATAGACGTTGACTGCCACGTTCCAGCTGGGCAGGTCGTAGAAAAACAACTTCACCAGCATGCCTGCCATGAAGATCGCCATGAGCCCAAGGTACAGATTCTTCCGCTGGGCCAGATAGACAAACAGGCACAGCAGCCCAAAGGCGACCCACAGGAGTGTGAGGATCGGCATCCGCATGGGCGGATAGAAGTAGGCAAACGTGCGGGCCAGTTCGAAGTGCAGGTACACGAACAGCAGGGCCAGCGCCAAGCCGACGCCGCCGCCAACCGCCCGGTGCTCGTCCATCCACTGTTCGATGTCATTCCCTTTTTCGACCGCCAGCGACGCGATGGCAGCCGGCCGGCCCAGCAGCCGACAGGCCGCAGCCAGCGAAGCCACCGGCACGCCGAAGATCACCGCCCGCTCCAGCAGGGCCAACAGGTACTCGCTCGGCAACATATCGGGTGGCGACGGTGCGGTCACGTATTGAGTCCGCAGGTCGAACAGGACGAACCGACCCAGCACGATCGCGTACAGCAGATACGCGACGTGTCGCAGGAACTGGCTGTCCAGCTTGCCGGCCACCCAGAGCATGACCAGCGCCTGGATGGCCCAGCTGACCGTGATCCATTCGCGCGACAGCACCAGCGGGAGCGTCACCGTGAGGAAGAAGGCAGCCAGGGCGGTGAAGCTCAGCATCAGTTCGCGGTCGTGCAGTTTGCGGACCAGGAAGTAGTACACGTGGGCGACGTAGAACAGCGTGAGTCCCAGCGTGATCGCCGCCACGTAGAACTTCTCTTCGTACTTGTCGGTGACCAGCAGGTAGCTGGCGGTGAAGAAGATCCCGGCGTTGATCCAGAGCGCCAGCACCTCCAGCAGCGTCGACTTCTGGCGATTCACCAGGTTGAAGATGAACACGACGGTCGAGAACAGGACGAAAAATGCGATCAGGAACGGCATGACCTGCCAGAAATAGGACGCGTCGTATTTGTTCATGGCGGCGGCGAACAGCGCGTAGTTGCAGGCGAAACTGAGGTAGCTCAGCAGCCGCCAGTTCTTCCAGACGCTCACCCCCAGCACGCCGGCGCCGAGGACGAGCATGTACCCGAAAAGCCCCGGGAAGTTGACGACTCCGGTCTGCAGCATGACCGGGGTGCCGTACCCGCCGAGGATGCCCAGCACGGCGGTGAGGATCGAGTTGTAGCGGACGGCGAGCGCGCCGGCGACGAATGTGACAAAGGCCATCCAGGCGAAAGCCGGTACCGCCTCGACCAGGTGGTAGTACGAATGCGCCGCAAAGACGGCGAAGTAAAGCAGCGCGATGCCGCCCCCCATCAGGCCCTGGCCGAACAGGTGGTATTTCTTCCCCAGCAGCTGCGTGCCGACGGCCACCATGCCGACGGCGCCGAGCACGGACAGACCGACCCGGGCCCGTTCGCTGAGGAGGCCGTTGTCGACCGAGTACTTCAGGAAAAAGCCGCCCCCCATCACGAGGATCACGATCCCGATCCGCAGCAGCCAGTTGCTGGCGATGGCATATTCCATCGAGACGCCCTGCGGCCGGTATTCTTCTCCGACGATGATCCAGTTCCAGATCCTTTTCAGGACGTCGAGGGCGGCCGTCTCAAAGCGACTGGGCACGCGCGGCGGCCGAGTCGGTGGCGGTGCTGCGGCAAAGGGCAGGGTGGGCGCGGGAACCGCAGGAGCTGGCGGCACGGACGCACGTGGCGGCACGACCTCGGCCACCAGTTCCGCCTCGACGGGCACTTCCAGCGGCGGAGCGGTCGGCATGGCGGGCGCCGGCGCGACCACCGGCTGCTCGGCGGCCAACACTTCCGGGGGCACCCCTGCGGCCGGTGCAGCACGGACCTGGCGGATCAACTCCTTGGTCTCGCCCAGCTCGCGATCGAGCCGCTTGACCCACCGCGACCATTGCTCAGCGGTCTCCTGCTGCCGCCGATCGATCCGCAGCGTGATCACCAGCAGGCTGATCGGGACTCCGACCACCAGTGCCAAGGCCAGAGCGACCGCCAGCAGACCCAGCACAAACTCGGCCATCGCACCGCTCCTTCGACCGCTGCGCACTGCGAGACGGTGCGCAACGAGTCGTCAGTAATCGCCCACGATTTCGTCGTAGAACCGCAGATAGTTCTTGTTATCCGGGCCATCCAGAAACTTGATCGCGTCGCGCGGGTGCCGATTCAGCTGGCCCGTGATGTTGTACGGCACCAGCGGCCCCCACAGCGTCGTCTGCCGCAGCGGCTCAATAAATTGCTGGAGCAACTGCACGACCGGGCGCAGCTTGAATTTCGGATTGCGCAGGAAGCCCAGCAGGAGTTCCATCGGGCAGTTCCCGGCGCCGCGGCCGAGCCCGCCCATGGTCGCGTCCGCCCGGTTCGCGCCCAGAATGATCGCCTCGATCGTATTGGCAAACCCCAGCTGGATGTTGTTGTGGGCGTGAATGCCGATCTCCTTGCCGGTGCCCTCCATCGCCGCCGCATACTTGTTGTATAAGATGTCGATCTGTTCGCGATAGAGATGCCCGAAACTGTCCACGATCACCATCACCGTGGCGCGGGTCGGGCGAATCGCCTCCAACACCGTGTCAATCTCCGTCTCACTGATATTGGAAACGGACATCAGGTTGGCCGTGGCTTCGTAGCCCAGACTGCTGACGTGCTCGATCATCTCGACCGCTTCCGACACCTGGTGCGCATAGAACGCCACGCGAATCATGTCGAGCACGCTTTCTTCGCGCGGGATGATCTGTTCCTTCCAGTCGCTCTTGCCGGCGTCAGCCATGGCTACGAGCTTCAGGCCGGTCTTTTCGGCGTGGTGACCCGCGAACACGCGATTGAGATCGGCCTCGTGGCAGTGTCGCCAGGGGCCGAACTCGTTGGGGGGGAACAAGCGTGGCGAGTTCTTGTAGCCCACTTCCATGTGGTCGATGCCGGCGGCGATGCACGTATCGTAGACCGCGCGGACGAACTCGTCTGAAAACTGATGGTTATTGACCAAGCCACCGTCCCGGATCGTGCAGTCAAGCACCTTCAGTTCCGGCCGGTAGGTGATCCAAGGTGCCTTGTCTGGCATGTCACCCCTCGCGCAGTGATGAGTAGTCGGGTCAGGAAGCGAACTGGGACGCCTATAAGAGTGTAGCACCCGCGGGTGAGCGGCCTTGACGGGCACAGTTGTTCGCCAATAAGACATTGTGACATAGAGAGTTATGTCAATTCGAGAGGCGTCATTCGCGCGGTCGCGACGTCCGATCCGCGCCGTGCCACGCCAATGCCACGACGATGGCAGCGGCCAGCAGCAACATGGTAATAACGACAACCGTGGAACCGACCGACACGGAATCAGTCGCGACCCAGGCGACCAGGGGGCCCGCCACCGAGAGCAAAGCCCAAGTCAGCAGTGCCCAGGTGCTCCAACGTGTGAGACGCGACCGCACATCCGATGCCGGCACATCCGACGGCTCGTCGTCGCCTGCGTCGGTCGTCGCCGGCGCTGGGCGTGCCGAGCCCAGTTCGGTCAGGATCGACTCGGCCGTGGGCAGGTCCTGCTGCCTGACCAGAACGCGGACCACGCCCGGTGCTTCAGCGCGAAACTGCGAGGTGTAACTGCCGGTCACGACCGCTTCAATGCCGTGCTCGCGCAGCACGTTGGCGACCAGGTGTGCCTGCAGCTCGGTGGCGGCGGTGGTCAGGGTCGCGAGCGAGTGGTCGTCGGCAGCCATGGTGACACCCATTGTACGGCCGGGCGAGGATGAGTCAACGAAGAGCGAGTCGGGGCGTCGCGTCCGCGGCCCGGGGCACGTCGCTTTTCCGCACGGCATCTGCACATTAGACTCAACAGGGTCTCGGGGCTCGGTACCGGCGTCCAATCTCATCGCGTGGAACTCCACCGCCATGGATCTCATTCAGTTTCGCGACGGCATCAACACGATTGATGATCAGATTCTTGACCTGCTGGCCCGACGTCGCACGCTGATTGGGCAGGTGGTGGAACTGAAGGAACGCGAAGACCTGCAGCTGCGTGACGTGCATCGCGAAGAGCAGTTGCTGGGGCGGCTGATCGCCAACGGACGGAAGCTGGGCCTTGATGCGCATGCGGTGACCCGGATCTTCCACGAGATCATCGACGACTCGCTGCGTTCCCAACAGCTCTTTCTGCAACGACACCGCAATCCCCACAGTCCCTCGCGCCTGCTGCACGTGGCGTATCAGGGCGCGGAGGGGAATTTCAGCTACCTGGCGGCGCAGAAGTACTTTGCGGACCGCGAAGACAGCACGACGTTCGCCGGCTGCGGCACATTCGAAGAAGTCGTCGAAGCGGTGGAAGAGGGTGTGGCGGACTACGGTGTGCTGCCGATCGAAAACACCCTGGCCGGCGTGATCAACGAAGTGTACGACGTGCTGCTGCGCACGAAGCTGAGCATCGTCGGGGAGGAGGTCTTCGAAATCCACCACTGCCTGCTGGCGGTCGATGTCGTGCCGCTCTCGAAGATCCGGCGCGTCTTGGCCCAGTGGCAGGCGCTGGCGCAGTGCAGCCGCTTTCTGGCCCAGCTGGAGAATTGCCAGAAGGAGCCGATGCTGGACACGGCGATGGCGGTGCGCAAACTGCGGGAAGATCAGGACCTGTCCCAGGCGGCGATTGCCAGCGAAGAGGCGGCGCATATCTACGGGCTCAAAGTGCTGGAACGCAACATCACGGATCAGCCCGAGAATCTCACGCGGTTTGTCGTGTTGGCGCCCAAGCCGGTGGCGGTTGATCCGCGCATTCCGGCCAAAACGTCCCTGATCATCGCGACGGCACACGAAGCGGGGGCCCTGCTCAAAGCGCTGGTCGTGCTCGAGCGGCACGGGATCAACATGACGAAGCTCGAGTCGCGGCCGCGCAAAGGATCGCGGTTCCAGTACGTGTTTTACCTCGATTTTGAGGGGAACATCGCCGAGCCGCGGGTTGACGAGGCGCTGGTCGATCTGCGCGGCGCCACCAGTTTCCTGAAGATCCTGGGCTGCTTCCCGGTCGAGAACCGCGAGCGCACGGTGCCGACGATCCGGAGCCTGGTGGGCGAGCGCGATCCCGCCGTGGCCGCGGCGAACAGTTCGCGCGGGGCAGGTGGCGCGGAAACCGCGCCGGCCCCGGCGAACCAGCGGCATCCCTTGGCCAGTCGCGAGACCAAGGCCCGCAATACGATCATCAATGTGCGCGGGACCGAGATCGGCGGCGACGAGCTGGTCATCATGGCCGGCCCCTGCGCCGTGGAGTCGGCGGAACAGATCCTGGCCTGCGCTCGGCAGGTCAAGGAATGCGGCGGCAAGATCCTCATGGGCGGCTGCTTCAAGCCGACGATTACTCCGCTCGGCTTCCAGGGACTCGGCTACGATGGGCTGGAACTGCTCGTCGAAGCAGGACGCCAGTACGACCTGCCGGTCATGACTGAAGTCCCGTCGGCCGCGGACGCCGAGCGGATCGCTCAATGGGCCGACATCCTGCTGGTCGGGCACCAGAACATGCAGAACTTCAGTCTGCTGAGCGAACTGGGGGGCATGCAGCGTCCGGTCGTCCTCCGCCGCGGACTGGCCGCGTCACTCGAACAACTGCTCGACGCCGCCGAGTTCATCCTGGGGCGCGGCAACCAGCAGGTGATGCTCTGCGAGCACGGCATCAGCACCTTCGAAACCACCACGCGCAACACGCTGGACCTGGGCGGGATCTCGATCCTCAAGAAACTGACCCACCTGCCGGTCATCGTGGACCCCTCGCACGCGGCGGGCCAGCGCGATCTGGTCGTGCCGCTCACCCTGGCGGCCAACGCCGTGCGTCCGCACGGGATCATGATCGAAATCCACCCCGATCCCGACCGTGCCATCTGCGACGGACCGCAGGCCTTGCGCTTCGACAGCTTCCGCGACCTGATGGCCACGATCTACACGTAACTCAGACGGCGTCTTTCGTCGGGCAGACGAACCCTTCCCGGTACTCGCGCGACACGAGCGCGGTGGCCTCGGGCGCGTCGGGGAAGATCTCCGCCTGCGGGTCAAACCGCAGCAGCGGCCCGAGCGCCAGCGGGGTCTTCTCCAGATCGACGCCGTTGGCGACCAGGTGCTGGATCGTGCGGTCGGCGGTGGCCTCGTTGTCGTCGAGCGACGGGGCACTGGCCAGCGTCTGTTTCAGTTCGGCCGGCGCCACGAGGTGCTGCTGGCCGAGGTAGTAGGAGATGTTGCCTAGATGCGCGATGGCGGCCGACAGGTGCCCTTCGTGCGCGTCGGCGTGGAGCAGGGCCGGGTCACGCGCCAGGCAGGCATCCAGGAAATTCCCGTAGTGATCGCCGCCGCCGCGGAATTCCTTGAGCACCTGCAGGTTCTTGTCGTACGCGATACAGTGCGTGTAGGTCAACTGCACCAGCACGCCTTCGCTCCCGTAGAACACCACGCCCACCTTGTTCCCGTCCGTGCTTTGAAACAGCTTGTTGAGTTCCTCGTCGGCGGATTGGTCGACCGACAGGCCACGCGTCTCGAAGACAATGCAGCGGTCACCATAGTCGAAAATCGACACCTCCGTGTTGGGCGTATCGCCGGCGTCGACATAGTTCGGGTCGTTGCGCTCGGCCTGATATCCGAGCCGTCCGCCGTACGTGATCACGCTCAACGGGTGCGTCTGGATCCCCAGTCCCCACCGCGCGATGTCGGTCTGATGCGGGCCCTGGTTGCCGGAATCGCCGTTGCCGTAGAGTCGTTGCCAGTGCCAGTCGTAGTGGAATTGTGGCCGTGTCAACCGCGGCTGCGTATAGGGGGCGGGGCCGGACCAGAGGTTGAAATCGACTTGTTCGGGCACCGGGTAATCGCCCAGCGGGCCGATCGAGCGCCGTCGCTTGTAGCACAGGCCGCGCGCGAAGCGGACATCGCCAATCCCCCGTTCTACCTGCAGGAAGTGGACCGCGTCCCGCAGAGCGCTGTGGGAGCGGCATTGCGTGCCGACCTGGCAGATCCGCTGGTACTTGGCGGCGGCCGCGACCAGCGCGCTGCCTTCGGCGATGTTGTGCGAAATGGGCTTCTCGATGTAGACATCCTTGCCGGCCTGCATGGCCCAGATGCCGCACAGCGCGTGCCAATGGTTCGGCGTGGCCGTGCTGACGATCTGCACGCGCGGATCATCCAGGGCTTCCCGCACATCGCGCACGTACCGCGGGGCCGTCCCCTGTTTTTCCGCCACGGCCTGGCAGCGACGCTGCCCGATCTGCTCGTCGATATCGACGACGCAGGCGATCGTTGTGCGCGGATCCGCCAGGAACGCCTGGAGGTGATCTCCGCCGCGCCCGCCCACACCCACGACGGCCACCCCCAGGGGGTCCGTGACTTTCGCCGTCTCTTGCGCACCGCGGGCGAGGATCAGAGGCGTGGACCAGACGGCGGCAGCCGCCGCGACCGAACGGCCAATGAAGCGACGTCGCGAATACCTGTGCATGGCAGCCTTCCTTCGAGTAGAGAATCAGGGCGGGAGTCCGCGGCAGGGCACATACCTTCGGCATTCTACACGTCCCGGACCGGCGTCGCCACATGCTCGGCACCGTTGACGGCGTGGGGGCAGAGTGGCGAAGATAGGTCCTGGGCATGACGGAGCAGGCAGTACGCAAGCGCGAACAAGTTCCAAGCCCGTGCGGGAACGCCAGGCTGGTGCTGGGGGGATGTGCCGTGAATCCATGTCGTACACGCAGGTTCGTCCCCGCCGGGAACCGAGTCGAGTTGCGCGGTCGCTCCCACCACGTCCGCTACGCCCGATTGGCTGCCGTGTGCTGCCTGGCCTGGGCGTCGTGCGCATCCGTCCTGGGCGAGCAGTTGGAGTTCGTGGAGGTAGCGCCGCAGTGGACCACCGCGCTGCGCTTGCACGACTCCGGCACGCCGTTGGTCGCCGTCGGCGTGAATTACTTCGGGCCGCACGACGGCTGGGCGCCCAAGCTGTGGCAGCGCTTCGACCCGGCCCGTGTGCGGCAACATCTGGAGCTGGTGCATCAGCAAGGCTTCAATACCATTCGTGTGTTTCTCACACTCGACAGTTTTCACCGACAGCCAGGCCAGGTGCACCCGGAAGGCGTGGCGAAGTTTCGGCAGCTGCTGGACATCTGCCGCGATCTGGAAATACGTGTCATCCCGTCCGGTCCGGATCACTGGGAAGGAATACCGGCCTGGCTGCGCGGCCAGGATCGGTTTGCCGCTGAGGAGGTCATGTGTGCGGAAGAGGCCTGGTGGGAGTCGTTCACCGGGATGTTCCGCGACGAACCGGTGATCCTGGCCTGGGACCTGCTGAACGAGCCGTCCATCGGCTGGGAATCCCCCGCCATGCGGACCCGATGGAATGTGTGGCTGGCGGAGAAGTACGGGACGGTCGAGCAGGTCGCCGCGGCACATGGCCGTCCAATCGCCGACGTGGCGGCGCTGGGGCAGGTGCCGATACCCGCGGCGCAGGCTGCCCCAGGCGATCCTCAGCTGTACGACTACCAGCTGTTTCGTGAATCGGTGGCCGATCAGTGGGCGCGCCGATTGGCCGAAGCCATCCGCCGAGGTGATCCTCGCCACCTGATCACGATTGGACACATCCAGTGGGCCAGCCCTGTCTACCTGCCGCAGGTCCGCACATATGCGGCGTTCCGGCTGGAGGACTCGGCGCGGCACGTGGACTTCGTGACCGTGCATTTCTATCCGATTGCGCCCCCCAAGCCCTGCGATGATCCCGCGGGCCATGCGCACAACGCGGCGTACCTGGAAGCTGTGCTGCGCACGTGCAGCACCGGCAAGCCGGTGATGATTGGCGAATTTGCCTGGTACGGGGGTGGCGCCATCGAAGTGGACGGACGCGTGACGATGCCGGCCCAGACCTGGGAGGATCAGCTGGCCTGGAACACGAGACTGCTCGAGGTGTCCCAGGGCCGCGTCTGCGGCTGGCTGCACTGGGCGTTTGCCGATACGCCCACCAGCCGCGACCTGACGCGCTGGAGCGGGCTGTGGACCGAACAGCTGGAGCTCAAGCCGTGGGGCCGCGCGTTCGGGCAGTTTGCCCGGCAGGCCGTCCTGGCTCCCGCCCAGTCGCGACCGTTCCCTGAGCACCTGAGCGGCGTGGATAGTGACCGCCTGACCGTGCTCACCAGTCCTGGTCTCTGGTTCAGCGGAGGTGCGATACCGTGAGTCAATCCTTTCATCGTCCCGAAGGGCTCGAACGTCGACAGCTCGAGCGGCTCGAAGAGTACGTCCAGCGAGGACAGCTGATGGCCCCAGACCACCTGCTGCAGTCGGCCTATGCTCACCTGGAGGATATCCAGGGACTGCCCACTCCGCCCGGCGACGCGGAGCTCGAACTGGCCGCCGCCATCTGCCATGTGCTCGACCGGATCGTCTCTGAGTGGGATGCGTTCTCGCCGGTCGAGCAGTCCTGGCTGCGGGGCGTCATGTGGTATTTCGCCAAGAGCAACGATGCCTGCCACGACCACCGGCAGGGCGGGTTCCGCGACGATGCGGAAGTGCTCAATGCCTGCCTGCGTTACGTGCGGCGGGATGAATGGATGCTGTCTCTGGGTGAGAACGCCTCGTAGTGACTCCTTCCGGTGTGATCTGGGGCTGGGGGGCACGGTGCTGGGCGGCTGGGGTCGGTCGGCCGACACCACGCCTTGCGGGGCGCATGGGAGGCGGTGGCGTAACAGGCATAATCCGACCAACCGCCACAGATTGCTGTTGCAGCCGTCGACCGCGGCGGAGGACCCAGGCGGACGAGGACGGCGTGTCGTCGCCGCGTTCTATATTTCTCCGAGGGCGTGCCGACGGCCCGAGATGGACCGCAGCGCCAGGCACGGGTTGTCCGGTTGCACGCAGCCGGAAGGTCACTCTCTCGGAGTTTGCTCGACGGCCATGAAACGCGCACGAATCTGCTTAATCGCGATGTTGATGGTGGTGCTTTGGCTTGTCTCCGCACGGGCTGGGGGAGCGGAACCGGACTGGCGCGGTGTGATCGTTGCACGCGGGGCGGAACGGGACCAAATCGAGTCCACTGAAATTCTCGACCGCCCCTATCGTCCGTTGCACTTCTACGGCAACACCGTGCGTCGTCAATACTATCGCGGACGGGCGACGCCCACGCTGCGGGACTTCACGCGCGGCACCGCCGCCCTGGTCACCCGCCGCTAGCAATCGTAGCTCCTGCGAGGGGAAGTCACGCGGCGCGGCGTCGTCGAGACGCAAAACCATGGAAAAGTGCTGTTGTCAGACGGGATAGCCTGGGAGTATTCTATGACGGTGAAGTGGGACGGTGTCCACACGCGGCTGACGGAACGAGTCTGCGTTTTCCCAGGAGCGCCCTCGAGCAAGGAAAGGGATCGCGATGGAAAGCATGATGGACGAAGAGTTCATTCGCGTGGATGAAGCGACGGGCTTTTCGGGAGACGTCCTGCGGCGTGTCCGAAGTCGGCTGGCACAGAGTTGTCACTTCACGCGGCACTGGCGCGAAATCGAGTGTGATTTTCGCGGAGGCATTCTGATCCTGCGTGGGTGCGTGCCGAGTTTCTACCTCAAGCAGGTCCTGCAATCGATTCTCAAGGACATCCCCGGCGTGCGACGCATCGATAACCGGGTCGATGTCGTCTCGTCTGCCGGGCTCAGCAGCGTGCGCGGGTCGTGAACGAGGCGCGCGATGCGGCGACTTTGTGAGGCGCTCAGCGTCGTCGCCGTTCGCTGGGCGTTTCACGTCGCTTGTGTGGGGCGTGCTCCTGTGGTTCGCGCGGCATGGGCGCGATGACCTGGTCCCGGCGGTCGTGCGGTGCAGGCGGCACGGCATGCGGCGTGGTTTCGGCGCGGCGCAGGATGCGATAGAAGATCATGACGTCATCCTGGCTGCGCTGGATCGTCACGGCATCGCGCGGGATGCCGGCCAATTCCAGCAGCCGCCAGCTGTCGTGTCGCGTGCGTTGTCGGAACCCGGTCCACTGCACCAGCCAGTGGTAATCGGTCGTATCGTATCGGTCGCAGTCCTTGAAGACGGCGATGAGCTCTCCGCGCGGACAGAGCGTGAGATGGAGCGCGGCGAGGAGCCGGACGAGCACGTCATCGGTGAGGTAGTCGAGCAGGCCGATGGTATAGATGGCGTTGAAGAGGCCGAACTCGCGGACGTTCCGTTGCGCGTGGACCATCCGCAGGGCGTTGTAGTGTCGCAGTTCCACGTGGTTCTGCAGGTGGCACTGCTCAAGGCGGCCGGCGGCGTAGGCGAGCGCGTCCTGATCGTGGTCAACGCACACGATCCGTGCCGACGTGTCGAGGATGACAGGGGCCAGTTCGGTGATTTCCCGGCAGGGGCCGCAACCGATGTTGAGGATGCGGGCTCCGCGGTGCTCGCGCATCTTGTCGGCCAGGATTTCCCGCATCAGCGCGCGGCGGTAGCGGATGGCGTGGGCGAGGGTCGTCGTGAGGAAATACTGGTCGAACAGCCGGCCGAGCCCGGCGGAGAGCGGTTGGTTATCGTACGCGCGGTCGATGATTTCGAAGTCGCCGGGGTACCCGCGGGGCCAGGTGCGCGCGCGCTGCATGAAGTAGCTGGTGGCAAACCATGCATCGGTGCGCCGGCGGAATTCTTCCTGCTTCTGGCGGACCGCGTCCCGGTCGCGACCCGACTGGTGTTCCCACGCGCGGCAGACGGCTTCGACTCTCAGCAGCTGCTCCCGGAGTTCGTCGTTCAGACGCGCCCAGTCGGCGGCCGGCTCCTGGCATTGGACCTCAATGGTTTTCACCGCCTCCGTGAACTGGTCAATGGCCGCATCGAGTTGCGTATCCAGGGATTCGCGTGCATCCTGTACCGCGCCCATGGACACGTGCATGCCCGCCATCGGTTCGTGTGCATGACCCATGATCTTTCTCATACCCTGCCCCTGTCGCTGGATCGTTTCCCGCGTTGCGCATGAGTTTTCGCGACTCGCACCGGCAGCCGAACGACGACCGCGCCGCAGTGCGAAATCATCATGCTGCTCAATCTATCAAAGAAAAGCAGACCGCAAAGAGGCGCGCTCGTGCGAGGGCGCTGACG
>JALOQX010000422.1 GCA_025459265.1 Pirellulaceae bacterium | reverse complement strand
TCTTGCTGTCCTGCGCAAGGCCTGTCGCATGGGCCATCAGGCCCAGGGTGGCGGCGAACAACAGCATGCAAGTAACTCTCTTCATCACTCTCACTCCTTTAACAAACTCGTAACGTTGGGAACACTCAGGTACTGTGAACCGCGCCAGTGACGGCAAGAACAAAAAAAACCGACGTGGCGTCACACGCTTGGTGTGTCACCACGTCGGCTTACTCGCTAACCAGCCTCTCGGCTGCGCCGAGCTGCTGTTCACTTGGTCATCCGACGGACTCGACCGGGCCCCAGGCACGGAGCCGCAGGCGCATTCAGCCTCGATTGTAGTGGGCACGCTGGGACGGTCAAGTGGGACATCGTGTTCCCCGCGCCACCTGGCGACGTAGTCGCGCCAAGCAATGGTACAGAATCTTAATTCGCCTTCCACGTGCGGGACCGTAGAATGCTTGGCAGTGGAGCCGCCGCGACCTGGAGTGCGGCTTCGCTCGAACGTTGACTGGCGGGTGTCGGACGACTCGATGAATGAAGACGTTCGGAACGCGAGGTAAGGGGGGACTGCCGAGGCATAAACAGAGCACTGGCAGCACGGGAACAGAGAGGGCTCTGATTTTTCCAACGATGGTCGAACGCCTGCGGACCCGGCATCAACCGAGCACCCTGCCGTGTCTCCACCCAGCTCAACGAGCGCTTGTATGGCGACCGGCTGGATTCAGTGTGTTAACGCTCAGGCGAGACGTCCACGGCCCTTGCCGCGGGGTGTGTCCGGTCACCTGGATGGCGAAATTTCCCCCAGATATCCTCAACCTTGGCATTACGGGCCGTCTGTCGAAGGGTATAATACACGTCCAATGCCAACGCGCCGCCGGAACGAACCGGAGCGTGATGGCGACAGAAACTGACATCAAGTTCGTCGGATAACTAGATAAAGAGCAACTCGGCTCTGCCGGGGGGCTTGTTGCAGAGTAAGCCGGCGTGGTCAAACGCCTCAGGGTGTTCGACCACGCCGGTTTTTTTTGCCTCCGGTGATCGACGGTTTGGAACTGGGTTCGCCCGAGTGGAGATACTGCGATGCACACTGACCAGCTGAGTCGACCGGTTCGGAAGCTACCAGTTCCGCGCGTCTGCTCCGGGCGGCGCGCGACGCACATCCAACTCAAGGACGCGGCGGAGCCATCTTCGTCGGCGATCGGACAGCACGTGCGGAGGGTCGACGGCGGGGCACGGCAGTTCCGTGAATTGACGGATGAAGATCGCGCGCGGATCATGCAACTGCCGCTGGACCACATTGGCAACGACGAGTTTGCACGCCTGCCCGCGCGGAAGCGGGAGACTGAGATCTTGGGACCCCTGCCGGAAAGTGATCTGCCAGCCGGCCGGCTGCGGGCTCCCGAGGACCTGCCCGCGTACCTGGCGCGGTTGTATGACATGCCGCTGCTGACGCGGGAGCAGGAGGTGCATCTCTTTCGCAAGATGAATTACCTCAAGCACAAGGCAAGCGCGCTCCGCACGCTCGCCGCCGGCCGCCGGACCAACCGTCGCTGGATGGACAGGATCGACCGATTGCACGCAGAGTCCGTCACTATCAAGAACCTGATCGTCACCGCCAACCTGCGGTTGGTGGTATCGATTGCCAAGAAGTACGTGGGCCAGGTGGGGGACTTTTTCGAGCTGGTCAGCGACGGCAACGTCTCCTTGATCCGGGCGGTGGAACGGTTTGACTATGCACGAGGCAACAGGTTCAGCACGTACGCCAGTTGGGCCATCATGAACAATTTCGCCCGGGCCATCCCTCACGCGCTGCGGTACCGGAGCCGGTTTTGTACGAGTTTCCCGGACGTGTTCAGCACCATGGTGGACATACGATCGGACCAACACGAACGGGAGGCGGCGTTGACCCGGCGGGAGTCGTATGTGCAAAGACTGCTCGACCGACTTAACGAGCGGGAGCGGCAGATCATTACCAGTCGATTTGGCCTCGACCGTGGGCAGCCGCCGCTGAAGTTGAAGCAGATCGGAGCCGCGCTGGGGGTCACCAAGGAACGGATCCGGCAGCTCCAGAACAGGGCGCTCGCCACATTGCGACAGGCCGCGGAGGCGGACCGGATCGACGATCTTCTGTCATGAAACACGGGAGCAAGGAGTCGCGTCGGATGATTTGCCTGCAGCGTCGGGGAATCACACCATAACATGCACACGCTTCGCTTGCGCTGGAAAACGTGGAGGGCCCGGCGGGCGCATGTGCGCCCCAGCGACGCACCGCTACGGGCCGAGCTGTTCAGCGTCGAGCAATTGTCGCGTCACGCGAAGTCGCTCGCCGCCAGCCACGAGGTCGTCGTCCGACAAGCCAGCAACAGCCTGCTGGCCCGCTTGGGCCACAACGAGGACGTCTTAGGAGCCTTTCATCGCGCCACACTCGCCGGAGACCCCAACCGCCGCGTGACTCCCGCCGCCGAATGGCTCCTCGACAACTTCTACCTGATCGAAGAGCAGGTGCACATGGCCAGGCGGCACTTGCCCCGTGGCTACAGCCAAGAGCTGCCGCGCCTGGTGCGCGGTTCCTCCGCCGGACTCCCGCGCGTTTACGATCTCGTGCTCGAGTTCATCTCCCACGTGGATGCTCAGATTGACGCCGGACCGCTCAGCGCGTTCGTCGCCGCTTACCAAACCGTGGCGGACCTGACCTTGGGCGAGTTGTGGGCGATTCCCATCATGCTGCGGCTGGGGCTGATTGAAAACCTGCAGCGCATCGCCACCCGGTTGAACGTCGCCCGGGAGGATCGCGAGCTGGCGAACTCGTGGGTGGACCGCTTGCAAGGCATGGCGGAAACCCATCCGTCCGACCTGGTGGTCGTGGTGGCCGACATGGCGAAGTCCGCGCTGCCCGTTTCGAGTTCCTTTGTCGCGGAATTCTGCCAGCGGTTGTCGCGGCAGGGTCCCGTGCTGCATCTCGCACGCGGTTGGCTCGAGCAGCGGCTCCTGGAACAGGGGTTGACGGTCGAGCACCTCGTCCATCTCGAGAGTCAACAGCAGGCGGCCGACCAGGTTTCCGTCAGCCACAGCATTAACAGTCTGCGTTTCCTGAGCGCCATGGACTGGAAGGAGTTTGTGGAAACTCTCAGTCGGGTCGAGGCGCGTCTGCGTACCGATCCCGCCGACGTGTACGGCAAGATGGACTTTTCGACCCGCGATCGCTGTCGCCACTGTGTCGAGGTGCTGGCCCGTCACAGCCAAGTGTCGGAAGGGGACGTCGCGCAGTGTGCCATCCAACTGGCCACAGACAGCGCGCGGCAATATGGTCGGGAGGACCGGACAGCCCATGTGGGCTATTACCTGTTGGACAAGGGTCGGGCGGCGTTGGGACGCACGGTCCACGTGCGGTGGCCCTGGCGCACGGTCGTCGAACGCGGTATCCGCCGCTTTCCGCTGGCGTTCTATGTGGGCGGCATGGGGGTGCTCTCGGCGCTCGGTACGAGCGCATTCCTGCTGCAGGCTCACTTGCGCGAAGTGCGCGGATGGATGCTGCTCTTCTTGGGACTGGTGGTCCTCCTGTGCGCCAGTCAGCTGGCCGTGGCGGTCATGAACTGGCTGTCGATGCTGCTGGTGAAACCCTGTCAGCTCCCGCGCTTAAACTATGCTTCCGGCATTCCGCCCGATTGTCGCACGATGGTGGTCGTTCCCACGATGCTCACGAGCCTGGATGGCATAGATCACCTCCTTGCGACCTTGGAAATTCACTATCTCGCCAATCGGGATCAGCATGTGCACTTCGCCTTGTTGACGGATTTCCGCGATGCGCCTGAAGAGACGCTGCCGCAGGATGCGGCACTGCTGCAACGGGCGCGCGCCGGCATCGAGATGCTCAACCGCAAGTACCTGTCCGATCGACAGGAACTCTTCTTCCTGTTTCACCGCCCGCGCCGCTGGAACGCCGGAGAAGGCGTGTGGATGGGTTACGAACGCAAACGCGGGAAGCTCTTGCAGTTCAATGCTCTGCTGCGGGATGCGGGCGCCGACGCCTTCTCCGAGATCGTCGGGGAGACCGCCATTCTTCCCCTGATCAAGTACGTCATCACCGTCGACACCGACACCCAGCTTCCCCGCGATGTCGCTCGACAGCTTGTGGGTACCATGGCCCATCCGTTGAATCGACCGGAATTCGATGACG
>JALOQX010000134.1 GCA_025459265.1 Pirellulaceae bacterium | reverse complement strand
CACAAGTGGCTCACCGGCCTGCAACTCGAGCACCTCGGCCTCGGAACCGCGCTGACGGCGGCTGCGGCGGTCATTAACGGAGGCCTGGGTGGCTATCTCGTGTGGCTGGGACGAACGAAGAACTCGCTCATTCTGCAAGCCAATGGCAAGCATGTACTGACCGATTGCTGGACGAGCGTGGCGGTGCTGGTCGGGTTGACGCTTGTGTTGACAACCCACTGGCTGCCGTTCGATCCCGTCTGCGGCATTCTCATGGCCTGCAACATTCTCTGGTCCGGCGCGGGTCTGCTGCGATCCGCATTTTTTGGCTTGATGGACAAGGCGGACCCGGTCGCTCAAGCGACGCTCAACGCGCTGCTGGATCAGGAGACACGTCGGCACGGCCTGAGTTATCACCAGCTGCGGCACCGCAACCTGGGCGATGCCCACTGGGTCGAGGTACACCTGCTGTTTCCCCCCGGTGTTGCGCTGGTGGACGCGCACCGGGTCGCCACCGAGATCGAAGACGTGATTGAGGGTTCCTTGCAGCCCAGTGCCTATGTCACGACTCACCTGGAGTGCGCATCCGATCACGCGCACCTGCATCCGCAGGAAGAAGTGGACGTGGACGCGGCACCCGAGCACGAGTGACGCCCGAGTCGCACGCCCGTCTCAGGGCGTCAGCCGACGAACCGCGAGGACCCACGGCTCGTAATCCGATCCCCACGAGATCGTGACTGCAAAGCGTGGCGCGGTCTCCGCCGGTTCCGAGTCGGGAGGACCCTGATCGCGGAATTCTTCCAATGCTGCACCGTGCGGCTGCGGCACGAAGATCCGGCTCGGCAGAACATCCTGGACCCAGCCTCGGAGGCGCGGCGCGGAGAGCGGGGCTCCGTCCGGAATGCTGTGTTCCTGGTAGAATGGTCGGATGATCCCGCGCACGATCACATGTCTGTTGTCACCGGGATATTGCTCTCGCAGGCGCGCCGCATCGCGCCCCGCGTCTACGACGAATAACCGCGTCCTGGTTTCCTGGCGGGGTTGCGCCTTTCGCCAAGCTTCATCCGCGTACTCCAGCACCACGAAGACCTCCACGGGTGGCAGAGAGTTGTAGTGCTCCCGCGCCTGCGGGTCATCCAGTGCCACACGGCAGTCGTAGCCCAGTTCTGCCAGCTTCGCCGCGTCCAGCCACGCGGCTGGACCGTCGCCTGCCGGCGCATCCGACAGAACGTCCCAGTGCAATTCGAGCTGCGTCGCCGTCGTCTCCCACGGCACCCGCAGCAGTGGCACTTCCCGTTCGGTCAGTTCGAGCGTACCGCCGTCGGCATGGCTCTGGTTGCGCCAAGCCGTGACCAGCGCCCAGGCGTTGGACACGACGACAATTGCAGCCGCTGCGACGACGACTGTGAGCTTCATGACGTCCCCCTGCTGGCGAGGCGCGCCCGCACGCGCCGGAACACGAGCAGCAAAGCGATCGCAACCAGTCCGATCAAGAAGAAGAAGAGGTACTTGGGCATCCAGTGCCACCACCAGGAATGCAGACGCACATAGAGGAAGAGCACAAATGCGAGCGCGCCGAGATTCACTAATCCGCCGCGACCGAGTCGAAATCCATGGACGATGACCGCCACGCTGAGCGCCATGCCCGCGATCTGACAGATAACCTGGGCCACGCGGTACGTCACACCCCAGCAGCAGAGATGGCCCGAAGTCGAAAAGACGAGCAGACTGACCAGGCCCAGGGCGGCACCGCAACAACGATACACGAAGTGGAAATCCCGCGTGTCGCGCAGACGCACCACGTCCGGTACGACGTACAGGATGGCCGCAGCCGGGATAAGCAGTTCGGACCGCTCGAGAAACGCCCCCCAGAACTCGCCTCGGGCTGCCATCCATACCGCCGCCGTATACACACTCGTCAGCACCAACCCGATACTCAACAGCAAACGCAGACCGTACGCGTACGCGACAAGGATGGAAAACACGCCCCAGGCCAGCAGCGCATGCGGAGACGGTGCCGCGTTGACCACGCTGCCCAGCGCGTTGAGTTCGACCACGAATGCCGCCGTCGCGGCCAGCCCGAACAGCGCTGTGTAGTAGCGGTCCACCCGGCGGCGCGACAAGAGCTCGGCCACAGCCAGCAGAACCACGGGCGCCGCCACGAGAGCGACCACCTGTCCCACGGGCGGCAGACTCCCCCAATACCGATGAAGGAACAACACGACGGCGCAGCCCAATGCCACGCCACCGAGCAAAGAAGCGATCCGCATTCCCCAGGCGATCCGCCTGGCGGAGTCGGTCGCATCGACTCCGAATTGCTCCCGCAGGCTGGAGAGGACGCCCTCCAGGTGCGCATCGAGGCGCAGGCGCTGCTGGGCTGTGAGCGTCAGCACCTGGTCTCGCTCAAGTTCCGCCAGTTCCGCCCGGAAGCACGCGATGCGATCCGCGCGCCGCTGGGCCAGCCGTGTGGGGTCGGTATCCATGAGATGGCTCCGCGCAGTCAACCGCGGCCGGGCAAGAACCGTCTGTCCGGCCAGGGACCACGTGATGGTGTCGTGGCAGTCCCCTGACCAGGCAGCGAGCAGCGAATCATCGCACCAGCGAATCATCGCAACCTGATCATACCACAGTTCCCCCGCGCGGACGGCAGGGAGGCCGAACATTTCGCGATGGTCGTCCCTGCGCCGGGGTGCGGCGCTGCCCATAGACCCCAACTGTCGCTACCTATTCCATCCTCGCAGGCTGCTCCGCCGTCGTCGAGCTCTCCAAAGTCGTCCTCACGCTCCGCGTGAGGACCGAAGGACATGACCTTTTCGCTGCCCGCCGCATGTCAAATCGAATTATCTTCCGGCATTTGTCCGCCTCAACTCCACAACCGATCCGCGCTCGCATCCTATCTCAAAGGCTCCACCCGCGTCGACGCCTTCGGCAAGGCCTCGACGTCGAAGAGGGCACAACTCACAATAGGAAGCTGTCGTCTGCTGCGTCCTCACGCGGAGCGTGAGGAGGACCAGGTTGGAGACAATCAGTCTATTCTCTTCGGTGCATGCTCATGACGATCTTCAGACTCGGCGACCAAGCTCCGGTCCTGGAAGAACGCGTGTATGTCTCGGATCACGCCGTCGTGATTGGACAGGTGACGCTCGGACAAGACACCAGCATCTGGCCGCTCGCCGTCCTGCGCGGCGACAACGAGCCGATTCGAGTCGGCACCGGCTGCAATCTACAGGAGCACGCGGTCCTGCACACGGATCCAGGATTTCCGCTGACACTGGGCGACCATGTCACCGTGGGACACCACGCCGTGCTCCACGGATGTACGGTTGGTGATCACACACTGATTGGCATCCACGCTACGATACTTAACGGCGCCGTGATTGGCCGTCACTGTTTAATCGGCGCCGGGGCGCTGATTACTCAAGGCAAGCGATTCCCGGACAACTCGCTGATCCTGGGTGTGCCGGCGGTGGTCGCGCGCGAGCTAACCGCAGACGAAATCGCCTCGCTGCCGCGGACCGCACACAAGTACGTGGAGCGCGCGGAATTCTACTCAAAGAACCTGGAACGAATCAGCTGAGAATTGCTCACCAGTCCAGCAAGCCGCCGACACAGGGTCGGCGGGGAACGTTGCCACATCTCATGCTCGCCTGTAGCTCACCAGTCCAGCGAGCCGCCGACACAGGGTCGGCGGGGAACGTTGCCACATCTCATGCTCGCCTGTAGCTCACCAGTCCAACGAGCCGCCGACGCAGGGTCGGCGGGGCCCATTCAGAACCTGAAACCGCCACCGACGCCGGCAAACAAGTCGTCAGAATCGTCGGTCAGACCCTTCCCGACACGGAAATCCAGAATCAAGTCGTCCGTAACGTAGTGGTCGATTCCGACGTTGAAGATGCTCAGCGTAAACTCGTCGTCCAGTCCGTACGAGAACTCGCCGAACCATTCGACGTACATCGTGTTCCGCGCGGACAACTCAAATCCCAGCGCGACCGACTGGATCCAGACCACAAACCGATCGTCCGCCGGTTCGTCGGGAAGCATGCCGAAGTCGTCCAGCCCCTGTGTGAGCATGCCGGTAGATCCGGCCACGTTCCAGGTATCGGCGATCGTCCAGTCGTAGATATAGATGTATCCGAACTCGACGTGCTCGGTCGTCCAGTCGCTGCCGCCGCTGGGCACGGTCGAGGCCAGTTTGAGCGCGCTTTCCGGCATGAAGCCATCCTGGTCGGTCAGGGCCAACTTGAAGCTCCACTGCAAGTCCTCGCCGCCTTCGAGAAACTCCAGTTCCTCGCCGCCGGCGGGGGCAATTGACTGCCACACGTAAGTCCAGCGAATGCGGAATTCGATATCATCCGTCACACCGAGACGGAGCATCAACTCCGGAGTCGTGTGAGACTGCTCGATCTCCTCCGGCTGGTCCCGGTAGAAGTACGTGTATCCCGCCTCAATCTGGGCGACGCCGCGACCGACTACTTTGGGCGATTGGGTGAAGTCATGGCGGTCGGTCTCGATGCGTTCCTCCCAAGGGTCCCGCGTCGGATCTGCCTGGAAGGGGTGGAACAGGTCGTCCAGGCACTTGATGCAGGGGTCGCTGGCCCGGCAGACGCGTTCGCCCACGTTCGAGGACTGGCCGAACACGACGGCGCAAACAACCCACCAGCACGCGGGGAATCCGTTCCAGCGGCGAAGCAACATGTGTCGGGCTCCTCCAGAGCGGCGCACGGGTACCTCTGTTCACGTATCGGAAATTCGCTCGTCGGGCATCACGCCTGGGCTTGACGTGCCGCCGCACGGTTACCGCTCGGCCGCGGCTAGCAGGGTTGCGGTGACTTTGCGGGGAATGCTCCGTGGTACGACACCCAGCGCAATCCGGTGCGGTCCCCTGCGTGACCAATCGCCAGGACGTACCGGCGCGTCAGCGCTTCGGGTAGGGCGGTCGGTCGGGAAAAGCACGTTTCCGACGATCGCGGATCTCCTGCAGGATTACCTCGATGGCCTTTTCCAACTGCGGATCCCGGCCGGCGACAACGGAAGCGGGATCGTTGTCCACCACGATATCGGGATCCGCGCCGTGGTTCTCGACCCACCACGTTCCCTCGCGGCCGAAGAACGCGTTGTTGGGCTGCTGGATCGTGCCGTTATCGATCGTAGGCTGCGGATTGAGGATGCCGACGAGACCGCCCCAGGACGGCACACCGACGACCGTCCCCAGCTTGCGGGCTTTGAAGTGTTCCAGAAAACACTCGCCGTCCGAACCGTTGTATTCATTCGACACGGCGACGTACTGGAGATTACCTGCCGTGCCCGGGTAGCGGAACGGCTCCATGCCGCGCAGCACGTTGAACGCCACCTGCTGGCGTTCGAGCTTGTCGATCATGAAGTACTCGGTCCAGCCGCCCGAGTTGCGACGGACGTCGATGATGATGCCGTCTTTGTACCGGAATGCGCGCCAGAACTTATCGAACTCGCCGATCCCGGCGGCGCCCATGGCGTTAATGTGCATGTATCCGACGCGCCCATCGGTGGCGGCCAGCACCTTGCGGATATTCTCCGCGAGCCAGTGGTTATAGCGCAGGTCGCGGTCATTACGCAGCGGCGCAATCTCGTACTCCCGTGCGCCCTCTTCCTGCGGCGTGTCATTGACCAGCAACTTGACCTTCTGTCCCTCGACGACCTGCAGCAGTTTCCAATAGTCGTCGCCGGCCCCGACCGGCTGGCCGTTGATTTTGATCAGGAAGTCGCCGGCCTTGACCTGGATGTCGGGCCGCGCCAGCGGCGCCTTGAGGTCGAGGTTGTACTCCGTCGGGCCGTAAATCCGTTCGAACCGATAACGGCCAGCCGCAGGATCGGCCACGAGGTCGGCACCGAGCAGTCCGGTGAACAGCGGCGTCGCAGGCGTGGTGGACGGTCCCATGTCGCCCCCCGTGATGTACGTGTGGCCCACGCACAGCTCGCCCACCATCTGCGAGATCAGCCAGTTGAGTTCCTCGCGCGAGGAGAGGTGAGGAATCTGCTGCCGATATCGCTCGCCGATGGCTTTCCAGTCGTGTCCGTGCATATCCGCGTCGTAGAAGAACTGGTCGTACCAGCGCCAGACGTCCGAGAAGATCTGTTGCCATTCCGCCTGGTTGTCGACGCGGTACACCATGCGGTCCAGGTTCACGGCGTCCCCGATACGGCGGCTGTCAAAGGCACTCTGGAGCGTTGTCAGGAAGATATTCCGGTCTGCGCGGCAGACGAGTCGCTGGCCGTTGACCGACAGCGCAAATGACGCGATTTTGTCCTCGACGGTGCGCATCTCCTTGGCGGTCATGTCGAAGATATGCAGCGTCCACTTGGTTGCGCCGCGCGGCTTGAATACCTCTTCATATTCGTCCTCGGAAAACCGCGGCACGGAGCACCAGGCGACCTTGTTCTGGCCCGCGCGAAGGTAGAAGTAATTCCCCGCCGGTACGGGCAGCGGGAAGATGCGCGACGCGATGCCGTCGATGTCGATGCGTTTCTCGGCCGGCGCCGCCTCCGCCGGCTGACCCTTGGCTTCGTTGGCGAGAAACGGCGGCTTGCGGCCAGCCTGCAGCTGCACCGCCATCACCTGGTAGGGATTGGCCAGGACGTGGTTGTCCTCGTGGAAGTCCATCTGCACGTCAAACCCGCGGCTCGACAGGAAATACAGATACTCGCCGTTGGCGTCAAAACACGGGTTCAGATTGTCGTAGAAATCGTCGGTCAGCGGCACCGTCTTCTTTTCGTCGACGCCAAACAGAAACACCTGGCTGTTGCGATTGGCCGCGACGGTCGTGTAGCAGACCCAGCGGCTATCAGGCGACCAGGCGTAATCGTCGATCTCCCAGTAGAACTGGTCGTTCTTGAGCTGCCGCGACTCGGCGATCGTCACCATTTCGCGGGTGGCGACGTCGATCAGGATGCAGGCGAAGTCTTTGGTCCCGAAGAGGATCTTGGTGCCGTCGGGCGACCAGGCGGGCCGGTACGGCGTGCGGTCCAGGGACGTTGTGAGCGCCGTCCATTCGCCTCCCTCGATGCTCTGCAAGTAGAGCTGGTACGAGCCCGTGCGATCGGAGAAGAAAGCCACCTGCTTGCCATCGGGCGAGACCTGCGCCAGACGCTCCCGCGTTCCCGGCGAGTCAGACAGATTCTTCGTCTGAGCGTCCTTATCGGCAGGCACGACAAACAGATCGCCACGCGCCTCGACTGCCAACAGGCCGCCGTCTTCCGACGCGTCGAAGCCCTGGACGTAATCGCGCGGGTTGATCACACGCGTGCGAATCTGCCAGCGATCCGAGGGCGCCTCGACCGAGATTCTCGTGTCGCTCCCGTCCGCACAATTCAACACGTGCAGGTAACCGTCCTGGACGAACACAATGCGCGCACCATCCGTGTCCGGCATCATCACGTCATACGTGTCGTAGTGCGTCACCCGCGTGATGGCGCGCGTGAACAGATCCTGAACGTACAGATTGGAGACTCCGTCCCGGTCCGAAACGAAGAACATCCGCTCGCCAATCCACAGCGGGTAGGCGTTCTTGCCCACATAGTCCGATATCGGCGTGAAGGTGCGGGACGTGAAGTCGTACATCCAGATGTCACAGTATTGTCCTCCCTTGTACCGTTTCCACTGGTACTCTTCACGTCCCTTGCGGCAATACAGCATGCGCGTGCCGTCTGGGGAGAAACTGCACAGCACCCCGCGGTCGATCGGGAATCGCTCGGGCGCCGATCCGTCGCGCGACACGAAGTACAGGTTCGGATCACGGTAGATAAACGTCTCCATGAACGAGCGCATAACGACGCGCGAGCCGTCGGGAGTCCAGCCGAGCACCTGGGCTCCACCGGGTGAGTAGGTCAGTCGTTTGGGTTCACCGCCGTCGGCCGGCATCAAGTACGCATCGGACCCGCCCTCGTAACTGGCGGTGAAGGCGATCCAGTTGCCATCCGGGGAGAACCGCGCCATGGTCTCTTTGCCGGGAAACGTCGTGATGCGCCGCGCCACACCTCCCTGCGACGACACGAGCCACAGGTCGTTCTCATAACTGAAGACGATGCTGTCGCCATGAATGTCGGGGTACTGCATGAAGCGCGCTTCGCTGCCATGCGCCACACCGGCACCTGGCAACCCGAACAGGCCTCCGCAAACCGCGAACGTTACAACGAGACACAAGCGACGAAAGACAGCACGGTTACTCACAGCTGTTTCTGCTTTCTGATAGCGAACCGCGAAGATTCAGCGACGACTCAGGTGGTCGCGGATCCAGTATACGATCGGACCTGAACCGGAACAACTCAATGTCGCGACGTCCTGGATGCGCAAGGAGAACAACCGTTTTCCCCCGGGCGGGCTCTGTGCACCGACGGTGAGGGCAGTGGCTGAAGCGTGTCACTTTTGCGCGGCGCTGGCCGTCATCCGGCGACGGGCGTCACGGTGATTCGCCCCAGACTCGGGGCGAGACGAAACCGGGCGTGGGCGGCGCGACTTTGGGCTCCACGGCCTGGCTGGCCAAGGCCTCGTAGCGCGCCCGCAGCTCTCGCACCTTGTCGCCATGCTGCGCGGCGAGGTTCGCCTGCTCGTAGGGGTCTTGAGCCAGGTTGAACAGCTCGATGACGTCCGCGGGCGACGTGGCCTCCGCCGCAGGCGTGTCCGCGCGGCGTTTGGCGGCGCGGTCACGCCCGTCGTTGTGCTCGCGCGTGCCGTTGATGACCAGCTTCCAATCACCCACCCGGATGGCACCTGCCTGGGGCGTGGCATTGAGCAGGATCGAATCGTGCGGACGGGGCTTCCCTGTGCGGATCGTCTCCCACACATCGTGGCCATCAAGTGCCGCAGCCTGCTGGAGCGATGCCCCGGCCAACGTCAAGAGCGTGGGATACCAGTCGACCACGTGCAGCGGCGGGTCCACGACCGACTGCGGCGTGATGCGGCCTCGCCAGCTGGCACACGCCACGACGCGCACTCCTCCTTCGTAGAGCGTGGCTTTGCCGGCCCGCAGCCGGCCGTTGCTGGTGACCACACCCGGGTTCGGCCCGCCGTTGTCACTGTGGAAGATAATGAGCGTGTTGTCGCGCATCCCTCGCTGGTCCAACTGGTCGACGATCTGGCCGACGGCTTCATCCAGCGCTGCCACCATGCCCGCATAGGTGCGGCGCGGCTCTGCCAAGTGCGCGTACGGAAGGGCATACGCATCGGGCACCTGGTGCGGTGCATGGACCGCATTGAACGGGACGTAAAGAAAGAGCGGTTGCCGGGGATCGTGCTGTGCCAGCAACCGGACCGCCTCGCGGGCAATGAGATGCGTGCTATAGCCCTCCTCCTGCAGCGCCCGGTCCTGACGGTGCCAGTCCAACCCGCCATCGCGGACATGCGTGAAATAGTCGATGGCGCCGTTATAGTGACCGTACTGATGATCGAACCCTCGACGTCCCGGCAGGTAGTCGGGCTGGAAATGCCCCAGGTGCCACTTGCCGACGATGGCAGTCGTGTAGCCGACCTCCTTCAGCGCTTGCGGCAACGTGCGTTCCGCCAGTGGCAGACCGTACTGCGCCCACGGCCGCACCACGCCGACCTGTAGTCCCAGTCGCATCGGGTACCGGCCCGTCATGAGGGCTGCGCGCGTCGGCGTACAGACCGATTGGACGTAGAATTGCTCGAGCCGCGCGCCAGACGCCGCGAGCTGATCGAGGTGCGGCGTCTGTATCTCCCCACCGTGAAAACCGACGTCTCCCCACCCCAGATCATCCGCGAGCAGATATACAATGTGCGGCCGCGGCGCCGGATCCCCGCTCCACGCCAGCGACGCGACCAGCATCGCCCACGTGCAGATCCCGCACACTGTCATCCTTCGTTTTCGGCTGTGCCCCGTGCGTTGTTCCATGCGATTCCCCCGCGCTGTCGCCCCCGGGACAACTGTATCACGCTCCACTTCTCTTCGCACCCCGGTGCCGGTCGACGGCTGCCTAGGCGAGCTTCTCGCCGTCGCCGGCGCGCGACGAGCCTCCGCCAGTATCGGCCTGGTCGTGACACGCATTGCACACCGGTTCGACTGTTTCGTTGGTGAACCAGAGGTTGTACGACCCACGTCCGCAGCGGCTGCACTGCATCGGCTCGATCCGCTTCTGCACCGCGTTCCAGTAGAGTCGAAACTCGCGCTTTGCCGCCTTGCGCTGGATGCGCACATCGATGACGACCCCCGGAACGTGAAACTCCGCCAGCGCCACCGGGCGCAGCAGCCCGTCGATCGCAAAGCGTTCGGCCAGTTCCGCCAGCTTGCGCTGCAGCTCCAATTTCACCGCGCGTTGTCGCGCGGCCAACTCCTCGGGGCCGGGTACGGTCTTGACGCGACGGCTGGGAGTCGCCGCCTCGCGGAGCAGGGCGCGGTAATAGTCGCGGAGTCGCTGGCGGTCACGCTCCACGCGATTGTCCATACGATCGAGAAAGGTGCGGGCGTCCTGCAGCACCTGTTCCTGAGCGCACGTCGCGGCGGTGCGGATGGTGGTGTCCGGTGCGCGAGAAAGTCCGGGCACGGGTCGCTGTTCCATTGCCTCGAGCAACCCGTCCATCCGGCAGACCGTTTGGCCGTCACAGTTGATGGTCACCGCCAGAAGCGACTCCCAGACGTCGTCGGATCGGAGTGCGACATGGAACCACCACGTGTGATAGACGATCAGCATGGCGTTGCCCTGACACACCTGGCAGCGGGCGTTCTGCCATCCGAAGGCCTGTTCGACCGTGCGCGCGAATTCGGACTTCTTGACGTTCAGACCGGGCAGCGCAAACGCCCCCTGAGCCGGCACATACGTCGCCAGTGTGCAGGCGGCGCGATCGAGGAATTCACCGCCCAGATCGAGCGAGAGATCCCCCTCGGTCCCCGACAATGCCACGCGAAATGACTCGTCCGTCTGGCCCAGACACCGCGCCACCTCCACCGGAGCCAGAACGAGGCCCGTGCGTTGGTCGTGCGGCCAATCGACGATCCCACCCGTGTGTTCGAGCAGCGACCGCGCGAAGTCCCTCAGTTGCGATTCGCCGACCGTGACGCTCATTCGAAGTCCTCGCCAAAGAGCGCGTCATCCAGTTCCTTGGATTTCAGGTACTGCGCCTGGGCGTCCAGCAGCGTGTCGCCCAGCGACGTGAATGCCTGATCCAGCTGTCGTTCGTCGCGCGCCGCCATCCACATCTGCAGCACAACCGATTCGAATTCTTCCCCCTCCTCGAGATTGCCCAGGATCGAACCGATCTCGCCCACGACCAGTTCGAACATCCGGATCTTGTCGCTGAGCAACCCGAGGATCCGTGACTCGAGCGAGTTCTCCGTGCAGAGGTTGAAGATGAAGACGTCCCGCGTCTGACCATAACGATGGATCCGACCGATCCGCTGCTCGATTCTCATCGGGTTCCAGGGCAAGTCGTAGTTGACCAGCGTGTCGGCAAACTGGAGGTTATGACCTTCGCCCCCGGAATCCGTGCAGAGCATGACCGGCACGTCGCTGCGCAGGCTCTCCACAGCCGCGTCCTTGGCGCTGCGCGACTGTTCTCCGGAGAAGGTGGTGAAGCGAATCCCGGCCTGGGTGAGCAGCTGCTGCAGTCGATGCAGCGTGCTCAGCGCGTGTACGAAGACCAGCATCTTGTGATCCTGGCCGTCGCGCAACAGTTCCAGCAACCGTTCGTCTTTGGCCGAGTGGGTGATCTGCCCGGCGAGTTGTTGCAGCCGGGCCGCATCCGGATCGGCCTGCGCGAGCGATTCGAGCGCGTGGACCACCGCCGCCGGGTGACTCCCCAAGGCGGCCAGGATCGACCGCACCTGCAGGCGGGAAAGTCCTGCCGGCGCGCCAGGGTCTTCCTCCGCCGGCGCGGGCCGCGCTGGTGACGGCGGGTCCGTCCCCGGCGCGCACCGTCGGAGCAACCCGCTCACGCCCTCGTGCAGTTGCCGCTCTGCGGGCTGCGGTACGGCGACGATGGTCTGCGCATACCGCGGCGGCAGATCGATCTGAACCAGACTGCGGGTGTTGCGAATCATCACCTCGCCCAGCAGTTCCCGCAGCCGCTGCCGGTTGCGTGGATCGCGCGGGTTCCCGCGCGTCACGAACTGGCGTTTGAACTCCTTCTCGGTGCGCAAGTGGCCCGGTTCGAGCAGCGTGAGCAGATTGTAGAGCTCGATCAGGTTGTTCTGGACCGGTGTGGCCGTCAAGAGGAACATGAATCGCCGCTGCAGGGAATTGACCAGCTGCCAGAGCTTGGTCCGCGGGTTCTTGCAGTGATGCGCTTCGTCGACGATCACAATGTCCCACGGGGCGGCGGCGATCGCCGCCGGACGTTCTCCGCTGCGCGCAAACGACGTGGACACCAGCACGCGGTCGGTACGCTGCCAGAATGCGGGTTGCACACTGGTCGCCGTGCGGGGCGGGATGGTGAAGTCGAGGCCGAACTTGCCCTCGAGCTCGTCACGCCACTGGGCCACCAGCGGATTCGGCACCAGGATCAGGATGCGCTGCGCCAACCCGCGCAGCAGGTACTCGCGCAGCAAGAGACAAGCTTCGATCGTCTTGCCCAAACCGACCTCATCCGCCAGCAGGACGCGGCCACGGAACCGGCGCAACGCCTTGCGCACCGTTTCAATCTGGTGCGGCAGATGCTCCACACCGTGAAGGCCCTCCAGGCACAACAGCTGGTCGAATCCGCGCAGCAACTGCAGGCGTCCCAACTGCAGGTGCAGGTGCAACTGGTCGCGAGAAGCCTGACCGGAGCCGGCGAGGAACGTCTCGTCGTCGACCCGAAACCGCACCGGAAGGCCCCCCACCGTGCGGTGCACTCGAGCATCGTGCGCGTCGCGAACGACATCCATGACGCATCGACTCCCTTCCGCATCCTCCGAGGTCCCGCGCTGCGCCGTGCCGACGTGCCACGCCACTGGGGCCTGCATCGGACGAGCCGAACCAGCCGGCCAAGCCGACATCGTATCACGGCACAGACATCTTCGACAAGGTCGCCGATGGATCGAGCGCTGTGCCGCAGCCACCTGGAAACGCGTGATTCCATTTAGCTGCACGGACGACTGGGCACGCTGCCACGCGAGAGCCGGCACGACCGAACCTGCTTCCCTCGCGCGTTGCATGCGGCGATAATGGACGGCCCCGCTCAGCGGGCGGAGGATGACGGGGTCAACAGCCAGGGGCACATGGGAGATCCGAAGATGCGTGCAAGCCAGGGGTCGGCAGTGGTGGCGGTGTGGCTGATGGTCAGCAGTCTGGCGTCGTCCCAGGAGCTGAAATCGGGTGCCTTCAATGGTCTGGAAATGAACCTGGGCAATCTGCACCGATTATCGCAGGCTCAGTCCCGCTCCATCAGTCCGGAGAATTTTACGGGCGAGAAGGGCCAGGGGGGCATGGCCACGGAGGGCACGGGCCAGAACGCGGCCGCGGACCTCGGCCAGGGCTGGAAAGTCTCGCCGTCGGTCAGCATTCCGGCCAAGAGCACCTTCACGCTGGCCGAGATCGATGGCTCAGGGGCCATCCAACAGATCTGGATGACGCCGGCGCCGCTGGACAAAACGCGACTCAACATCCTGCGGTTCTACTGGGACGGCGAGCAGGACCCGTCGGTCGAGGTGCCGCTGGGGGATTTCTTTGCCTGCGGCTGGGGGACCTACTGCCAGATCAATTCGCTCGCCGTGTGTGTCAACCCCGGCAGCGCGTTCAACTGCTACTGGACCATGCCGTTCCGCCAGAAGGCCAAGATCACGTTGGAGAATCTCGACGAGCAGGACATGCGGCTCTACTACCAGATCAATTACACGCTGGCGGAAGTCCCGGACGACGCCGCGTATTTCCACGCGCAGTTCCGCCGCGTGCTCAAGCTTCCCGCCCAGGAGGTGTACACGATTCTCGACGGGGTGCAGGGACGCGGGCATTATGTGGGCACGTATCTGGCGTGGGAAGTCCGCAGTCCCGGCTGGTGGGGCGAGGGCGAAATCAAGTTCTTCCTCGACGGCGATCACCCGTGGCCCACGATCTGCGGCACGGGTACCGAAGACTATTTCTGCGGTTCGTACAACTTCGAGAACCGCGAAACACGTCTCTACCAGACGTTCAGCACGCCATACAGCGGTCTGCCCCAGGTT
>JALOQX010000421.1 GCA_025459265.1 Pirellulaceae bacterium | reverse complement strand
TCGCGGCTGGGGGCTCACTTCGTTCGTCCCCAGCCACCCCCATACTTTGCTTCGACAAAACACTCGGGTGCGCCGCTTCGCGGCGCCCCCGGGCCTTGTCTTGCAACCTCGGAAAAGTCCCTGCGCCCAATCCCCCCGAACAGTGTAAGCGAAGGAGCCCACCGTGAGCACCCACCGTAAAGCAACTGAGCCCCGCGTCCTCCGACCCTGCCCAATTGTCACATCCGCCGCAATTTCTCTTACTGCCGCCGCCCAAAACGGGTACAAGTGGTCGCGGGTAGTGAGCGCCGCCCCCGTGCGCAACCGAGGAAACACAATGGGAGGCTGAGCCTTTCCCGGCCCAACGGTGTAATGGCACTCGTTTCTCAAGGAGGAGAACCGTGGGCACGTTCGCCACGTCACTGACCGCGTGGATCCTCGCCGCAGGATCGTCCTCAGGCCCCGACGTCCTCACCGACAAGGTGGACCTGATTGAGATCAATCACTGCTATGACGAAAAGGGCCAGCTTGTCTTCGACCAGTTGCTGTTCTACGACTGGTGCCCGGCCACGGCGCACTACAACGTGCGGGACTGGCGGTTGCTGAAGACGCCCTTGCAGTTACCGCGGCGCAGCTATGAAACAGGCGGTTTCGTGGCGGTGTGGCGCGACGGCACGACAATGCGCAAGGTGTACGCCGAAACGATCCGCGAAACCTGGACGCAATACGACCCCGAGATCCTGGAGCAGCAGTTCCTGCCCAAGGAGCAGCGGCGGTCTTTTCCCAAGACGACGCAACGCCGCCGCTCCGTGGCGCCTGCTGGCCAGAACGCGGCAACCCGTCTGGCCGATCAGCCCGATCCGGCCGCCGCGCTGCAGCGGTGACAGCCGATCGGATCACTCCGTTGTTCTGGGAGGATGCCTCAAGACCCGAAGGGCTGATACCTGCCTAGTTGTGTCGGCCCTTCGGGCCTGATCGTGGTGGATTCGCCTTCTCACCGGTGGCTTGCGCCACCGGCAGAGGTTGTGCCGGGCCTACGGCCCTGAGGACTCTCCTGACCTCTGAGCTGGGCCCGGAGGGTTGTCCGCATCCGGCGCGAGGCGATGATCCGCGCTGTTCACCTCGGCTCCGCCAGAGTCCTCCCCACATTCCTCGGGAAGAAATGATCCACAGCGTTGGCTGAAGGGGGTCCTCGCAGCGGCGTTACGCCACGTATTCCGCGGGGAAACACCACGGCTGTCGGTACTCGGGCTGAGTGAGCCGCGCCGCCTCGGCGTCGTCGGCGATGCACTCACCGGCCGGGTCCCAGCGCAGGTCGCGCCGCAGGCGCATGGCCAGGTTCGCCAGATTGATGGCCAGATCGATCCGGTAGTGGTAGTCGACGCAGCAGCTAGGCTGTTCGCGCGTGCGGAGACAATCGAGCCATTCTCGTTCGTGACCCGGCGACGGCGCGATGGAGGGCGGCGGCGGCTGGGTATCCTTCAGGCGATCGCCCTCGGGTACCACTTGGTGCATGCCGTAATCGGCAAACAGGGTGCCATTGACCGCATGGAAGTAGATGCCCAGCCGGCGCGCCGGTTCGCCTCGCCCGAAATCAAAACCAAAGCTGTTCACGACGCTCATCGACCAGGTCATGACCAGCGTGGGGAATTCCCACACGACTTCCTGCACGTCCGGCGCGTCGCCGGCATCCTGGAGGATGTGCCGTCCGCCGGTGCAGCTGGTCCGGATGGGCACGCCGAGTTCGAGCGCCCAGAACGGCAGGTCGATGATGTGCGGTGCCATGCCGGGTGTCCAGCCGCCGCTGAAATTCATGAACGAACAGTTTTCGTACGCGCTGCGCGTGATGAGTGGATTGTAGGGCTGCAGGGGAGCTGGACCGACCCATTGGTTCCAGTCCAGGCCGGGCGGCGGATCGCAGTTGGGAGGGTTGCCAATCCCTTCCGGGCCCTGGTTCATCACGTTGAATGTGCGTACGACACTGACCGGTCCCAGCTGACCGCTGCGGATGCGTTCCACGACGCGCCGGTAATTTTCGCCGGCGTGAATCTGCGTGCCGATCTGGCTGATGCGGCCATGTTTGGCCACGGCGTTGCGGATGGCCAGAGACTCTGCCACGTGCAGTGACATCGGTTTCTGAATGTAGAGGTCCTTGCCGGCCTCGCACGCGTCGACCGCCATCCGGCAGTGCCAGTGCGGCGGCGTGGCGATAATGACGGCGTCCACGTCACCGCGCTCGAGGACCGCCCGATAGTCGGCATACGGTTTGGCGGTGGGATACTGAGCGCAGACGGCCTCGCGCCTCTCCTGCCATACATCGCACACCGCCGTGACGACGACATCCGCGTGCGCGGCGCAGTTGGCCAGGTTCCCCTGCCCCATGCCGCCCGCGCCGATCAGTCCGATCTGCAGCCGATCGTTGGCACTCACGCGGCGCGGGCCCGCGGCAGCGTGCGGTGACCTGGCCAACGTGGCCGTCATGCCCGCAGCACCCAACCACGTCGCCTGACGCAGGAAAGTTCGTCGTGACACGCAACGGCTCGTTTGAGTCATGTGATCTCCCTCCCGCCTTCCGGAACGACCCACGGACCCCACGCGGGGGCGCTGGTGTCGGCACGGGCGCGGCGCCCACGCCGTGACGCCGTCCATTAGAATCTGCCGCCCACCGTTTCTCCAGTCCCTTGGATCAGCCACAATGGGCAGACGAAGGAGCACCACACGATGTCCCCGATGATCACGCTGCGGTTGATCCCCCCGTTCCTGACCTTGAGCGTCTGGATTGGCGGTGCCATGCTCGTCGCCGCCCAGGAAGCACCGACCGTGTATTCCACGGCCAATGAGTACGTGCGGCTCACCCTGCGCGCCGACGGATGCTGGGGCCAACTGACGGATCTGCGGACCGGTCACGATTACTGCGCGCGGGTCGCGCCGCCGGTGGCCGCTCACGTGCGCGTGGGCGACCGCGACTGCCCGGCCGTGGCCGCGGAGCGCGACGGCCAGCGCCTGGTCTTGCGGTTTGCAGAGACCGACGCGCGGGCCACGCTCACCGTCACCACGCATCCGCACCATTTCGTGTTCGAAGTCTGCGCGACCGAGGGCGACGGCATCGAGAGCTTAACGCTTCTGGATCTGCCGACCACGCTCACCGGTGTCCCGGAGGATCCCCTTTCGGTCTGCGCGCTGGCGCTGAACCTGCAGACCCGCGTGCCGGAACTGCCGCGCCCCGTCGCGCGTCCCACCGCCATGTGTTATCACCGGTTCGGGATGGTTGGCGCGCGCGTCGCGCTGGTGGTCTGCCCGTCGGAACAGCTGCGAACCGTGCTGCAGGAAGTTGTCCGCAAGTCCGTCGAGCTGCCTTTTTCGACAATCGGCGGCCCGTGGGCGCAGGATTACGCCGTGAATCGCGGTTCTTATCTGTTCGATTTTGGAGATCTCAACGAACAGACCGTCGACGACTGGATCAAGCTGGCCCGGCAGCTGGGCATCGGTCAGATCGACTTCCACGGTGGTCGGTCGTTTCGGTTCGGTGATTGCCGGCCGAACCCCGACATCTTCCCGCAGGGCGTGGCGAGTCTGAAGGCGGTCGTCGACCGACTGCACGCGGCCGGGATCAAAGCGGGCCTGCACACCTATGCGTTCTTCCTCGCGAAGGACACGCCGTGGGTCACGCCCGTGCCCGACCCGCGGCTGGGTAAGGACGCCGCGTACACGCTGGCCGAACCGCTGACAGCGGAGGCCACGCTTGTGCCGGTCCGGGAAGGCCTTGACGGACGATCGCTCAACACCGGCTTCTTCGAGCGGAATAGCCTCACCCTGCAGATCGATGATGAACTGATCGTCTATGCCGGCCTTTCCACGGAGCCGCCGTACGCTTTCACGCAGTGCCAGCGCGGAGCGTTGGGGACGACCCCCGCTGCCCACGCGCCCGGCGCCACAGTGCACCACCTGAAGCAGTGCTTCTTCCTGTTCACGCCGGACCCCGATTCGACGCTGCTGGCGGAAGTGGCCCAGAAGACGGCCGACGTCTACAACGCGTGCGGCTTTGACATGATGTATCTCGATGCGCTCGACGGCGAAGGAATCCTGGGCGGCAATGAATATGGCTGGCATTACGGCTCGCGGTTCGTGTTCGAACTCTTCCGGCGCCTCGACCGGCACCCCGTGATGGAGATGAGCACGTTTCATCACCATCTC
>JALOQX010000133.1 GCA_025459265.1 Pirellulaceae bacterium | reverse complement strand
ATGCCTGCTTGTAGCTGACCAGTCCAGCGAGCCGCCGACGCGGGGTCGGCGGGGAGAAACATCGAGTTCGCGCCGCAGCTGTAGCTCACCAGTCCAACAAGCCGCCGACACAGGGTCGGCGGGGAGCAGCATCGAGTTCGCGCCGCAGCTGTAGCTCACCAGTCCAACAAGCCGCCGACGCAGGGTCGGCGGGGAGAAGCCTCAAGGCGCAGCGTGCTTGTAGCTGACCAGTCCAACGAGCCGCCGACACAGGGTCGGCGGGGAACGTTGCCACAGTCCATGCCTGCTTGTAGCTCACCAGTCCAGCGTGCCGCCGACGCGCACGTCGGCGGGCGAGAGACAGCTGTAACTTTCCCGTCCGGCGAACTCGTAGACGTGCGCGTCGGCCGCGCTGAGCGTCACGGCCAGCGTGGCCGTGTGCCGGTCGAACTCTCCGATCACCACGCTCCCGTCTTCACAGATCCGGCGGATCGCGCCGTGTGCGGCCAGCGGATAGTCCGGCGTCGCCAAACGCAATCGGACGTCGATCGGCTGGTCGGACACGTTGACCAGGGCGACGGCCACATTGCGGTCTGCGGCCTGCCAGGCACTGGCCAGCACGCGGGGTACCGTCTTCGCATACTCCTGGACTGCGTCGTGCTGACCGGCATAGATCGACAGCCGCGAGATGGGAATCGTAACGGTTTCGGTCCTCGTCTCCGGCGGGCGCAGCATCACACCGTCCTGCAGGTACTTGCGGGCGACGCGGCGGAGCCGTGCCAGGTGCAGCACAAACTCCATCTCGGCGTTGCGCTGCGAGAGATGCTCGGGCAGGAAGTTGGCCAGCGTCGGTTGCTGGCCCCAGACAAACGCGCGGCCCTGTTCCAGCCGGAACTGGAGCCCGAACTTGGCGTCAAGCAATGCCAGCGGCGTATCCGGCGCGTGCTCGGCCGGCCACAGGTCGTCGTAGGGCGGTCGTGTCAGCGACGCGTAGTTGCCGAACAGCACCGCGCAGTCGTGATACACGGCCTGGAAGAGCGGGATCGGTTCCCAGTCGCGCGGCGCGGCGTACCGTTCCATGCTCACCTGCAGGCTGAGCATGAGATCCAGATAGGGCAGCCACGCTTCGCCACACCCCTCACCGGCCAGCGCGACCGGTCGGGTCGCATTGCAGCGCTGCCGGATGTCCGCCTGCAGCCGCTCAAAGCCCTCCATCCACCAGGCACCGCCGCCGCGCGGGTGACCGTGGGTCGTGTCGTAACACGCCAGGCTCGAGCACGCCTGGTCCATGTAGATGCCATCGACGCCCAGCTCGCACACGGCCTCCGCGGCCAATTCCGCGTATTTCGCGCGCCAGAAGTCGGTCCCCATGCACATCGAAGCACAGGGGACGTTCATGAACGTGTTGTACACTTCGGGAGTGATGCTCCCGTCGGGGTTCTTCACGGCAAACCGCGCGGCTCCCTCCTCAGTCCAACTGCGCGTGGTCATGCCCCACAACCGCTGATTCATATAGACGATCGCGTGCAGACCCTGTTCGTGTGCGGCGGCCACGGCCGCGCGGAACGGCTCGGCACCTTCCCGCGGCGGCAAGTACTCGGGGAATCCGGCGTCGTAGGGGCAGCCGTGCCACCAGTGCCAAAATACGGACACCGGTACGCGCGCCGCCTGCTGCAATGCCGCGGCGGGCTCGAGGACGCCGGGCGAGCGACCGCGATTCCAGATCCACAGCCCCGTATCGGTCACCCACGCGGGGGTCGCCCCACGCCGCACGCGGCTTGCGGTGACCCACGCCTGGTTCTGCGCCCACTGGCGATACTGCTCGGCCGCCGTATACCAGTCGCCCTGAAACAAACTCACACGGACCGCATACGGCGGTTCGAACCGGTCACTGCCGACACCACCGGCTGGAATGTGGACCGTCTCCAGTCCCAGCGCGCCCTGACCGTCCCCGAATACGGCGAACTCCTTGCGCAGCGCACGCGTGTCGTCGGCCATGATCAGGATGCCCGGCCCGCCCGCGCGGCAATATGCCAGACACTGCAACGACAGCAGCCCCGGATACGCCCAGCTCAATCGCCCGCCTTCCGCCGTAGCGTTGACCAGCTGCCTCGCGTGGTGCGACTGTTCGCCCATCCAGACGGGCACGGCCAGCCGTTCGGATTCCTGTGGCGCAATGTCCGTGAGCCGCGGATAGTGCACCGACTGCAGGACCAGGTCGCCCAGTCCCGCGACCGAGATCCGCCAATGACTCGTGGGCTCGTCGGCATCCAGCGCGACTTGTGCCGTCACGGCCAGATGGGGCGCCTCGGGCACTTCGAACGAGCTCCAGACGATCTCGACATGCTGTCCGCCCGTGAGCGGGCGGCACGTCACCACGCCGGCACTGGCAGGGGACAGCACCCGGTCGCCCGCGCACCGCAGCGACCAAAGCGCCGCCGGCGCCGGCGACATGCGGTGTGGATGCTGAGCCACACGATCCTCCAGTGTCAGCAATCCGCCACTGGCGGCATCGAAGACGATCCGAACGCGGGCGTTCTCGAGTGTCACCGGACGTTCGTCAGCCGCGGCGCACACCAGCGCGATGACGGCAAGCGACGCGTACGTCCACATCACCGGTTCTCCGCGCGGATGGCGTAGAGCGTGGCGAGCGTATTGACATAGATCACACCGTTGGCTGCCGCGGGAGACGAAGACATCTTGTCGTCAAGCCGGATCGTGGCACGTAGCTGCTTGTCGGGAGACGCGTCGAATATGCACAGGTCTTGGCCGTGTGAACCGACGTAGACCTTGCCGTCGGCGGCCAGAATGGACGACCACACCGGGCCATTCATGCCATGCGACCAGTGTTCATCGCCTGACTGTGCATCGAGGCAATAGACACGTCGTCCGAGATCTCCGACAAAGACCAGATCGTTCCAGATCGCCGGAGTGGTACAGGAGTGCTGCCGCAGCGGGCGTGACCAGACCCGCCCGGATTCAGTGATGTCGCCTTGTTGGGTGGCGTCGATGCACTGCACCCAGGCGGCGGACTTGCCCCACCAGAAGTCCCCGCCGCCGGTGACGTAGATCCGGTTCTGATAGAAGACCGGCGCTCCCATGATGTTGCTCGGCCCTTCCTGCTTGTTCAGGTAGTAGCTGTGCACATCATCCTTGGGCGCGGTGGGATCGCAGTCATAGCGCCAGACGCGTTCGAGCTTCTGCACCTGCCGCGTATCCGCGTCTTGCGGCACGGCGACAAAGGCGTACACGACTCCGTCACCGCCGCAGAAGAACACCAGCGAGCGCCCGTTGACGTCCCCCAGCGCCGGCGACGACCACGTGCAGTGAAAGATCCGCGGCCCGATCTGCTCGGCATCCTCGGCCACGAGTTGGCCGGTCTCTTTGTCCAGCACGATCAGGCTCGGGGCGTCCGGTTTCGGGATGAACGTGCGCGCGTGGTCGCGGTGGTCGACGCCGTTGCCCGTGTTGACGTACAGGAATCTCCCATCCACCAGGATGGAACTGTGCGCCGAATCGTGGGGATGGATCCCGCACTCGGCAATCATGTCGTACAGCCAGAGAATGTCCGCGTCCTGTGCAGTGACCTCCAGCGCAGCTTCCCCTGGCTGCACCATGTGCTGGCCTTCGTCCTGGTAGGGACCGTCATTGCCGTCCGCCTGTCCCTTCAGATCCAGGCAGACGACCTCGTGACGGTTCGTGACGACGTAGGCCCGATTTCCTTCCACCGTTGGCGGAGAACAGAATCCAATGTTGGGCTGATCCAGGTAGCCGTCCTCGCCGATCAGGCGCGGGACGACGAGCTGCCACACGAGACTTCCATCCTGCTCGCCCAGACACAACAGGACACCCCGATCACCCTGGTGCCGAGGATCCTGCGGACTCGAATTGTTCGTGCCGATAAACACGCGACCCTGCGCGACCACCGGGGAGCTGTACGCATCGCTGCCTAGTTCCACGCTCCACCGGATGTTCGTGCCTGTGACGGGATCAAAATCGTCGGCCAGCCCCCGTTCGTGAGAAATCATGTTGCGCGTGTGTCGCTGCCCCCACTGCGGCTGATCCTCACTCCACGCAAAGCGCAACCCCAGCGGAACAGCCCAGCTGGTCAAGACCATGGACACAAGACAGAACGAGCGCCGGGGGGCGGTCAGGAATATCATGGTTGAGCTCGTGGGGAGTGGAAGCCTATCAGCTGGTTCGCATGAAGTGAGGGGAAGGTATCGCCTGACTGCGGCCGCTTGTCGCAGCGGCACAGTCCGACGAGGCAGTTCCAGGATATTCAATCGCCGGCCGGGAAGCCACCGGCGGCACCCCCGCCTGCGGGGTGCAACAGCTCCGACCCGCGCGCGGGCAACTGTTGGGCGTCGTACGAATTGTGGATAATCGCGTCATGAGTGATTCACGCGATGTCCTGCGGCGGACGCTCGCCGGCGCGCCGACCTCCCGCATGGCCACCGGCCCGTTGGCCGTCCACTACTGTGCTCGCCTGTGCGGCGTATCGTTGCGGGACTATACGACTGACCCGCGGATCATGGCGGACTGCATCCTCCGGTACTACGAGCGGTTTCGGCCGGACGCGGTGTGGGTGTCGGCCGACACGTGGGTCACGGCCGAGGCCCTGGGAGCGCGGGTGGGGTTTTCGGGAGACGATCAACCTCTGGGGGGAGTTGGTCCGCCACGGATCGTGTCCCGGGCGGACGTGGACCGGCTGCCGGCTCCGGACCCGCAGCATCAGGGTCGGTGCCCGCTGATGATCGAAGCACTCTCGCGCGTCGTGGAGGGTCTGCAAGGTCGCGCGTGGGTCGTGGCCTGTTTCGACCAGTACCCGTTTTCGCTGGCCTGCGCGCTGATGGGTCTGAACCAGGTCCTGCTGAGCCTGACCGACGACCCATCCCTGGTCCTGGCGTTGATGGACCGCTGTGCGGAGTTCACGCGTGCGTATGCGCTTGCGCTGGCCGCGGCTGGCGCCGATCTGCTCAGTGGCGGTGACTCACCGGCGGGACTGATCGGTCCCCGGCGCTACCGGGAGATCGCTTTACCTGCCGAGCAGCAGTTGATTCGGGATCTGCAGGCAGGTACCGCACTGCCCCTCTCGCTGCACATCTGCGGTAACTCAACCCCTTTGCTGGCGGACATGGCCACGACCGGGGCGGACGTGCTCGAGCTGGACTACCAGGTGGACCTGGCGGAGGCTTGCCGCATTCTCGGACCTGGCGTGACCGTGTGGGGGAATCTCGAGCCAGTGGGCTTGCTGGCGCGTGGTGGGGTTGACGACGTACGGCGGGCCACCGCAGCGTTGATCACAACCATGCAGCGGACCGCGCATCGCCGCTTCGTGTTGAGCTCCGGCTGCACGCTGGCTGTCGAAACACCACCGGAAAACCTGGAGGTGTTGCTGCAGACCGCGGGGGAGGCCGTGTTATGATGGTGCACCCCGGCGGCACGGCTGGAGCGTTTCCCGGAGGGGGCCGCACGCAGAGGGAGAGAATGGAATGAGCAAGACGATCGGCGTGCTGGTGCATGGCGCCGGCTGGGTATCGACGCAGCACATCGCGGCGCTGCAGCGCAATCCGCACACGGAGGTCGTGGCGATCTGCAGCAAATCGCTCGAGGGCGCTCGGCAGCGCGCCCTGGAGCAGGGTTTGCGCGACATCGAGGTGTACAACGATCTTGGACGGGCACTGGAACAGCCCGAGGTCGATGCGGTCGCCATCTGCACGCCGCAGCATCTGCACTGCGAGAACGTCGTCCAGGCGGCGCGGGCCGGCAAGCACTTGATCATCGAGAAGCCGATCGGCATCTCGCTGGCCGAGCTGCAGCGCATCCGCGACGCCGTGCAGGCCGCCGGTGTCAAGACGGTCGTCAGCTTCGTGCTCCGCTGGAACCCACTTTTTCGCCTGCTCAAGTCGCTGATCCACGATGGCGCGATCGGTCGTCCATACTACGTGGAGGCGGACTACCTGAGTCACAACGGGAGCTGGTGGTCCGGCTGGAACGAGGCCCGCACTCAGACCCAGGGTGTCAGTGCCCTGCTGGTGGGCGGCTGCCACGCCGTCGACGCCCTGCGCTGGTTCGCGGCGAGCGGGGAATACGAGGCCGCCCGGCCCGTGGAAGTCTTCGCCATGAGCGGCGGTTACCGGAAGGGCACCACTCGCGAATACAATCCGCTCACCAATACCTGGCTCGAACACGCGCCGCCCATGGAGTACGACGGGGTCGAAGCCGTCCTGGTCCGGTTCGACAATGGCGTCTTCGGGAAGGTCACGGTCAACGCCGATTGTATCATGCCGTATCGGTTTCCCCTGCGTATCTTCGGCGATCGCGGCACGGTGTTCGACAATCGCATCTGGTCGCACAAGTTCCCCGGCCAGACCGACTGGATCACCCTCCCGTCCATCCTGCCGGACTCGAGCGACGTCAAGCACCATCCGTTTCAGGCGGAGATCGACCATTTTGCCGACTGCGTGCTGCGGGATGTCGAGTCGCACTGCAATCTCCAGGACGCGCTGAGCACGCATGAAGTCGTCTTCGCCGCTCAGCAGTGCTATCAGACCGGCCGGCCGGTCACGTTGCCGCTGATCTGACGCGCGTGGTTCTCTCCCCATTTCCCCGAGCTGCCACCAACCATGACTGAAAGTGACTTGTTGATCCGCCTGGGCGAGGACCGGGATGTCGTGGCGTTGACCGCGTTCAACGCGGCCATGGCCTGGGAAACCGAAAGACGCGCTTTGGACGTTGCTACGGTGCAGGCGGGCGTCCGCAGCCTGCTGGCCAACCCGCAAGCCGGTTTCTACGTGGTCGCGGAAGCCGCTGGCGAGGTGATTGCGTGCTTGATGGTGACGTTCGAGTGGAGCGACTGGCGCAACAAGGTCTTCTGGTGGATCCAGAGCGTGTACGTCGTGCCGACGCACCGGCGTCGCGGCGTGTTTACCCGGCTGTTTCAGGATGTGCGATCGCGTGCGGCGGCACGTCAGGATGTGTGTGGCCTGCGTCTGTACGTAGAGCAGCACAACCGGGCTGCGCAGGCCACGTATCGGAGCCTGGGCATGGCCGAGACACACTACGACATGTACGAGGTGGAACTGTGAGGTAGATCAGAGTTACGGCGGAGGCAATTGGGGCGCGCACGGAAAAAGTTACCGAATTGAACATTGTCGCACGGCTCTCCGAGCCGTGCGTTCTCGACTCGGAGAGTCGAGCGACGGACTGTAATTCGGCAACTTGTTGTCGAGCGCGTTCTTGGGTTTCCCCTCCGCATCGAGGGCTGCTCGCCACCGCCTCTCATCCTGCCCGCGGATTTTTCCTGATCTCCGGCCGGGTGTTCTGCCGATGTCCGATGGATGGGATTGTGCGGTTTGTGCGGATTGGAGGGGTCGGCCAAAGCTGGGTGGCCGTTCCCGCCGTCGAACCGCGCTCCACCTTCACCTCCGTCCAGTGTCCGTCCGACTCGGAACTCACCTCGGAAGTCCCAAGGCAGGTCAAGGATGAATCGACGCAGCTTTCTGACAGCAGCAGGCGGTCTGGCCAGTTCCCTGTGCGCCGTGGCGCTGGGGGGGTGTCGCGGGCACCAGTTCGGACATGTGATCAAGGGGGATCATCCCGACCTGGTCGGCAGCCACACGGCAGGTGCCGAGGTCTTCAATCCCCTGGTCGAGGAGGCGGTCGCCAAACTGCTCGAGCGGCAGAGCGTCACGGTGTATGAGGCGAGCTACCAGGGCGCGGAGGTCCTGCCGACACCCAAGTCGATCTGCTTCGTGGGGGTCGAAAACAAGAGTATGGAAGAGCTGGGCGACTTCAAGGACCAGATCTACCAGCAGATCGACACGATGCTGGTGCAGTCCGAAGTCTTCCAGCCGATCAGCCGGCGGGTGATGGATGCGGCGCTGCGTGAAACGCGATTGCGTCCCGACTCGCTGCTGGTCCCCGAGAACATGCGGACGTTCGCGGCGGTCCTGGAGCAGCAGGGCCAACCGCTGCACTACCTGCTCTACGCCACCATCACGTCGGGCACGACCGTCCGCAACCAGTCCCAACAGCGCGACTACCTGCTCACGCTCGAAATGGTCAACGTGCGGACCGGCGCTTACGACAAGCAGTCGGCCGAGATCAGCAAGGGCTACCACAAATCACGGCTGGGCAAATTCCTGCACTACTGAATGAGCCCCGAACCATGCGCTCTCGTGCAGACCAGTCACGAACGATCTGGCTGTGTTTCGCCTCGTGGACGCTGCTCACTCTGGCCGGGTGCTCGACGTACGCCGACCGGATTCGCGCGGCGCGTGAGCAGTTCTATACCGGGCAGGTCACGACGGCGGCCGAAACGCTGGCCGACTACATCGAGCATCATCCGCGCGACGCGGATGCCGCGGCGCTCGACCTGGCGGTCGTGCAGTTGGTGAGCGGCCAGCCCCAGCAGGCCGAACTCACGCTGCGCGGCGTGCGCGACCGCTTTGAGGAGCTGGAGCAGGCCGACGCGGTCGAGACGAGCGTGAGCATGTTGACCGACGACCAGCAACTCGCTTACGCAGGGGAAAACTACGAAAAGGTGCTGACGCGCGTCTTCCTGGCGCTGGTGAATCTGCTGCAGGACGGGCAGGACGCGGAGGCCTACAGCCTGCAGATCAACGCCAAGCAGGAGGAACTGCTGCAGCGGGTGCCGGAGGAGGAACGGGAACAGGCGCGTGCAGCTTACGTGCCGCTGGCGATCGCCCCCTACGTCCGCGGCATGATCCGCGAAGCCTCGTTCGCGAATTACGACGATGCTTCGCGCGCGTACCATCAGGTCGTCAGCTGGCAGCCTGGTTTCCAGGCCGGTCGTCTGGACCTCGCGCGCGCGGAGCAAGGCATCCACAGTCAACCGGGCCACGGGGTAGTCTACGTCTTCACGCTGGTCAATCGCGGTCCCGTGAAGGAGCAATCGGTGGAGATTCCCACCAGCGCGGCCATGCTGGTCGCTGATCGCATGCTCTCAGTATTCAGCCAATACGACGTGCCGCCCACGTTGGCGCCGATCAAGGTTCCGCGCGTCGTGGTTCCGTCCCGGCAAGTGGACGGCGTCGCGGTGTTGATGGGCGGCCGGGCCGTGGGCCACACCGAAACGATCTGCGACGTGGGGGAACTGGCGTTGCGGCAGCAGGAAATCGAGCGGCCCAAGATCATCGGTCGCGCCGTGGCCCGGCGTACGATCAAGAAGGCGGCCGTCTACGTGGCGAAAGACGTCGTCGAAGCCGACGCGCCGCTGGCCGACATTGCCTTGAGCGCCGTGGGCGTCGCCTGGGAGGCCACGGAAGCCGCGGACACGCGCTGCTGGGGACTCCTGCCGCGCGAGATCCAGGTCGTGCGGCTGGAACTCCCCGCCGGCACCCACCAGCTGCAGCTCAGCCCCGTGCTGGCCAGCCGCCAGACCTATCCCGGGCCGACCGTCGCGGTCGACGTCCTGGATGGACGCAACAGCTACGTGCTGGCCTGCTTCCCCGGCCCGCAACTGGTCGGCCAGGTGCTGACATCGAATCATGAGCTGACGCGTTAGCGAGGGAAGGTTAACGCAAGCGTCTCCCTCGCGGACGCGTGGGGCGAAAATGCCACCGCGACGCCCAAAATTAGCCACGCCAGGCGTCGCGCAAGCGCTGTTCCAGCGTCGTGCAGCGCAACTGCGTATCCTTGCGCGACACGGCCATGCGCAAGGCCCGCCGCGACCCGACGATGATGACCAGGCGCTTGCCGCGCGTGACGGCGGTGTACAGCAGATTCCGCTGCAGCATCATGTAGTGCTGGGTGTGCAGCGGAATGATCACGCACGGGTACTCCGAGCCCTGGCTCTTGTGGATCGACAGCACATAGGCCAGCGCCAGTTCGTCCAGGTCGGCGAAATCGTAAACGACCGGCATGCCTTCGAAGTCCACGGTCACCTCTTGCTCGACACGATTCACCTTCACAATGATCCCCAGGTCGCCGTTGAATACGTCGCGGTGGTAGTTGTTGACCGTCTGAATGACCCGGTCGCCCTGCCGGAACGTCCAGCCGTAGCGCTGGATTTCCGGCTTGTCGCCGCCCGGATTGAGCGCTTCCTGCAGGATCAAGTTCAAGTTGCGCGCCCCCAGCCGCGAGCGATTCATGGGGGCCAGCACCTGGATGTCCGTGAGCGCATCCAGGCCGAACCGATCGGGAATCCGTTCGCGGACCAGCCGTACAATCATCCGTTCGATCTCGTCCGGCTCGTCCAGCTCGGTGAAGTAGAAGTCCGTCAGTTCCGACGTGCGTGTCAGCGGCGGGAGCTGTCCGGAGTTGATGTCGTAGGCCGCCGTCACGATGCGGCTCGCCGCGGCCTGGCGAAAGACTTCGGTCAGGCGTGCCACAGGTACGACACCCGAGCGGATCAGATCGTGCAGCACGCGGCCCGGCCCCACCGAGGGGAGCTGATCCACGTCGCCCACGAGCACCACGCAGGCGCGATCGGGAATCGCCCGCAGCAGCTGAGAGGCCAGGAACACGTCGACCATGGACGTTTCGTCGAGCACGAACAGGTCACCCTTGAGCGGGTACTGCTGGTTGCGCTTGAAGTCGCCGGTGGCCGGATCGAATTCGAGCAGCCGATGGACGGTCTTGGCCGAGCGGCCGGTCGTTTCCGCCAGGCGTTTGGCGGCGCGGCCGGTGGGGGCGGTCAGCACGCACTGCAGCTCCTTGGCCGTGAAGATCTCGAGGATACTCCGGACCAGCGTCGTCTTGCCGACCCCAGGACCGCCGGTGATCACGACGACGCGCTGGCGGCACACCTGGCGAATCGCCTCCAGCTGCCCGGCTGCCAGCACGATGCCCAGCCGCTGCTGGACCCACTCCAGCGCCTTTTCCAGGCGGATATCGGGCAGCGGATGTGACCCAGGCTGCGCCAGGCGCCGGATGTGTTGAGCCAACCCCGTTTCGGCGCGGTAATGCCCGGCAGAAAACAGCCAGGTACTGTCCTCCACGTCTTCGCGGATCACGCTGCCCGCGTCCAGTTCGGCTGCCACCGCCTCCTGGATGATTGCCACGTCCACGCCGATCAATTGCTCCGTCTTCGCCAGCACCCCGTCCTCGGGAAAGCCGCAGTGGCCTTCCTGGCTCAAAGCCTGCAACGCGTACCGCACGGCGGCCCGCGCGCGGTCCGGCGACTGGGGATCGAGTCCCAGCCGACGCGCCAGCTCGTCGGCCGTCTTGAACCCGATGCCACGCACGTCGTCGGCCAGCCGGTACGGGTTCGCGCGGATCTGGGCGATGGCCTCCTGGCCGTAGGTCTTGTAGATCCGCACGGCACGGCTGCCCGAGCCAATTCCCAGCTCCTGGAGAAACAGCATCAGCCGCCGAATCTCCTTCTGCTGGTGCCAGCTTTCACGAATGCGGGCCAGTCGCCCCGGGCCGATCCCGCGGATGTGCAGGAGCACGTCCGGCGAGCGATCGATCATCTCCAGCGTGTTCTCGCCGTAAATGTTCACGATCTTGGCGGCCAGATGCGGCCCGATCCCGCGGATCGCGCCGGAACCCAGGTAGCGTTGAATCCCCTCGGCGGACGAGGGATGCGAGGCGTGCAGCTCCGCGGCCTTGAACTGCTGGCCGTGTGCGCGATCCACCACCCAGTTCCCCGTCGCCTCGACATGCTCGCCGGCGGTCACCGCGCTGATCGTGCCAACGACCGTCACCAGGTCGCGTTTGCCGGAGACGGCGACCTTGAGCACCGCGAACCCGTTGTCCGGGTTGAAGAACGTGACACGTTCCACGGTTCCACGCAACTGCTCAGCCATGGACAACTCGACAGCAGGTCAGGCTCCGTCTTCGCCCGCGGCGTCTCCGCGCAGTTTGCGATCGAGTTCGATTTCGCCGGGACGGCGGAAATCGAGCAGCGTATCGAGGGCCCGGCCCAGGCCAAGCGAGGCGCCGGGCACATTCGGGAACGTCCGCTGGCCGTTCTTCGTACGGTGCGTAATGTCGGCCGCGCCCAGAATCAGCAGTTCCATCAAGTCCTTGGTTTCCCGCTTCAGCCCGCGCGCAAAAATCGGCTCGCGCGAAGTGCTCTGAAACGCCCGCCGTTCATAGACGTACGACTCGTCAATCTCGACGCGATTGAACAGCCAGGCCCACAGCACCTCCGCCGCAATCAGCAGCGCGAACACGTACGTGGCCACAATGTAGAAGCCCGGACTCACGGTGGCATTGAGATGCTCGAGGTGCGCCGCCAACGCGCTCAACGGGTTCCATTCCCACTCGGAGTGGGCCACGTAGGCCAGGCTGAACACGGCGATGATACACACCACCAGGATACCGGCTTTGACAATGTCGAAGTTGTACATCACGGTGAGGAAACACCCGGCCAGCAGGATGAACCACACCAGCAGCGGCCAGCCCGGTGTAAATACCTCGCTCTTGGTGACAAAAAACAGCACGAGGCTGCCCCACACCAACGGATGCAGGTAGACCGACTCGCCGTACCAGATGAAACGGATGCTGTAGACGCGATCCTCATCCCGGCGCACCCGGCCCAGCAGGTAGGAGAACAGATGCTCATCAAGAAACCGGAAGACGGCGACAAACGGCCAGATCAGGATCTTGAGCGGCAGGAGCCACAGCGGTGTCTGGGCGGGCTGGGACGAGGATTCGGTGTCATGCGATGCATCAGTCATGGTGAAACCCTCACACGTGCCGGGATGGGGACGGCCACGCGGCTCCCGCCAGGGGCCCGTGGCTCGTGTCGACGTAACTATAGCATGATTCGCTGCCTTCCTGCACTTATCGCGGGCAGCCGCGCTCGGGCGGCACGTACGACGTGTTCATGCGGACGTTCTCGACGAACCGCCGCCTGATACGCCGCGGGGCGGAGCCTCCCGCAACGTCCCCGGGGCGCAGCTGCGGGCAGCAATTGCCAGTGCGTGGGTGGTATTGATAGAATGGAAGCCTTGTCGCGGTCATTGGCAGAACTAATTCGTGATTCATCCGACAGCCAACGCCCCCAACGACGACGCGGAAGGCCGCATTTGGCGCTTCCTGAGTCAATCTGTCCAGCAGCTCGAGCAGAGCTGGGCGTCGGGGGCACCGCGCCCGCTGGCTGAGTTGCTGCCGGCGCCCGATCAGACGTATCGCCGCCGGGTGCTCCTCGAACTGATCAAGGTGGACCAGGAGTATCGGTGGAAATGCGGTTCCCCGCAGGCGACCGAGGCGTATCTGGAGGAATGGCCCGAGCTGGGACGGGACGACGAGGTCATTCTCGAGTTGCTGGAGGCCGAATGCGTAACGCGGGCGATCCTGGACCAGCTCCCGGCACGGGAGGAGTTGGCCGAGCGGTTCCCCGTGGTGGGTGCGCATGTGGATCTCTCGGCCATTGCGCGCCGAGCCGCGAGCGAATCGCCCGCGGGCGCACGGTGGGAGCCTTCTGTGGAGTTGCCTTCGCTGACGCCCGCAGCGGAGGTTGGCGTGGCCCCGCGGACGCCTCCGTTGGCGCTCGGCCAACTCTTCGGGCGGTACGAAGTGCGGGCGTTGCTGGGCGAAGGGGGCATGGGCTGGGTGTACCATGTCCACGACACGCTGCTCCAGCGCGATGTGGCACTGAAGATCCCGTGTTTCCCGGAACAGCCCGCGGCACCGGCGCTGCGAGAGCGGTTCCTGGCCGAGTCCCGCGCGGCCGCGCGCATCGAACACCCGCACGTGTGCACGGTCCATGACGCGGGGGAGATCGATGGCATCTGCTTCCTGACCATGCGGCTCGTGCGCGGCATGTCGCTGGCGCAGCGTCTGCAAACCGGCCCGTTCGCGCCCGCCGAGGCGGCACGGTTGACGCACAAGGTCGCCCTGGCGCTGGACGCGCTGCACAGCCACGGGATCCTGCATCGCGATGTGAAAACCTCGAACATCCTGCTGGACAAAACGGGGGAGCCGCTGCTGACCGATTTCGGCCTCGCACATCCGCCCGGCCAGACCCTTCCGCGCGCGAATCACCCGGCCAGTCCACTGGACGGGACCGGGCAGGCGAACATCGACACGGATGTGGAGGTGAATACAGGACTCGTCGCGCCCCAGGGGCCGGACGCCACGCAGACCAACTGGCTGGTCGGCACCGTGCACTACATGCCGCCGGAGCTGTTTCAGGATCAGCCGCCCGACGCCCGCAGCGATGTTTACAGCCTGGGTGTCGTCCTGTATCGGATGCTCTGCG
>JALOQX010000420.1 GCA_025459265.1 Pirellulaceae bacterium | reverse complement strand
TCCCCTTCAATGGGGGCCAAGATCTGGACGTACCGTTCATTCTGGACCAGGGCACCAAGATCATCTCCGTGGTGCCGCAACCGGTGGTGCGTGATCCAGTGACGGGGGCGCTCTTGCAGGCCAAGAACCAGATCGAGGTACATTTCAACAGCCGGCAGCTGGACCCGGCAACGGCAGCCAATCCGGCCTTTTACCAGTTGGTCGATGAGTGGACGGGGGCGTTGCTGTTCCCGCAGCACGTGGACTACGCGCCCGACCAAATGCGTGCCGTCCTTCAGTTCGCGCACGACCTGCCCGACACCACGTTTCACCTGCGGATTGGCGTGTCGGACGAACCGAACGACAGTCGCGGCACGGCCGTCAATGTCGGAACGATCGCGCAGCGGGCCGAGCACCAGGTGTACAGCAGCCCCGTGCAGTTGGATGTGAACGGTGATCCGATCAGCACGCCGATTCGCGACAACGAGACGGCCATTTCACGGATTTCGGTCAGTGACACTTTCCTGGTGCGCGACGTCGACGTGTTGATCAACATGGATCATCAGTGGACGCCGGACTTGCGCGTGTTTCTGGTCAGTCCCAGCGGCGACCGTGTGGAACTCATGCGCGACGTGGGTGTGGGCGTTTTGGGCGGGCAGATCTACGGCAACAAATACCACGACGCGGACGGCGACGGGGTGCACGACGAGGACGAACCAGGTCTGCCGGGTTGGACAATCTATATCGACGCGAATCTCAACGGTCGGCTCGACCCTGGGGAGCTCAGCACGGTCACGGACGCGGCAGGTGACTACTCGTTTCTGGGTCTGGAGCTGGGAAAGACCTACCGCATCGCGGAGGTTCCCCAGCCTTTGTGGGCGCAGACTGCGCCGGACGCGGGCGGGTGGGAGGAACGATACCGCGCCGACTTCGGTGCTGGTGCGGAGCAGACGCTGCGGATCATCCCCGACCCGGCACAGGGTGATCCGACGCGGGGTTCATTCGCCCTGGAGTTTCTCGGCCGTGTGACGGAGTCGATCGAATATGCCGGCCCGAATGCCGTCACGGCGGGGCGGATCGAGGCCGCCCTGGAAGCCATCGTCGACCCGGGTGTGGACGTCACGGTCGCAATCCTGGCGGGAAGTCCCATTCGCTTCCAGCTCGCCTTTGCGCGGCGGGGCGTCGGCACGCCGGTCGACCAGCCGATTGTCGGCGTGACGCAGGTGAATCTGGACCGCGGCTCGTTGGCGGTGGACACCGTCGGCTCGACGGATGCGTTTTCCAGCATCGGTCCGGCCAATCAATGGCATCTGAGCAGTGGTCGGGGGCGCGAGGCGGGACATACCGGACAGCACAGCTTCTATTTTGGTGCGGGTGAGAAAGAAGGGGGCAATGGCCAATACCAGAACAATGCCAACGGCACCCTGATTTCGCCCGACCTGGACCTGCGCGATCAGCGTCTCACCGGGCGCCTGCTGTTGGGGCTCAACCACTTCCTGAACACGGAATCGGGTTTCGATTTTGCCGAGATCGATGTGGTGAATGCGGAGGGGGTCCGGACCAACCTGTTTTCCACATCGAGCTCGACGTCGGGTTTCCAACCGCTGCAGCTTGAGCTTACGGAGTTTGTCGGCCAGGTGATCCACCTGGAGTTCACGTTTACCAGCGACTCGAGTGTGACCGCCGAAGGCTGGTTCGTCGACGACATTCATGTGGCCGTAGAACGCGGTGTCCACAATGTGACACTCAGCAGCGAGCCAACGGGCGCGATCGTCAAGCACGTGGACTTTGGCGGCAGCCGCGGCGCGACGTACGGTCCGGACACATTCGGGTACGAGGCGTTCGCCATCGGCGCCCAGTTTGACGACATCACGGACACAGGCCAGCCGGCATTACAGGAATTCGTCGACAGCGGGTATGCGGTGCAAGCGGGCGGTGCGGGAGCCGACGAAAGCCAGGCGCTGGCCCGCGACGCCGCGGGCAATCTGTACGTCACCGGCACGTTCAGCGGGCAGGCGACATTCGGGGCTGGTGCCGCGGCGGTCACGCTCGTGGCGGCCGGCAGCACCGACATCTTCCTGGCGAAGTACGCGCCCGACGGCGCCCTGATCTGGGCCATTGGCATGGGGGGGGCCGGCAGTGATCTCGGTTCGGACGTGGGTGTGGATGGAGCTGGCAACGTCCTGGTGACAGGCCGCTTCAGCAACACGGCCGACTTCGATCCGAGTGCGGGTACCACGGCGTTGACCAGCGTCGGCGGCACGGACGCGTTCGTGGCCCGCTACACGAGTGCCGGTGCCCTGGACTGGGTGCGTCCGTTCGGGGGAGCGCAGGGGGATGCCGGGCTGGGTTTGGCGGTCGCGCCGGCGGGCAATGTTGTGGTGACGGGCTACTTCTCCGGCACGGTGGATTTCGACCCGGGGCCAGGCATCAGCCCGCGCTTCAGTGCCGGGGATAACGACATCTTTGTCGTGATGCTGACAGCAGCAGGCCAGCTGACGTGGGCCCAGCAGTACGGCAGTACCGGGACCGATCAGGGTCGCGCGGTGGCGATCGACCATGCGGGGCGGATCCTCGTGGGAGGCTCGTTTGTCGGCACGGTCGATTTCGATCCGGGGCCGGCTGTGATGAATCGGACCAGTGCTGGACTGAGTGATGGCTTTGTCCTGCAGATCACCTCCGGCGGTTCGACGATCTGGGCGCGGCGATTCGGGGGAACGGCGGCCGATGCGGCGCACGCGTTAGCGGCCGACCGTGCGGACCGTGCCGTCGTTGTCGGAGTCAGCAACGGCGACGTGTTGCTCAGCGCGTATAGTGCGAGCGGTACGCTCGCCTGGACTCGTTCCTTCGGTGGCGACGCGTCCGATCTGGCGGATGCCGTCGCGATCGACTCGCTTGACCGAATCCTCGTCACGGGGGCCTTCCGCACCGAAGTGGATTTTGACCCCGGTCCGCGCGAAGTGAGGCATACCAGCGCGGGGGGACGCGACGTGTTCGTGGCGCGGTTCACCACGGCGGGCGGACTGGATTTTGTGCGCGTCAGCGGCAGCACGCTCGATGATTTCGGAACCGGGATCGTCGTCGACGACTTCGACGATGCGATCTACACGGGCGCATTCCGCGAAACCGTCAACTTCAGTATTGGTGCGGATGAGGCCACTTTGACCAGCCGTGGCGCCAGCGACGTATTCCTGGCCAAACAGGCGGTGATCCAGGGTCTCGATGATGATACCGCGCACCTCACGATCGCGGATCTCAATGGGTTCCGCTTCGCGTTCTATGGCGTCGAGTACGACGAGCTGTTCTTCAGCTCCAACGGGCTGGTGACGTTCGGCACGCCCAACGCGGACGGTCAGAACACGGATCTGACGGATCCGCCGCCACAGGCGTCCATCGCGGTGTTCTGGGAGGATCTCGTCACGGGCAGCGGTGATCGCGAGGCGGTCTTCTGGGAGGTGAAGGGGAGCGGCGACGATCAGCGGTTGATCATTCAGTGGAATGACGTGCGGCTGGCTGGTCCTTTCGGCGCGACACAGGAACCGTTGAACTTCCAGGTCGTGCTCAGCGAACGGGAGAATTCCATCCAGCTCAACTACGCCACGGTCTCGGGGGCACGACTGGTCGCCAGTGGTGTGGACCAGCGCGTGGGGTCGTTCGGGACCGGGCAGCAACATGAGCCCGCTGTGGCCGCCGACGCCGACGGCGACTATGTGATCATCTGGACAGCCGACGGCCAGGACGGATCCGGGACGGGCATTTACGCACGCCGCTACAATCCGGCGGGCGTGCCGCTGTCGGGCGAGTTTCGCGTCAATTCAACAACGTCCGACGACGAGGCGCACCCGCGCGTGGCGATGAATGCCTCCGGTCGCTTCGTGGTGGTATGGGACACGACCGCGAACGGCGGTGACGTGCTGGGACAGATCTTCGACGCGGCCGGCAATCGTGTGGGAACCGAGTTCCAGGTGAATGCCAACTCGGCGGAGCGCGCGGAGCGGCCGGCGGTCGTGATGGACGACGCGGGCAACTTTGTGGTCATGTGGAACGGATCCGGTGCGGATGACGCCGACGGAGTGTACGCCCGCCGCTTCACGGCAGCCGGGTTGCCGCTGGATACGGTGAACGAAATCCAGCACGTGGAGATCCTGGGTCCGCCGGCGGCCGCCTCCACCTTCTCGCTCAGCCTGGCCGGCGAAACGACCGCGGCCATCGCATTTGC
>JALOQX010000419.1 GCA_025459265.1 Pirellulaceae bacterium | reverse complement strand
GCCGGCAGCGACGTGAGTTCGATGATGCCGTAGAGGTTCCAGCTCAGATAGAGATCGTTCCAGGCGCCGTTGTTCAAGAACGGATTCCAATTGATCTGCGTACCGTCCTCACCCGGCCCGAAGTCGTTCGGTTCGTATGGCACATTCCAGTTCGTGTACGTCACCGGCTCGCCGCTGACCCACTCGAAGACCCCTTCCTGGTTGATGTCGTTCAAACCGGTCCAGTAGGTGAAGAACTCATTCGGACCGGAGAAGAAGACGCGCTTCAGGTAGTTCTGCTCGAGCTGATCGTTGACCGTGACCAGGTTGCCGCCCAGCGCAACCGCCTCCGCCTGGGCGTCGAGCCAGCCCTTGGGGCCGGACGTCAGCACGTAGTAGTGACCGTTGCCACCCAGGTCGGGCGTCCATTGGAATGCCAGGGCGTTCTGGAAGCGGACCGTGTCGCCGTCGACTGACGTCACACTGCTGGCTGGTTTCCCGTTGAGCCGGAAGTCGGCGCCCTGCAGAGTCGGAACAGACACCGTGTCGTTGAAGCTGACTTCAAACTCGCGCGGCGCCGTGTACACGCGGCTCCCGTCAGCCGGGTTCGTATCGGTGACCACAAAGGCGTCCAATGTCCGGGTCGTCCCGTTGACCGACAAGATGTACTCGCCCTGTGTGGTTTGCTCCGCCGCGTCGGACGCGGCCACTTCCACGTAATAGACACCACCGCTGTTCTTGGGGACCTTGTACTTGAGCTTAGCGTTGCGTCCGTCCGAGCCTCCGTTGTCGTTGGTCGCCACCAGGTTGCCCGCAGCATCATAGAGTCGCAGCACGGGATCGAGGTTGTTCTGGAATTCGCCAGACTTGTACGCCGGCGTTCTTGTTTCCATCTCGATCGTGCCGTTGCCGTCTACGGAAATCCTGTAGAAGTCGCCCTCTGGCGCCACGATTGGCTCGAAGTCTCCGCCATGCGGAAACACGATTCCCACCGGTCCGATCAGCTCGGTCGATCCGGTCGAGGGATCCACGCGGTAGAGGTTGGAATCCGCGGTGTACGTTGTCACGTACAGACTATTGTCCGACGGGTCAACCATCAGCCCCATCGCAAGGCCGTTAAGGCCGACGATCCGACTGCGGAACGTACCAGCACCCGTGATGGGATCGATCGAATACAGATTCTCACCTGTGTCCAGGGCCCAAAGAACGCCGTCGTTATCAAAGGCGAAGTCCATGGCGCTGAAGAACCCCATGAACCCAATGGGCGTCATTTGCCCGGTGACCGTATCTACGATAAAGAACGTCCCGTCCCATCCACCGGCGTAAAGTTGCCCGCTGGCATCCGCATCCATCGCGAATACCGGACTCCCCGTCCAGACCGGTGAACCAACGCGTATCGCCACTCCGGTCGCCGGATCCACCGTGGCCAGCTGGGCACCATTGACGTTGAATCCGTCCACGATAGTCCACAACGTGCCGTCTGGCGTGAACGCCGCAGTGAATGTGCCTGGCGTTCCAAACGGCCCCACGACACTGCCGGTCCCCGTCCGCGAATCGATCGTGATCAAGCTCGTGCCATCGTTCCCGGTCGAGAACAGCCCACTCGTGCCCGGATCGATGTGCCCCAATACCCAGCGGCTCCCCGCCGCCTCGCTGGAGATCAACTCCTGGGCCGTCTCGATCGAGTTGTTGTTTTCGGCGTCAAAGTCCGCGTTTCGCGTCACGACCAGGCTGTACGTCGCGCCCGCCTGCGAAGTCACTTTGAGGAAGTAAGTGCCGGTCGACGTGGCGACGTAATTGCTGATGATCTGGTCGACGTTGGTCGCCTGGTTGGGACTGCTGATCGCCAGTGTCGCACCGCTGGCACTGACCAGCGCCACCTGCGCATCGTGACCCTGCAGGACGCTCAGCGCCACGCTCGCACTTTGTCCGGACTTGAGATCAAAGCGATACCAGTCGCCGGAATCGGGAGGCGTGTCGAAGACAATCTGCGTCACCAGGCCGTAGGGGCCACCACCGTACAGCCCCCGAGTGCCGTACTCATCATCGACGGAATAGCTGCTGAAGATCCGCGTCGTCGCCGCATCGACCGCTGGATCGTCCGTCGCGGCGAAGTAGGTGACTGCAGCGTAATTCGAGTCCCGCACGAAAAAGTCGACCAGCAGATCGCCGCGTGCAGGGTCGTACACGAACGCGTCATCCACGTCAATGACGACATCGAACGACAGCGGCATGTTCGTCCCGTCATCCGTGCTGGACAGGACCAGGAGGCCGTCATATACCGTGGTGACGTTTTCGCCCACGTTTTGCGCGAAGGCGGTTGACGCCGTGGTGACGCTTGTCGCGGCGTAGCTCAACCGGATTTGGACGTCCAATTGCAGGTCCGTGAACGGCTCGCTGCCGCTGAATCGCCTGAATCGAATCTCGTCGATCACACCGCCGTTGGGGAACTGCAATGCCGCATAGATCTGCTGGTACCGCATGCTGGGGATGCCAAACGCATCCAGCGCAAACGGGAAGGCGTTACCACTTTCCCGGCCGAGCCCGATGGTTTCGTCGGCGTTGGGCACGACCGGCGCATCGACGGTGATTTGGCCGAGCACTGCGCCGCGTTGCGGCTGCGGTGAATTCCCATTAGCGCCGGCACTGTGGAGTGCGATGAACGAACTGTCCAGATTCTGTGCCGAGCCGCGTGTGTCGTTCGAGAGACCGTTATGCAGCTCCGTTTCCAGCGCCGCGTTGAGGATGATTCTCAGTGCGTACTGGCCCGTTGTGCCGTTCGCGCCGCCCACCGTGACGGTGTACATCGTTGGCCCCGGTCCGTTGCCGGCCAGTTGTCCGGGCACGCGCACTGCCTGCAGCAGCGCGTCGGCACCGGGCGCAGCCGCCGTGGTGGAGGCCAGCACGGCATTACCCGGTCCCGAGATGCGGACCGTCGACCGCAGCGTGGCGCTGGACTCCATGAGCACGGTGATCGTCTGGCCGGGGTCCACCGCGACAGTGAAGCTGTCCGTGTCGCCCGCCGGATCGATGAACCCGTATTGCACCGGGTCGTAAATGAGCGAACCCAACGGCGCGACGGGCGTGAGCGGCACCGGATAGGGTGCCGTGCCGTAGTCGACGACGTAACTGGCCGAGAATGCCGCCCCCGGGTTCCCGTACACATCGGTGATCGCTCCCGCCGCGATCTGCGCAACGAGCGTACCTTCACCCCCAATGCCTTCGATCACAAACGTGGCTGTTGTGCCGTCGGGTGCAACTGTAGCGCCGTGGACAGCCGCGCCGTCCAGGCCCGTCAGCAGCAAATCCGACGTGCTGATCGAATTCGGATCGACAGGTTCGTTGAAATGCACGTCGTAACTGAACGGCCCCGGCAACACGAATTTCCCACCGCTGGTCGGCGGATTCGTCGCCACGACCTGCAATTGAAGGGCGTCGTACCGGAACGTGCCCGCGAAACCCCGGAATGGCACTTGCGCACCGGCGCTGGGATCGACGGCGATCGCCCCAGGCGCCATCGCCATTGTCTGGATCCCTTCGGACGTTACCGGACTGGTGCCTGCGAACGTGAACGTCAGCGTGTCCGAATCCTCCATGAGCACGGCATCTGCGGGGATGCCGTTGACCGCCAGATCGACCGCCTGGACTGAAGCTGGATCGACCGGTAGCGAAAAGTTGACGGTGAACTGCGTCGGCGGGCTCGAAACGATCGAATCCACGGCCGGTGCGGTGGACACGACGGAGATGCCCAGTTGCTGGAGCGTGTTGTAGGCGTTGAGCCTCCCGCCGCTGACCGTGATGCCGTCGAGCGCGGGAATCGGGTCGACGCCGTTGAGAATCGCGTCCTTGACCTGTTGGTACGTCGCATCGGGCGCCAGGCTCCAGGCCAGTGCGGCGACGCCTGTCACCTGCGGCGTCGCCATGGACGTGCCCCAGAAATACGAGTACCCAGTGTACGGGTACACGAACGACGGCGTCGTACTCAGAACTGCACTCCCCGGCGCACCCAGGTCGACGCTCGCGGCACCGTAGTTGGAGAACCACGATCGGTTGTCCTGATTGTCGGTCGACGCAACCGAAATAATGTTGTCCAGCGGGTACGATGCCGGATAGGCTGGGGTGTAATCGTTGTCGCTGCTGGCGTTGCCCGCCGCCGTGACAAAAAGGATGCCCGCCTGCTCGTGCGCTGCGATGGCATCCGATACGGCATCGAAGGGGAAACCACTCCAGCCCCAGCT
>JALOQX010000132.1 GCA_025459265.1 Pirellulaceae bacterium | reverse complement strand
ATGAACGCGGGGGAGGTCGCGCGGCGCATTGCCGAACTCAGACTGCAGCCGCACCCTGAAGGCGGTTACTACTGCGAAACCTATCGCAGCGCCGAACGCGTGCCAGCCGCGGCCCTCCCGCCTCGGTATGGCGGCGACCGCTGCCTCGGTACGGCGATTCTGTACTTGCTGCCGGCGGGCGAAGTCTCCCGACTGCATCGGGTCCGCTCCGACGAGTTGTGGCACTTCCACGAAGGTGCGGCATTGTGGCTGCATCGACTCGATGCGGATCAAGGACTCGTATCGGTGAAACTGGGACTCCATGCAGATCGCGGCGAACGGCCGCAGTTGTGCGTCCCGGCCGGCACGTGGTTCGCCGCCGAAGCCGCAGCGGACGGAGCCTACGGTCTGGTCGGATGCACCGTAGCGCCGGGCTTCGAGTTTGCCGACTTCGAACTGGCCGAACGCGACGCGCTGACTGCCGAGTATCCCGCGTATGCCGAGTTCATCCGCCGGTTCACGCCCGGCCGCTGACAGAGGCGGGCGGCCCGCACGCCGTCCGCACGGGAATGACGCGGCGGAGGAACGTGGTGCGAGCAGGGGAGGGACGAATAGTCAGCAAGGATCTCCGGGTGACGAGGGATTTCCCCTCGGCATTCGTCCCTCCTTACTGACTACTCGTCCCTCTCCTCCGCCTGCCGTCCTTCGTCCTCCGCCCCGGTATTTCGAACCGTGCGGCTTCGGTGGATAATGGTCTGGTCTCTGTCACGAAGGGAGCATCCATGACGTTCATGCACGCTGCGCTGCGGTCGCTGGTCTTCGTCTATCTCCTTGTTCTGGGCGCATTCGACGTCGGATGGGCCGAGGATTCCTGGCAGAAGCCGTTGGCGGTGAAGGAGCAGGAGATCGAGCAGGGGATCCGTCTGCGGCACAATATCCTCGGGCTCTATCCGTCGATGGTGGAGATTCCGCGCGACGGCGGCGCAATCGACATCACGACGAACAATCCCTTTGCTGATATCCAGCATGCGGTCTGCTGGACTGCCAATTACCTGGCGGGCCTGTCGTACAAGTATGCGTACCTCAAGAAGACCGGGGCGCCCGACGACGTGCTGCGCGACGCGCGCACGCGGGCCGATCAGGTGTTCGAAGCCGTGTACCGCTGTCAGCGCGTGACGGGTGTACGCGGGCTGCAGGCGCGAGGCTATCTGCTGGGTCACGGTGAGACGTATGCGGAACGTGAGGCGTCGAGCAAACTGCCGTTTTGGCGGCAGGGTGAGGTCGATGGGCAGGCCTTTCGCTGGGTGGGCGATCCGAGTCACCACAACTACAGCGATGCGATTCATGGTCTGGGGCAGTATTACACGCTCGCCGCCGAAGGACCGCAGCAGGAGCGTGCTCGCGAGGCGATTGATGCCTTGGTCAGCTACTGGGTGGACAACAATTTGCAGATTGCCGAGTATGACCCCGCGCACCCGCCGGTGCCCATCCTGGGTTTGACCGACGGCCGCACTCTCAACACACGCGTCCTGATGGCCATTGCCGGCGCGAAAGTCGCGCACTTCGCCACGGGACAGGCCAAGTTCCAGCGCACGTATGAGCAGTTGATCGAACAGTATGGCGTGCGGAAGCTGCGCGGTTTTCGTACCGAGAAGAGCTTTGATGACGCCGAGCACGTGTTCTGTCATTTGGATCTGCTGTTTCGGATTGAGACGGATCCGGAGCTGTTGGCGGCCTACCGCGTGGTGGCCGACGGATTATGGGAGCACTTTCGAGGCGACGCGCAGAGCCTGTTTGCGTACATCTATTACAACCTCGCGCCGGACGCACCCGGGCGCGAGGAGGCGCTGGCTGACGCCCTGCGGTCGCTGCGCACATGGCCCACCGATATGACGCTCCGGCCGCGCATGAACAGCCTGGACGCCAGTCGCAAGCCGCCGTATCCAACCTACCTGGCGGCGTGGGATAACGAGTATATCTGGAAAGGCAATCTGTTGCGCGCCGACGGCTGGCTGAGCCGCCCGGTGGTGGACGTGGCGGTGTCGGCCGAAGATCCCGCGGTGATTTACGCCGTGGAACAGGCCGGCGCGCTGTACCAGTCGCGAGACGGTGCGGCAAGCTGGCAGCAGTGGCGGCCGGTCGACGAGACGTTGCAGCAGCACGTGCTGGCCGTGGATGTCGGGACCCGCTCGCGGATCGTGGCCGTCGCCACCACGAGCGGCTATTACCTGAGCACGACGGCCGGCGCGCGATGGGAACGACTTCCCGTGCCCGACGAGATCGGGCGGCCGGTCGATATCCTGTTCGACCCCGGCCAGGCGGAAGTCCTGTATGCGGTGGGGGCACAAGGCGTGGCGCGGAGCCGCGACTTTGGCCCGGAGTACCTGGGGCAGAGCTGGGAGGTCCTCTCGCGCGAACTGCCACCGCTGGACGCGCCGCAGTTCGTCGTCTGTCCGGGCCAGGCGGGACGCGTCTACGCGCGATCCGGATCCCGCCTGTTCCAACGACGACTCGATCAGGAAGGCTGGCAACGCGCCGCCGAGATGGGGATTGGCGAGTACGGCGAGCTGTATCCCTGGCTCGTGGTCAATCCCACCAATCCGGATCACCTGGTTGTCGGCATCCAGGTCACGTATGAGCGTCTGGGAAAACTGTCGCTGCTCCAACAGAGTCTCGACGCGGGGCGGACGTGGAGCAACACACTGGAATCGCTCTATCGGCGCCTGCAGGAGGGTGGCCTCGCATCGCTGGTCTTCCTGACCGTGCCCGGTGAACTGCGCCAGTTGGCGATTGATCCGCAGGACCCGCGCGTGTTCTACGCCACGGCGGACCGCGGCGTGCGCGTCAGCACGGATGGCGGTGCCTCCTGGTCGGACGCCTCCCAGGGCTTGGAGATTCCGTTAGTAAACGCCCTCGTGAGGCCGGCCGTTGGCAACGCGGTGTTTGCCAGTACTCCCGGGGGCCTGTATGTGTCGAGTGATCGCGGGGCCCGTTGGCGCGACGCGCACCTGTGGCTGCAGTTCACCAAGAACACTCGCCGGGAACTCGGTGGCGCGTCCTTTATCGATGCCTACTGGCGGGCGCGGTACTACGGAATGATCGACGATCAGACGGCGCTCGCACCCATTGACCGACCCTGACCGGCGCGCGAAACGCAGCGGCAGCTGAGGACAACAGGTGGGAAAAGACCAAGCATGAAGGAAGCGGCAACGACCAGTTTCGCTCAATGGGAGCAAGCGGCGGCCGGCTCAGCCCTCCCTTCAATGTTCAATGTTCAATGTTCGATGTTCGATGTTCGATGTTCGATGTTCAGAAGGAGTCACCATGTCCTGTCCGCTCACCCCGCCCGTTGCACGCCGCGAATCACGCCGCACGTTTCTTGCCCAATCGACGCTGTGGGTTTCTGCCCTGGCGGGCACGCAGCTGGCCGTCAGCCGCAGTGCCCACGCGGCTGGCAGTGATGTCCTCAAGCTTGGGCTGATCGGTTGCGGCGGGCGCGGGTCTGGCGCAGCTGCCGATGCGCTTTCGGCGGATCCCGACACGGTCCTGTGGGCGATGGCCGATGTGTTCGCGGACAAGATTGAGTCGAGCGCTGAGGCGCTCCGCGGAACGTTCGGCGAGCGTGTCCAGGTCGAACCGGTGCGGCGTTATGCGGGACTCGAGGGCTATCAAGGCGTGATCGACCAGTGTGACGTCGTGCTGATCGCGTGTGCCTCGCGGTTTCACGCGCCGTACGGTTACTCGGCGGTGGCCGCCAAGAAACACGTGTTCATCGAGAAGCCGGCGGCGATTGACGTGGTTGGGGTGCATCAGTTGCTCGAGGCCGATGCCCTGGCGAAGCAGCAGGGGACCGGGATCCTGGCCGGGCTGACGTATCGCTTTCACCTCGGTCGGCGGGAAGCGGTTGAGCGGATACACGGAGGGGAGATCGGTGAGATCGTCGCGATCCAGTGCGACTTCCTGCGCGCTCCTTACGGGCTGGTGGGACGCCGTGCGCAGTGGAGCGAAACGGAGTACCAGTTCCGCAATTGGTACCATTTCTCGTGGCTCTCCGGGGACGACATTCCGCAGTCGCTGATCCACAATCTCGACTCCGCGCTCTGGGCAGTCCGCGACGAGCCACCCGTGAGCGTCTACGGGTTAGGGGGGCGTTCCACGCAGTTCCAGCCCGAGATGGGGACGTCGTTCGACCATGCGTCGGTCATCTACGAGTATGCCTGCGGGCGGCGCATCTACGGCGCGGTCCGCACGAGCGTGGGTTGTTTTGGCAACAACATCGACGTCTTTCACGGCACGAAAGGGCGGTGCTTCTTTGCGGCGTTTGCACCACCGAGATTCACGGATCTGGCGGGAAATGTCACGTGGCAGGCGGATGCCGAACGATCGAAGGTGTCACCATACTACCAGGAGCACCTGGAATTCCTGCAGTCGATCCGGGACGGACGCCCGCTGCAGCACGGCAGGCAGCTGGCTATCTCGACGCTCACGTGTGTCCTGGGGCAACTGGCGGTCTACACCGGCCAGAAGATCGCGTGGGAGGAAGGGCTGCAGGCGCGGTTCGCCTATCCGCCAACCGAAGCCATCCGGCTCGACATGACGCCGCCCGTGCTCCCCGGCCCCGACGGACTCTACCCGATCGCCCAGCCGGGGATGACGACCATGTGAGATGAGATGCTGGAAAGTGTCACTGCGTCTGTGAAAACCGCGTGACGGCGGGCGCGCCCGTCCTACGGCGAGGTGGTCCGGTGTGCGTTTAGCGCGGCGCCGTGTCCCCGGAGACTTCCTTCGCGGGGACCAACCGCAGGTCGGGCACGTCGGGCACGGCCACGCCGCGTTTGCGGAGCGAGTGGGCCAGGGCCGGCCTCTGCGCCGCGGGCGTGACGGCCAGCGCGGCCTGCAGCGCGGCGACCGCCTCGGGAACCGGGAGTCCTTCCAGGCACATCCGGGCATCCGCGCCCAACTCCGGGTGATGCAGGAGCTGCGCCACCGGCGCCACCGCTTCGGCGCCGGCGATCTGCCAGGTCATCCAGAGCACATCCCGGCGCAGCTGCAGCGGCGGCTCGGCGGAAATCAGCTGGATCAATTCCCGCGTCACGGTGTCCGCCTCGGCCGCAGCGCCGGGGCGTCCCGCGTGGTACACGATGTTCTGCATGGCACGGCCGGCGGCCCGCGCCACTTCCAGCCGGTCGCTGGCGGCCAGTGCCGCCAACGGGCCGATGGCCGCGGCGCCCACCTCCGCCGCACGGTCCCGGGCTGCAGCGCGCACGGCATCGTCGTCGCTCTGGATGTTCCGGATCAGCAGTTCGAGTGTCAGTGGATCCATGGCGGTGTCCTCTTGTCACGGACTCGATCGTACCACAGTACCACAGGTTGCAGGTCGTTGCACCACCTGAACACGCAACTCCGCGGCCGCCCGGCCGATTTCATGACGGCGTGCTGCATCGCGCGCCAGCGCACCCTATAATCGAGTGACGCTAGGCTGCGGATCGTGGTCAAAGCGCCGCGGTCTAACGCGAAGTCCGAACAGAGGTCGTGCAGACGAGGAGGATTGGGCGATGCGCAGCGGGTTCTTGATGCTGGTGTGCGTGCTGATGATGTGCAGCGGGGGGCACGGGCAGGACGCGGTTCCGGGGGTGACGGAGGCGGAGGCAGCGGAGGGATTCCGGCCGATCTTCAATGGCACGTCGCTCGACGGCTGGGTCGGGTTGAAGGGCGACACGAGCAGTTACTACGTGCGGGACGGCATGCTGATCTGCAAGGCGGACGGGCACGTGCACATGTTTACGGAAAAGGAGTACGGCAACTTCGTCCTGCGGCTGCAGATCAAGCTGGATCCGGGCGGCAACAACGGTATTGGCATTCGCGCGCAGGTGAGCGATGCGCCGCACATCTACGGCATGGAGATCCAGGTACTGGACGACGCATACTACGCAGACGGTGATCCGTTCGCGCTGAAGGACTATCAGCATCATGGGTCCCTCTACGGAGTCGTGCCGGCCAAGACCGGCCACCTCAAACCGGCGGGTGAGTGGAATGAGCAGGAGATTGTCTGCGACGGGCGCCACGTCAAGGTCACGCTCAACGGTGCGGTGATCGTGGACGCCGATTTGGACCAGGTCACCCCGGTGGACGGCCAGGAGCATCCCGGCCTGAAATACACGCGAGGGCACATCGGCCTGCACGCGCACGGCAACTACGGTGCCGAAGTGTTTTTCCGGAACCTGCGCGTGAAAGAACTGGACTGAACCGCTATTCCAGGCGGCGAATGCGGCAGGCGGGCAGCGCCGCCTGGATCTGCTGGATCGCACCGTCGCTCACCTGCGTGTTGTAGATCCACAAGGTTCTCAGCCGGGGAAGACTGGTCACCGCGACGACGCCCTCGTCCGTGATCAGCGTGTTGCTCAGCACCAGGACCTGCAGGCTGGCGAGCTGCCGCAGTGCGGGAAAACACTCATCGGTCACCTGCGTGCGGTCGAGATTCAGTGTCTCCAGCGCGGAGAGCGGCGTCAGCTTCGCCACGCCGGCGTCCGTGATGGCGGTGCCGCCGAGCACCAAGCAGCGAAGCGTCGGCAGCGCGGCGACGGTCTCCAGGCCGGCATCCGTGACCTCGGTGTCGGACAGGTACAACGCCGACAGATGTGGCATGGCACGCAGATGCTGCAGGCCGCCATCCCCGACGCGCGTGGCGTAGAGGAACAACGTGTCGAGCTCCGGCAGGCGGGCCAGCGCCCGCAACGACTCGTCGGTGACGCGCGTCGATTGCAGGCTCAGCCACTTCAGGTGCTGCAGACCGCTCAGGCACGCGACGCCCGCGTCGCCGACGGCGGTGTTGTTGAGAAACAGTTTTTCCAGCGTCGCCAGCTTACCGACGTGGGCCAGACCGGCATCCGTGATCGCGGTATTGCCCAGATACAGTTCGCGCAGCTTCGCCAGTCCGCTCAGGGCCGAGAGCGTCCGGTCCGTAATGCGTGTGCCAGAGAGTCCCAGCACCTCGAGCGCGCGGAGACGGCCGAGGTGCCGCGCTGCCGCGTCGGAGATCGGCGTGTTGGTGCAGTGCACGCTGCGCAGCGACGTGAGCCCGGCGAGCACCGCCAAATCGGTGTCGGACAAGGCCGGGTCGAGCAGCGTGACGCCGACGATCGGCTCGCCCGGCCGATCAGGATCACGCTCGACCGTGCCGTGAAGACGCTCCGCGAGCTCGAGTACGCGCTGCGTGCTCGCGGGATCGTCTGTCGCGTGGGCGGCGACTGCCTGGCAACACAGGGTCAAGACGCCGAAATACCACCAGGCGGCCGACCAGCCAGGTGGCGTGAACGGGCGCCGCCGGAACCTGCCGATGGTGGGGTAGCCGAGATCGCACATGCGCAGCATCTTAAACGATGCGCCGGGCGTTTTCGACGGGAACGACGCGGCACACGGCTGCAGGGCGGCGATCCGGCCGAACTTCGTCCGCCTGACCGAGGCGACCTGCTCAGGACCTGTCCGCGGGAAATCGGGAGGCTGGCCACATGACGCGTTTCCTGACTGAACCAGGCTGCCGAGGCGTGCTGATCCTGTGCTGCTGCGTAATGCTGGCAGGCGCCGGCTGCGGGCGTGCTGCGGTACCGCAGGACCCGGCACCGTTTCTGGCGGCGGTGGAGCGTTATCTGCAGCAGAACAACATGGCGCTGCGGATCAAGGAGGTGGAGGACGGGCCGGAGATCACGGGGAAACGGGCGACGATGACCGTCTCGCTGACGCACGCCGAGCTGGGTGGTCCGAGCGTCGTGTGGGAGTTCGACTTCACCCAGCAACCGGCTGGAAATTGGGAGGCGGTCAAACGGGCCCCATGACCGGCACGGGCCGTTCGGGGTGCGTGAAATGGGCGATGCGCGCGGCGGACCGTAGTTGACGGTAGGGGTTCGGAGTTATAATCAGCTGCGGCTGGGATTCTGTACTGCGCTCATGAGAGAGGTCTCACATGGGTCTGATCAGTCGTGTGTTCGGCTCGTTTTCGTCGCGGGGCAAGGCCATGGCCCTGTACAAACGGGGCATGCAGAAGGCCACGGACCGCGACCTGGATGGCGCCATCGAAGACTACACGGCCGTGGTCGACCTGAAGAGAGCTCCGCCCGACGTCATCGCCATGGCGCTGCTGAATCGCGCGCTGGCCTACTCGCGTCTGCACGCGGACGAGAAAGCCACTGCCGATCTCGATCTGGTGATCTCCATGCCGGGCGCGACGCGGCAGGTCGTGGACGCCGCGCACGAGAAGCTGCACCGCATGCGGCGGCGGACGACCAAGCCGGTATGACGTGGTGGCCGCTCAGGCGGCCGGCAGTCGACCATCGCGGCGCAGCGCTTCGCAGAGCAGGAGGCCGACGATCGTCTTGGCATCTTCGATCGTTCCGGTCCGGACCCACTGGATGGCCTGTGGCCAGGGCACGATCAGGTTCTCAATCTCCTCGCCGGCTTCGCGCCGTGCCTCGCCCGGGGTCAATTGCGTGGCCAGGTAGAGATGCATACGTTCATCCAGAATGCCGGGCGAGAGGTAAAACGCGTGGATGGGGGTGAGCTGGCCGGCACGATAACCCGTTTCTTCCTGCAACTCGCGGGCGGCGGTCACCTGCGGATCTTCGGGTGGTTCCAGCGTGCCGGCCGGCAGTTCGATCAACGTGCGGGCCACGGCCACACGGTAGTTGCGGATCAGGCACACGTGCTGGTCGGCCACCAGGGGGACGATGGTGACGGCTCCGGGGTGCCGCACGACCTCGCGTTGTCGGACGTTGCCGGCCGCGTCCGCGCGGTACACGGTCTCCACACGGAAGCGTTGCGCGGACAGCAGTACCTGAGGCGTGGTGACTGCGGGCGCCCCGTCACGGGCACGGTCTGCTGCGCCGCTCGCCGCGCCGGGCGGACCGTTCAGGGCGTGTTCCTGGTCGCGTACGTTCACGCGGTCCGGACCTCGTCCAAGTCGGGCAATTCCGCCAGGGCCGCCTCAATGTGCTCCTGCGGATACTCGTAATCTTCGAGCTCGCCGCGGAAGTACCGGTCGTACGCGCCCAGGTCGCACAAACCGTGTCCGCTCAGGTTGAACACAATGCACGCTTCCCGGCCCTCGTCGCGGCAGCGCTGGGCTTCCACCATGGCACCGCGAATGGCGTGCGACGTCTCCGGGGCAGGGATGATCCCTTCGGTGGCCGCAAACAGCTGTGCGGCTTCGAAGCACTCGAGCTGGTGGAAGGCCATCGGCTCGACCAGTCCCAGTTTGACGGCCAGGCTCACCAGCGGGGCCATGCCGTGATAGCGCAGCCCGCCCGCATGGATCCCTGGCGGCACGAAGCTATGGCCGAGCGTATACATCTTGATCAAGGGGGTGAGTTTCGTCGTATCGCCGAAGTCATAACGGAACTGGCCGCGGCTCATCGTCGGGCACGAACACGGCTCGACCGCGACGAACCGGATGTCGCGTCCCTTGAGCTTGTAGGGGATGAAGGGGAAAGTCAGTCCGGCGAAGTTGCTGCCGCCGCCGCAACACCCGATCATCACGTCCGGGAAGTCGCCGAACTCGCGCAGCTGTCGCTCCGTTTCCAGGCCGATCACGGTCTGATGCAGCATGACGTGATTGAGCACGCTGCCCAGGGTGTAACGTGTGTCGTCACGCTGCACCGCCGCTTCCACCGCCTCGCTGATCGCGATCCCCAGGCTGCCCGGCGTGTCCGGGTCAGCGGCCAGGATCTGCCGCCCCGACTCCGTCTCCTTCGACGGACTGGGTGTCACCTGGCCACCCCACATGTGCATCATCGAGCGGCGATAGGGTTTCTGCTCGTAACTGACCTTGACCATGAACACCTTGCATTCCAGGCCGAACTGCTTGCAGGCGAACGACAGCGCGGTGCCCCACTGCCCGGCTCCGGTCTCGGTGGTCAGCCGGCGGACGCCTTGGGCCTGGTTGAAATAGGCCTGGGCCACGGCCGTGTTCGTTTTGTGGCTGCCGGGCGGGCTGTGGCTTTCGTCCTTGAAGTAGATGCGGGCCGGGGTCTGCAGGGCACGCTCCAGGTTGCGGGCCCGGACCAGCGGGGTGGGCCGCCACATCGCCAGCACCTCGCGGATGGCGTCCGGGATCTCGATCCAACGCTCCGGCGACATTTCCTGTCGAATTAGCTCACTGGCAAAGATCGGCTCCAGATCCGCGGGGGTCACCGGCTGCATCGTGCCCGGATGAAGGACCGGCGGGAGTGGCTCCGGCAGATCAGCCTGCAAGTTGTACCATCGCGTTGGAAGCTCACTCTCGGACAGCACGACGCGTCGCCCACTCATCACGGTTTCCTCTTGCATCGATAACATGTCACAGGTTGCGCCGGAGACCGGAGGCCGGAGGCCGGAAGTCAGAGGCCGGAGGCCGGAAGTCAGAGGCCGGAGGCCGGAAGTCAGAGGCCGGAGGCCGGAGACCGGAGACAAAACACCCGCAGTTCCTATAGTATCGTGGCCTCGGGGAGTACGCAAATGGCCGCGTCGCGTGCCGCGGTCGACGCCGTCGCCCAGTCCGGCTTTCGCGGGTCGTCAGCCCGGGATATCTTACGTGAGCGACCGTGCGCGGTGTCGCGTCAACCCGCGGCGGTGGTCCGGATTGGATCGCGGATGAACCAGGTGAGGACGAGTTCTTCAATGTCCAAACCCACCTCGATGTACATTAACCGTGAGTTGAGCTGGCTGGAGTTCAACCAGCGCGTGCTGGATGAGGCTCTGGACCGGCAGATTCCGCCATTGGAGCGACTGAAGTTCCTGGCCATCACCGGCTCTAATCTCGACGAGTTCTTCATGGTCCGCGTGGGCGGGCTGCAGATGCTGGCAGACCGCGATGCGGGGAAGCGGGATCCGGCGGGGATGACGGCCCATGACCAGCTGGGGGCGATCAGCGTGCGCGTGCACGCCATGGTCGGGGACCAGTACCGCTGTTTTCTGGAGGACCTCGAGCCGGCCCTGGCGGCGGCCGGGATCCGGCGTCTGGACGCGACCTCGCTCGATCCGCCGCAGCGGGCGGCGGTCGAGGCGCTCTTTGAGACCGAGATGTTCGCGGTCATGACGCCGATGATTATCGGTCCGGGGGAGCCTTTCCCGCTGCTGGTCAACCAGCAGGTGGTCGCCTGCCTCGAGCTGGCGCCGGCGCAGCACGGGGACCCGCGGTTCGCGCTCATTCCGCTGGGGCACACGCTCGAGCGCATTATCGGCCTGCCGTGCGAGGGCCGGTACGACTACATGCTGCTGGAGGATGCCCTGCAGCTGCACCTGCCGCGGTTTTTTCCCGGCGTGGAGGTACGCGACGGCACGTTCTTTCGCGTCACGCGCAACGCGGACATGCGGGTGCGGGAGGACTCGGCCGCTGACCTCTTGTCCGGCATGCAGCAGGTGCTGATCGATCGGACGCAAAGCGCCTGCGTGCGGCTGGAGATCTCCGCCCGCAGCGGCCCGACGATCCGCCAGTTCCTGCAGACGGCGCTGCAGGTGCGCGCATCGGATGTGTACCTTGTGCCTGGCCCGCTGAATCTGGCTGCGTTCATGCGGCTCAGCAGCCTGCCCGGCTATGATCATCTGCGCTATGACCCCTGGCCGCCGCAGCCGTCCCCGGTGGTGGATCCGCAGTTGAGCATGTTCCAGACGATCGCCGCCCGCGACATCGTCCTCTGCCAGCCGTATGAGAGTTACGATCCGGTGGTGCGGTTCGTGGACGAGGCGGCGAACGATCCGGACGTCGTGGCCATCCGGCAGATACTCTACCGCACGAGCCGCAACAGTCCGATCGTCGCGGCTTTGCAGCGCGCGGCGCAGCACGGCAAGCACGTGACGGCGATCGTGGAACTCAAAGCCCGCTTCGACGAAGCCCGCAACATCGACTGGGCCCGGCAGTTGGAGCCGGCCGGCGTCCACGTCATTTACGGCGTGAAGGGACTCAAGACCCACGCCAAGATCTGTCTGGTGCTGCGGCGTGAACCGGAGGGCATGCGGCGGTATGTGCACTACGGCACGGGGAACTACAACGAGATCACGTCGCGGCTCTACAGCGATGTGAGTTTCATGACGTGTGACGAGACCCTGACACGGGATGGTCTGAATTTCTTCCACGCCATCACGGGTTTCTCGCAGCCGCAGGCGTTCCAGAAGATCGAGTCGGCGCCGATCGGGCTGCGGGAGCGGCTGATGGACTTGATCGAAGAGGAGGCGCGGCGGGCCCGCCGCGGCCAGCCGGCCCGCATCATGGCGCAGCTCAATTCCCTGGTCGACGCCAAAATGATCAACGCCCTTTACCGCGCCTCGCGCGCAGGGGTGGAAATCCAGCTCAACGTGCGCGGCGTCTGCTGTCTGCGCCCCGGTGTGCCGGGCATCAGCGACAACATCCGCGTGATCAGCATCCTGGATCGCTACCTGGAGCATTCCCGGATCATTTACTTCCTGGCCGGCGGCCGGGAGCTGATGTTCATTTCCAGCGCCGACTGGATGCCGCGCAACCTGCTGCGGCGCGTCGAACTGCTGGTACCCATTGAGGACGCCGAGGCGCGTGCGCGGCTCAAGGAGGTGCTCGAGTCGTACGCGCGGGACAACGTCAAGGGCCGGCGGCTGCGGCCGGACGGGCATTACGAGCGGGTGCGGCTGCGCGCGGGACAGACGCCGCACCGGCACCAGCAGCATCTGTACGAGCGGGCGCGGGCGGTCCGCGCCGAAATCGTCCAAGCTTGAGCTGCCGTGCGGGCTGTGCCTATGATGGAGGGGACGGGGCCCGTCGGCCGCCACGCGGCGTGCTGCCCCCGTCGCAGGCGTGGCAGGGTGACGCGTTGCGTGAATCAGGTCTTCAATCCGTATCATGAGTTCCTGGGGCTGGATCCGCAGCTGACGGACCCGACCTACTACCAGCTGCTCGGGCTGGAGCCCGCGGAGTCCGACCCGGCGCAGGTCACGGCGGCTGCCGAGCGGGCGCTGGCCCGCGTCCGCGGCTGCCGTCCCGGCCGGCAGGCGGCGGCCTGGGCGCGACTGCTGGACGAACTGGCGGCCGCCAAGGCCTGCCTGCGCGACCCGGTGCAGAAGGCGGCGTATGACGCCACGCCACGCCACGCTGACTCCACGGCTCGCGACGCCGGTCTTGCGCACGAGGCGGGCGTTCTGCCCGTCGCCGTGAGTCTGCCTCCCGCACAGGTGACACCCCGTGCGGGCGCAGGAGCTGCCACGCCCGACGTGGCGCCGGTCACGGCCCGCAATCCGTTCCCGCCGGCGGGAGTGCGGATTCTTGACGGGATCGCCGTCCCGCCGCCGCCGGCTGCGGCGCGCCATCCTCAACCGCCACCGGTCACGCCGCCAGTATCGGTCGCGTCCGCACCTCACGTCGAACCGCCAGACGCGGTGAGTGTGCCCGAACCGGCCCCGCCCGGACCGATGAATGCGCATGTGGCGCCGCCAGCGGCGCAGCGATCCTCCTCGCTTCCGCTGGCCGCCAGTCTGGCTGCGTTCTTTGCCGTGTTGACCCTGATTATGCTGGCCGTGGCCCTGCGGGACCGTGACGCCGCGTCAACGCCGGCAGGCCCGAGTCAGGCGACGTCCCCGGGTCCGGCCACCGGAGTCAGCCCGGCAGAGGGGGCTCCCGCAGCGCCCAGCGCGGCGCCGGTCGGGCCGCCACCGGCCGCGGCGCCTGTTGCACCCAGGACTCCCGGGCCACCCGCCGCGGTGCCCACCGTGCCGGCGTCCACGGACCCGCCGACATTGCCGCCGGCGGTCGAGCCGGATCCCGGCGTGCCGGGGGAACCGCCAGCGACCACTCCACCGGCCGCCGAGCAAGTCGACCCGCTTCTGCAGCACGTGCGTCAGCTGCTGGCCACGCGGAAGTTTGCCGAGGCCGGTCGTGTGCTGGATCAGGCGGCGGTCCCGCCGCGGCCGCCCGACCAGGCAGCGCGCGTCGAACGGCTGCGCCAGCTGGGTCAACGCGCCGCGGAGTTCTGGCGGCTGGTGGAGGAGCTGGCGCAGCGGCTCCAGGCGGCCGAGGAAATCCCCGTGGGTGATGATGGGCAACGCGTGATCGTGGTGGAGGCCAGGCCGCGGTCGCTGACGGTTCGCCACGAGGGCCGGAATCTGACCTACACGCCGGAAACCCTGCCCCCCGGGCTGGCGGTGGCGATTGTGCGCAGCAGGCTCGGCGAACTGGATGCTTCGCAGCTCGTGCTCCTGGGCGCCTGTTTCGCCACGCTTGCCGACCGGCGTCCTGAGCATGTCGACCAGGCTCGTCGCTGCTGGGACCAGGCGCGGGCCGGCGGTGCCGCGGTCGACGACCTGCTCGGTGCGCTGGACGACGAACTGTGAC